>CAYZBX010000177.1:0-3618 GCA_964476735.1 uncultured Micrococcaceae bacterium
CAAGCTTCACGATTTTTGCAACAGAGCCACTATCCGCAGGTCGAGAAATTCAAAAAAGAGACAGCAAACGCCTTCATCCAAAAACAGGCAAATAGTTCACACGCGAGATGAGGGTGCCTGATAGATTATGGAAATCCGCCGTCGAAGTGTGCTCTACCTGGGCTTGGCTTGTTTGTTAAACTTCAGTGTGTTTGTTCTGGCCTGGGACTTCCTAGGAGTATTTGGTAGCATCCTGCCGCTGTTCTTGAGCATCACCCTGATCAGTCTTTCAATCACGGCGCTCTTTGTGAGTGTCTGGGTTTCGTCGACAGTTGTGACGAAAACCTGGTTAAGGCGCGTCATGCTGATGCTGGTACTCGCTGCTTCCCTCACTACCGTGGTCGGCGAGGTCGTAGCGCTCCACAGCGAAGACGGCAGCATCGGTGTCGGGCTGCTCCCGGCTACAGGAACTTTGCTCCATGTGCTGTTGGCGGCACTCTTATTTACATTATGTTTTATCCGTAGCGCATCACAGAATATTCCGGGCATGGCAGGAGATCAAAGCATTCGTTCCCCTGTTTAGGGAGTGGCGTGTGCTTTAACGTGGTAATTTGACGAAAGTTTCACGAACCCGGGTGCCTCACAGATGGTGAGCGCTAAGCTGTTCAACGTCCGCTAGTCATGTCTCTCGTGTTTTGAGTGAGCCGCCCTGGGTTTCGTTCCGTCCTGTGACTTCTCCGTCTATTCTCGTGTCCAGACCATGGTGGTATCATCCTCGACGAGCACCCAGCGGATGTAGTCCTTTCCGTAGGCAAGGTCCGAGGAGAACCAGTAGGTCTCGTCGGGGTCCCAACCAGCAATGACGCTGACAGCGTCGGCGCTGTTGTCGACGGGGATCGCGGTGCCAGCTGCGGACAGGTACGCTCCAACCTGCAGATGGACGGCATGATAATACTCTGCCACCTGGGCCCAATCGGGCACGATCCACGAGCCGGTGTGGCCGGTGGTGCGGTACCAATCGTGGCGTTTTTGCGCAGTGACCTCTAACGGGAACAGGGCACAGAGTTCTGCCCAGTTGGCGGCGGTTTCGATCTCGAAGACCGAAACGTCCGCCGGTACCAGCAATCTGAGGCTTTCTGCGTGCTCCCAGCCCATGCTGTCTTCGACACACCACAGTCCACCAGGGCTGCCATCAAATAGCGCCCGAGTCGATGAAGGTAGGTCCAGGGGAGGGTGTGATCCCCATTCGCCAGACCAATTCGCAGTAGGGTCTGGGTCGCGTTCCATACGGGCCAAGCGTTCTTCGGTGCGTTGGCGGTCACTGGCGGCACGGAGTGTTGCGTGGATATCGTCAGGAATTGTGCGTGGCGGGGCATCATCCCACAGCACGCAGTGTTGTGCAGCCCGGTCAACCGGTGTCCACCACCAGGCGGTCAGTGGCGACGCGGCGACGTGTTCGGCCACCCGCTGCAGTGACTGCCGCATCTGGGGTGTTGCCGCCAGCATGTCTTCACCGTCGGGTTCCTGCCAGTAGCGAGCCGAATCCACAGCAGCAAACAGAGCGTTTCGCAACACTGCAGACGTGGGTTCCAACAGCTCGACTGCGCCCAACCGCTTAGCGACCACGGTGACAGTGACATCGGGGATTTTTGACTCTGCGGCGACGTCACCAAATAACGAGTCAAACCAGCCAAATGCGGACTGCATTCGCAGTGCACGACCACCGATCACATCTGGATCAAGCCAGTGTGCTGCATAGCTGACCGCTTGCCCAAACAACTCCTCGCTCCGCACCGGATTGCGTTGCAGCTCAGACTCCAACGCATACTCCAGTAAAAACCTCCGGCCCCGCGGACCAGCAAGCAGAAGCTCCGCCATACGCGATACTGAAGGTGAGCTATTCATCTACTCGGCCCCTTACTGGTCAGGTGAATCACCACCGCGAGCAACCCTCAGGACAACCACGTAGGGAGTCGCTCTTTTGGAGCAGAGTACCACCGACCGCGTCATGTTCGGTATATCCGCGTTGAAACTTCTGCAAGTCAGAGTGAAGTTCTAAGCTGTGGTGGAGACCTCTGCCCGGAAGGACCCCATGATGACCAAGTTACCTCGAACCCATGTGCCCGGAACTTCGCGAGAGCGCATTCGTGAGTGGTTGGCGTCTGAAGAGATTGCTGCTGGATTCCTCGGCAACGACCTGAAGTTCTCGCTGGTGCTATTGGATCAGTATGAGCCCGGGGTGGATCGGATTCTTGCCGAACGCGCTGAGCTCGGGGAACTATCGTGGCTTGGTGGTCCTGCCCTGGGCCCGCTGGAACAGTGGCCACGCAATGTAGACGGTGAGCCATTAGCTCATATCGCCACGATTCACCTCAGTGAAGCCCAAGCCTTATTGGAATCGGAGGATTTCACCGAAGCTGACTGGCCAGAACCCGGTGTGCGGTTGCCCGAGTCGGGGTACCTGGAGGTATTTCATCATCTGGGCACCTACGGCAACCCCGAAGACGCGGACACTGCCGGCTGGCTGGTGCAGCATGTACCATTTCCCGGGGAGGAATTTCCGCCCCTGATCAGTGCCCCTGAGGACCTGGAACTTCCGCACGAGGTGTGCCAGCCGGTGCTGCTCGGGGCTGGGGTGAGTCTGCCTCGAAGTGTGGACTTCGTCGACGCTGACCACGCGAGTTTTGCGGCAGCCGAACGCGTGCAAGAAGAACTCTATGCGACCTGGATGGCTTGGCGAGACGGCGTCGAGGCCGTGACCGACCCGGTCATCCCCACCTCACATGTGTATGGCCATAGCGATGCTGGCACAACCTACGCCCACGACATCCTCCACCAGGTGCGTCCCCTGAGGGGACCTGAGGATTCGTATGTGCTGGTGCTCAGTGTGGAAAGCTGGACACATTTTGACGGGTGGTTTGGCGACGCCGGGAACTTCGAAGTGTGGATGCGTGCTAGCGACCTGCAAGCAAACCAGTTCGACCAAGCATGGTGCATGATTCGCACCGACCACTAACGACCAGACACCTCATCACAGTCCATCCGGTACTCGAAGCTGCGCTACGAAAAGGATGACAGCAACCGCTGTTATGGAGCACCCTGCAGCGACGCGAAAGTCCACAAACCAGCGTTTGAAGCTGCCGGGCTGATCGAGTCGGTGCATTTGGGTATCAACAGCGAATTCGGTAGGAATGCTACACGCCTCAGTCGGGCAGACCGCCATATGAACCTGCGAGATGCCGCCAAATGAAGTTAACAGTCACAATTCTATCGTCGACCTAATTTGTCTGTAAAAGGGTATACCCGCCTTCACACGCCTATGTAATCAACGCCTTCAGATTGGCTAGTGAGCCGGTGCATTTGAGCGCCCGCATCCGAAATTGTTCGGATGCGGGCTTCGATATGATTCCCATACGCACTGGTTGGGCAGACAGCCATTTGTACCTGCGAAAAATCGCCAAAAGAAGTTGTGAGTCACAACACTGCAAGTGCGTGATTAGGCATGGATGACTTGTGGTTGGCCGAGGCCTTTGAGCCCCTCGACACCGAATTCAAGTCCATAACCGGACATTTTGGCTCCCCCAAAAGGGGCTCTAGGGTCCACTGCCCCATGTTTATTGATCCATACTGAGCCAGCTT
>CAYZBX010000178.1:0-3584 GCA_964476735.1 uncultured Micrococcaceae bacterium
CGATCACGACGTGGTGGACCAGATGCGCCGTCGCGTCATCGAGCTGCACGAAGGCAGGATCGTCCGCGACGAGCACCGCGGCGAATACACCACCACGTCCATCCCGATCATCTCGGATCAACCGGTGCCGCCGGCCGAACGGATTGAGGAGGGCGAGTAATGCGCTTCTTCTTCCTGCTCGGTGAGGCATTTGCCGGGATCCGCCAGAACCTGTCGATCGTGGTCTCCGTGGTCTTGGTGACCTTCATTTCGCTGGGGTTCGTTGGTGCCGCGGGGCTGCTGCAATTGCAGATCAACCAGATGAAGGGCTACTGGTACGACCGCGTTGAGGTCGCCATCTTCCTGTGCACGGACACCTCGCCGGCGTCCACCTGCGCCGCCGGCGCCGTCACCGAGGCCGACCGGCAAGCGATCGAAGACAAGTTGGAATCCGACGAGGCCGCCCCCTACGTCAAGAGCTACGAGTACGAGTCCCAGGAGCAGGCGTTAGAGCTGTTCCAAGAACAGTTCGCCAATTCGGCGATCTCCGAGTCGGTCAGCGCCGATCAGTTGCCGGCCTCCTTCCGGGTGGCGCTGAAGAACCCCGAACAATACGAGGCGATCAACGAGCTCTTCGGTTCCATGAACGGCGTCGAGGTGGTCTCCGACCAGCGCGAACTGCTGGAGCAAGTCTTCTCGCTGATGAACATCGCCTCGCTGGTGGCCGTGAGCATCGCGGTCATCATGCTGGTGGCGGCCACGCTGCTGATCGCGACCACCATCAGGCTGTCCGCTTTCACCCGCCACCGTGAGGTCGTCATCATGCGCCTCGTGGGTGCTTCGAAAGCGATGATCCAGACCCCGTTCGTGCTGGAGGGCCTGATCGCGGCGCTGCTTGGCGCCTGTCTAGCCTCGCTGAGCACCTGGGCCTTGGCCCACTATGGGCTCTCCGGGTGGCTGGCCGACCAGTATCCGGGTACCGGATTCATCGGCGGAACCGAGGCCCTGCAGGTAGTTCCGGTGCTGTTCGCCATCGCAATATTACTCACCGCCGTGTCATCAATGTTAACCTTGAGGAAGTACCTTAATGTTTAGGCTGCCTGAGGAGAACCCGTTCATGACTGCTGTCGGTCTGCGTGCGCGTGCGCATCGTGCACTCGGCATCGTCGCCAGTGCGGCCCTCGGCCTAACTTTTGTGGTCGGCGGCATCCCATCCACCGCGCAAGCTGATGAGCTTGATCGAGAGAAGCAAGAGCTGGAACAGCGGCAGAACCGCTTGAAGTCCAACCTCGAGGGCTTGGACGAGGACATCGCCGAGAAGGCCCAGAAACTTGAAGGCCTGCAGGCCAAGCTGCCCGGCGCGCAAAAGGCGCTGGCCGAAGCGGAGACCCGCGTAAAGGCCGCCACCGACGAGGTCGAATCGTTGAACCAGCGATTGGCGACGGCAGAGCAGCAGAAGACCGACGTCAAGGAAGAGATCAAGTCCAACGAGAAGAAGATGGACAAGTCCGAGAAGCTCATCGGACAGATCGCCTCCGAAGCCTACAAGCGCGGCGGGGTCTCCGAGGACCTCTCCTTCCTGCTCGGCATGAGCGACTCCTCCCTGCCGGATTCTTTGGGCATGGCCAATCAGGCGATTCGGGTCCAAGACCAGCGGCTCTCCAGTGATTCGCAGCGCAACGCTGCGGATCGGAACGCAGAGGCCCGTCTGAAGGCCGTAGAGAAGCGGATCTCCTCGCTGAAGAAGCGCGCTGAAGAGGCCTTGAAACGAGAAGAGGCCGCCAAGAAGGCCGCTGCGGAGCACAAGGCCAGCGTCGAGAATATGATCGACGAGGCCGAGAAGCTCACCAAGGAATTGAAGGCCAAGCGCCCAGAAATCCAGAAGCAGCTGCGCGCCAATCAGGCCGCGCAGGACGCGGTCAACCAGAAGATTGCCGAACGCCAGGAGCGGCTCCGCCGCGAGGCCGAAGAGCGCCGCCGCAAGGAAGAGGCCGAGCGCAAGCGCAAGGAAGAGGAAGCGCGGAAGCGTTGGCAGGCAGAACAGGCCCGCTTGGCAGCCGAGGCCAAGCGACAGAACAAGCCGGCGCCGAAGCCCAAGCCGTTCGTGCCGCCCGCGGCCCCGGCTGCCTCGAGCGGCGGCAGCCACGGTCTTTCCTGGCCGGTCAGCGGTCCTGTCACCAGTGAGTTCGGTTGGCGCCCAACCCCGGCCGGAACCTTCGACTATGGTGGTCGGGGCGGTTACGTGCACACCGGCATCGACTTTGGTTCCGCCTGCGGCACCCCCATCCGGGCCGCCGCGGCAGGGGAGGTCTGGTACGCGGACTGGGCGGTGTGGACCTCCGGAAACCGCGTGGTCATCAGCCATGGCGTTGTCAACGGCAAGGCGCTGGCCACCAAGTACCACCACATGACACGCTATGTCGTCAGCCCCGGTCAGAAGGTCTCTAAGGGGCAGGTCATCGGGTACGTGGGGACCACCGGTAACTCCACCGGTTGCCACCTCCACTTTGAAACAATCATCAACGGCACCGCAGTAAATCCACGCACGGTGCTCTAATTCGGCGCTGGTGCCGCATCATCTACACTTGACTTTCTGGAGTAAGTGGAGGAACTGTCATGGCAAAAATGAAACAGGTGCGCCAAAACAAGGCCGCCAACAAACCCAAAACGAAGGAAGCGCTGTTCGCTTCCAACATATAGGCCCGCCACGACTACCTGATCCTCGACGAATACGAGGCCGGGATGGTCTTGACGGGGACCGAAGTGAAGTCCCTGCGCGAGGGACGTGCCTCGCTGATCGAGGGCTTCTGCTCGGTGGACCGCCACGGCGAGGTCTGGGTAGAGAACATCTATATTCCGGAGTATCTGAGCGGTTCATGGACGAACCACAGCGCACGACGCAAGCGGAAGTTGTTGCTGCACCGCGACGAGATTGCCCGGATCCAAAGAAAGTTGCAAGAAGCGGGAACAACTATCGTCCCGCTGCGGTTGTACTTTAATGAGTCCGGACGCGTGAAACTAGAGATCGCGACCGCTCGAGGTAAGAGGGAGTTCGACAAGCGTCAGACCTTGCGCGAACAGCAAGACAACCGCGAGGCTCAACGCGAGATGCGTTTGAAGAACCGCGGTCTGGACGGCTAGACTTCTTACACAGCTATTTGAAAACTCAATAGTTCCCATGGGGATGATCGGTTTCGACGATGTAAGTTGCGTGAGGAGAAGCGGGTCGAGAACGCAGAGTTATCTCGTAAACGCCCTCTGTAAACCAATAAGTGCCGAATCAAAACGCACTGATTTCGCCCTCGCTGCCTAACTAAGCGAGCGCCAATCCGTCAGCCCGGAGTTGCTATCGCTCCGGTTCCTGGCGTCAGCTAGATAGCCACTGTTCGTCCACCCTCGTCGGAGGGGTGGCGGAGACTTTTATCCGACTGGGCTCGGGTTAGTCACTCGTTTGCAAGCAGACTAGAGCCAAGAAAACCCGACAGCAAACTGCACCCGGAGAAGACCTGACAAGGCTACATCGGACGCGGGTTCAATTCCCGCCATCTCCACCATGTGAAGTCTCGGGACATCGTTGATTCGATGTTCCGGGACTTCTTTTTGCG
>CAYZBX010000179.1:0-3546 GCA_964476735.1 uncultured Micrococcaceae bacterium
TCTCACTGATCTTGTCGAACACCACCACGGTGTCGTAGAGCGCGTAGGACAAGATCGTCAAGAAACCGATGATGGCCGAAGGCGTGACCTCAAAGCCGGAGGCGGCGTAGATGCCCGCCGTGATGATGACGACCACAAACAGACCCACGATGGCGGCCAAGGACATCTTCCAAGTCCGGAAGTACACGGCCATCAGCAACGCCACCAGCGCGATGAACACGATCAGACCGATGAGCGCCTGCTTGGACACGTCCGCGCCCCAAGTCGGGCCGATAAACGTGCTCGTCACCTGATCTGCGGAGACCCCGTAGCTTTCCTGCAGGGCGCTAGCTACCGCCAGCGTCTGGTCGTCATCGAGCCGCTCGGTCTGCACCCGCATGGTGCCCGGGGCGATGTTGGTGACGGTTGCTTCCTGGGTCTCAACCACGGACTTCACTGCGTCCTGGCCGGGCTGCACGTCCGTGTTCTTCACCTGCGAGATGGTGAACTCGGATCCGCCACGGAAGTCGATGCCGAGGTGGAAACCGCCGCCGAAGACCGGGATCAGCAGGGAGACGATCATCAGCGCACCGGCGATCGCCATCGAGATCGGGAAGATCCGCACGAACGGATACGACCGTTTGCCCGTGTAGAGCTCGTTACCCCAGCGCGCGAGGGCCGAGACCTTGCGTTCGGTCTCCGGCTGCTCGGTGTGTTTGGTTTCAGTCATTGTTGCCCTCCGGCGTGGTCGATTCAGCGCTCTGCTCAGCTGCCTGCCGCTTGCGTTCGGCGATGCTCATCCGACGCTGAGCCTCCTTGCGGGCGGCCGCACCCTTGCCCCGCGCGGAGGCCAGCTGGGGGTTCGGGTTGAAGCCGCGGATCTTGCCGGCGCCCTGGTACAGGGGCACGACACCCAGCAGGGACGGGTCCAGCCCGGAGGCACGGTGCCCCTCGCCAAAGAAGCGGGTGGTGGCCAGCAGCTGCATGACCGGGTGGGTGAACATGAACACCACGACCAAGTCGGCGATGGCGGTCAAGCCGAGGGTGAAGGCGAAGCCGCGCACGTTGCCGACGGCGACGAAGTACAGCACGGCCGCGGCCAACAGGTTGACGGCCTTGGATGCCAGCACGGTTCGGCGGGCGCGTTCCCAACCGTATTCCACGGCGCCGATCAACTCTCGACCATTACGCAACTCGTCCTTGATGCGTTCGAAATAGACGATGAAGGAGTCCGCGGTCAGGCCGATGGCCACGATCAGACCGGCGATGCCGGCCAGCGAGAGACGATAGTTGTCGCTCCAGCCCAGCAAGACGATCGCTAGGTAAGTCAGCACGCCGGCGACCACGAGGGAGGCGATGGTGACCAGGCCCAGCATGCGGTACTGGAAGATGGAATAGACGGCCACCAAGATCAGCCCGATGATGCCGGCGAGCAAGCCCATCCGCAGCTGATCGGCGCCCAACGTTGCAGAGATCTGCTGCTCGGATTGGATCTCGAAGCTGATCGGCAGCGCACCGTATTTCAGCTGCTCCGCCAGAGCCTTGGCGGAGAGCTCGTCAAAGCTGCCGGTGATCTGGGCTTGACCGTTGGTGATGACCGCGTTGGTGGTGGGCGCGGAGATTACCGCGTCGTCCAAGACCACCGCAAAGCGGTTCGGGTTGCCCTGCAGCGGGGCTAGGCGGGTGGTGACCTTGCGGAAGTGCTCGGTGCCCTCGCTGTTGAAGGAGAGGTTCACCGCCCATTGTCCGGTGGAGACACCCGTGTTGGACTGCACCATGCCGAAGCTGGCGTCTTGAATGTCCGAGCCCTTGACCTCCATCGGACCGAGGATGAACTTCTCGCCGGTCTCATAGTCGCAGGCAACCATCGGCTCTTCCGGCTTGGAGGTGCTGCGCTTGCGCTCGGTCTGGGCCTGAGTGCAATCGGTGGATTCGAACTCCTGATACAGCTTCTTGGTCACCCAGTTCGGGTCGGAGGCATCCTTCGGTTCGGCTTCGGGTTCCGGGAGCTCGTCATCGGGCAGCCGATTCTCCTTCGGCACCGCGGCCCCGGCACCGGCGGCGATCACCGGGCGGAATTCCATGGCAGCCGAGGCTTGGATGAGGCGCCGCGTTTCGGAGTCGGGCACCCCTGGCATGGAGACGACGACGTTGCGTCCACCTTGGGTAGCGATTTCCGCCTCCGAGACGCCGGACCCGTCAACACGTTGACGGATGATCTCCACGGCTTGGTCGAGAGTCTCTTGGTTTAGCTGGGAGCCCTCTTGGGTTTGCTCGACGATGGGCGCCAACACCATTTGGGTGCCGCCCTCAAGGTCAAGGGCAAGCTTAACCTTGCCATCGGTCTTATCCAGCAGGACGCCAGTGATCACAGCACCGGTCATCAACAGGATAAGCACCAGCAGGCCGATCAGCATTTTGCGTGCTGACGCCGTGATGCCATTTTTAGCCATCTGGCTACTCTTTCTAGAAAATGCGGCAAACCCGGAGGCGCGGTGGGCGCGTCACTACGCTTCTGGCGCCACCGAGTGGTGCTGCGGTCGTTGCGGTCTAGCGGCGTTCGTCCGGGTTCTGCGGGTCCTGCGGATCCTCCGGGTAAACGTTGCCCTCGGCGGCCTCGGCCTCGGAACGCGCCTCTGCGTCGATGACGGTTTCGTCGTTGGCAGCATCATCAGCGGCAGCAGGATCCTCCGGGGTAATAACCCGGGAGATAGTCTGCAGGTGCACGGTGGCGAAGTTGCCCGGCGACAGTTCCAAGATGACCTCGGAGTTGTCCGAGTCTACGGAAACGATTTCGCCGAACAAGCCAAACTGGGTCATGACCCGGGTGCCCGGTTCCAGGCTCGCACGCATCTTGACTTGTTCCGCTTGGGTCTTCTTGGACTTGCGGAACATCATGAACAGCAGCAGCCCGGCGCCGACGAGCAAGATGATGGTGAAGAAGTCCGGGCCGCCTTGGCCGCCCTGTCCTTGGGCTTGGGCCTGAGTCAGGGCGTGCAGAGTTGGCTGAATCACGATAACGGTGTCCTTAAGGTTTTCGATGCAAAAGATCACCGCCATTTTACGGGGTTTAGACGGCGCTGACCAATCTCGCGACGCTTACCAGAGGGGTGTGTCTTCCCCGCCGTCAACCCCATCATCGGTGTGAGCGCCGCTGCGCTGTTCGGTCACGTTCCGGGTGGAAATCCGCTGCCCCAGCTGTGCGTTGTCGGGGGCCCGCAACCCCAGATGCTCCCAAGCCGCCGCGGTCGCGACCCGGCCGCGCGGGGTCCTGCCCAGCAGTCCCTCCCGCACTAGGTACGGTTCGGCAACCGTTTCGACGGTTTCAACTTCTTCACCGACGGCGATGGCGAGCGTCGACAACCCGACGGGGCCACCACCAAACTTGGTGCACAGGGCATCGAGGACGGCTCGGTCCAAGCGGTCGAGGCCGCGCTCGTCGACCTCGTACATGTCAAGTGCGGCCTGCGCGGCGTCCACATCGATGCTGTGGATGCGATGCACCAGAGCCCAGTCCCGCACCCGGCGCAGCAGCCGGTTGGCGATGCGCGGGGTGCCGCGGGAGCG
>CAYZBX010000180.1:0-3546 GCA_964476735.1 uncultured Micrococcaceae bacterium
AGCATGCAGCAGGTGGTAGGAGTTGGACATCACGGGATGTCTGAGAACAGCAAGATATTTCAGGGGCATGTTGAGCCACTTCTGCGCCTGCCCGTAGCTCATTACAAGGCCTGCTCCTTGTGCTGAGGAAAATTCGCGGACTGCCTCGATGAGCGCACGGCAACAGAACTCACGCTTCTCATCGAAGTCAGCCTGCGCCAGTTCTGCTGCCACAACCGAAGCGTCGATCTCCTCGATGAAATCCACGATCAGCCAGCCGATCCGCGCGCGTAATGCATCAACCGGATTGTCGGTACCTTCTTTCAGCTTCCCGATTCCGCGAATCGTCCTGCTGAGGTCGCGATATGCGCGGTTCGAAACCGCCAGGACTACCTTCTCAAACTCGATCCCATCCGGCCCAGCAACACTGCCCCGAAGTAGAAGGCGACCAACGAACGGAGTCGCCGTTCTTCTGACACACCCTGTCCGCTCAAAGACTCCACCTTAGTTCTCGGACGAAACCCTAAGTCTTTGCAAGCATGTTCGATAAATGAAATCAGGTGTTGTCCCTCTCCCCTAGGTTGAACAAGCGGGACGGCACGATTCGGCATCCAGCACCGATCAGTTTCCTACAGTTTCCACTGGTCGCCGGTTTCTACTGTGCAATCCCGCCGAGTCATGCTTCGGATCTACGGAAAGCTCAGTAGGCTCGTTATGTTCCGGTTCCCCGCTCTAACTTCAGGAGGCTGTCGCTGTGAAAGCCGACTCATCTCGCTACCACGAGGTGTCAAAGACGCAGTACAGCCATGAAAAGTTGGGCATTGCTCATCTTCTCAACGCTGTTCCGGACGCCCCTCCCTACCGCGTGTGGTCGAACTTCGAGTTCATCGATGACAACGGCCAGTGGCACGAAGTGGATGCGCTGGTGGTCGGCCAGCGGCAGGTGCACCTGGTCGAGCTGAAGAACTGGTCCGGCACCCTCACCGGCAACGAACACCGGTGGGAGACCATGGGCGGAGCTTTCCCCCGGGTCAAGAACCCGGTCAAGCTGGCCCGGTACAAGGCCCAACGACTGGCATCCCGCTTGACCGAGGAGTTTTCGCGCATTGTCCGGGCGGGTGTCATCGATGTACCATACGAATACCGTAAGACCCCCTGGGTCAAGGAATCAGTTTTCCTCCACAACGCGGACGTGGTTTCGCGGCTCAGTGAGCACGGTTCCCAGAGTGTTTTCGGCCTGGACGGCTACGAAGCAGCAACCGGGCTGCCGGGTATTTCCGAACGCCTCACCGAAGGTCCGGACGAGCACCGGCACATCTCCGAGGATTTCAGCCGGGTCATGCTGGAAACCGCCCTGCAGAACATCACCGGTGGTTACCAGAAGAAGCGCACGAGGCATGCGGGTTCATGGGTTCTCGATGCCAGGGACGAGTGGGACGACCAGGTGGAGGTGTGGACAGCCCATCACCAGGTGACGAGCGACAAGGGCTTTGTGCACATCCCCGTCATGCCTTCCGACCCGGTGGAGGCCGCGAGCGTCAAGGGGCAGGTCGAGCGGACCTACACCATGCTGTCCGCTATCAAGCATGACGGCATCGACTCCCCCGAGAGTCTCGCTCTTCTCGACGACACCGGGATCCCGGTGCTCGTGTACCAGGGGCACGCCGGGCATGAGTCGCTCGACTATCTCTTCCCAGGCACGGTGCTCACCGCACCCGAGCAGGTCGACATCATCCTGCAGATCGCCGATGCCATCGCCTACGCCCACGAACATGATGTAGTGCACCGGGGGCTGGGGCCGGGAGCGGTGACGGTCAACGTCACCCAGCTGCGGGACCCGGACCTCGCGTCGGCGGTCAAGGTGAGGAACTGGAACCTCGTGGGTACGGCGTTGCCGTCCACCCTGACACAGCTGCACACCACCAGCGCCAGCTCCGACGATTTCGGGGACGTCTTCCTGCCTCCGGAGGGTTTCGACAACACCGACCGCCGGACCGCCGAGCTGTTCTCGGTGGGAGCACTCGCCTACTTCATTCTCTCCAGCGGTTCTCTTCCAGCCACCGATGTCCCCTCCCTGCTGGAACGCCTCCTCGAGTCCGACGGTCTCGACCTGGCGGCCGCCGGCGCCACGGTCGAGGAGGAAGTCCGCGAACTCATTCGCGGGGTGACCTCCCCCACCCCGGAGACTCGCCGCAAGACGGTGGCCCACGGAGATCGTCGCAAGAGCACCGAGAAGATCAGTCCGGTGCGTTTGTTCGCCGACCGCCTGCGCGAACTCACCCAGGAGCGCCGCACTGACGACGGCACGGATGCTCTCCAGCCGACGATCAACGGAATGATCGACGACCGATTCCTGGTGGAGAAAGTCAGCGGCCGCGTGTCCTCAGCCATCGGACTCCGTGTCGTCGACACCGGTGCGGGCAACGAGAAGCGTATCCTCAAGGTTGCCCTCAGCACTGACAAGGCCCGTATTCTTTACGACGAGGCCGAGACCCTCGCCGATCTCAATGACAAACTCAGCGGACATCCGGCCGCCGATCGTTTTGTCACGCTCCTCGAGCCCACCCTGCAGCTCCCCCATGACCGCACCGCCCTGTTGCTGTCCGACTGCGGCGAATACACCCTGCATGACGTGCTCAACATGGGTGGCACGACCCCGGAAGGATTCTGGCGGCTCGGTGAACAGCTGCTCACGATCGTGGAGGCTCTGGAGTCCACGGGCATCACCCACCGGGACATCAAGCCCGCGAACCTCGGGATCGCGGTTTCCGGGGGACATCAGCATCTCTCGCTCTACGACTTCTCCTTGTCGGCGATCGACCTGAGCCACGTCGAAGCCGGCACCCCTCCCTACCGGGATCCTTTCCTGGCCGCGAAATGGGACAAGCGCACCCATTTCGATTCGAGTGCGGAACGCTACTCAGCGGCTGTGGTCCTGCACCAGCTGGCCACTAACTCGACCCCGGCATACGGCGACGGCGAGACGATGCCGGCAGCCACGGACGGCAACCTGAAGTTCGAGCCGGAGTCGCTCACCGCTGGTTTCACGCCCGCCCAGGTGGCTGAGCTGACCACGTTCTTCCGTTCCGCACTCCACGGGCACGTGGAGAAGCGACCCAAGGACGCGACGGAACTCAAGGAACTGTTCCTCGCGGCGCGGCGTGCCACGTCCGCCGTCGTCGAGCCCCCTGCTCCGGAGCCGGTCGAGCCCCCGCCAGCCACCGCACCCACCACGGAGATCACCTCCTTTCACGATCTCGCCGCAGAGCTCAAGGGCCTGGCGGGCTCGCCCCGCCAGGCGATTCGTCGCTACGTCGAGCATCTGCTCGGTGAGGAACCCTCGGATCCTTTCGCCACGGCCGCAACCTACGCAGAGCTGCTGCATGTGTCCACGCAACGCATCAGCCAACTCCCCGCGGAACTTCGACCCCGCTGGCGTCAACAGCAGGAAGTGGCTGAGGTTCTTGACCGGCTCGGAGCCGCGTTGCGGAACGCAATCCGTTCCGCCGGACGTATCGCCACACCACGTCAGCTGACCTCCGTCATCGCCGAGGTGCTTCCCGACGA
>CAYZBX010000181.1:0-3538 GCA_964476735.1 uncultured Micrococcaceae bacterium
GATCGAGCTCTCCCCCACCGAGTTCAAGCTGCTGCGCTACCTGATGCTGAACCCCAACCGGGTGCTGTCCAAGTCCCAGATCCTCGATCACGTCTGGGAGTACGATTTCAATGGGGACGCCTCCATCGTGGAGTCCTACATCTCCTACCTGCGCCGCAAGATCGACGCGCTGCCCGATGTGGTGCCGATGATCCAAACCAAGCGCGGCGTCGGGTACATGTTGCGCACCGCCGACAAGCGCTAGGTAAACTCAGCTCTTATGAGCCGCTTCTTCAGCACCATCGGGCAAAGTTGGCGCACGCTGTCGCTGCGCACCCAACTGGTGGTGATGATGAGCGCGCTGCTGCTGGCGACCATCGTGGTCACCACGGCCTTGGCCGCCACCTTGTTCCGTTCTGAACTCATCACGCGGATGGACGAGGACCTGCACGCCAACCGAAACAACGTCTCGGTCTACCTGACCTCCATGGGCTCGGACAGCTCGGTGTACTACAACCCGCAGTCCATCCTGCGCTTCTACGGCGTGCTGCTGACCAACGAGGGGGAGCTGACCAGCGCCACCACGCAGGTGTCCTCGGAGCAGGACGCGCCGCAGATCCCGGCGTGGGACGAGAAGGAAGTGGCCGAACACGCCAACCGCTCCTTCACCGTGCCGGGCACCCGTGAGCACTCGGCCGGCTGGCGCGTGCGCATGTATCGCTTGGAGTCCGGCACCGGCTCAGTGGCGATCGCGTTGCCGATGAGCCAGATCACCACCCCGGTCGAACGGGCCACAACGCTGGTGGCGACGGTGGGCCTGTTGGCCACGCTGACCGCCTCGATGATCGCCTACATGCTGGCGACCCGCGCCTTCCAGCCGCTGCTCCGGGTGGAGAAGACCGCCGCGAAGATTGCCGCCGGCGACCTGTCTCAACGCGTTGACCTTGGCCCGCCGGATACCGAGGTCGGCCGCTTGTCCCGCTCCCTGAACGCAATGCTCTCCCACGTGGAGGGCGCGTTTCACGCCAAGGAGGAGTCGGAGAAACGAATGCGCCAGTTCGTTCAGGACGCCTCCCACGAGCTGCGCACTCCGCTGGTGACCATTCGTGGCTTCTCCGAGCTCTACGGCAAGGGCGGGATCACCTCCGCCGAAGACACCGCGCTGGCGATGGCCCGGATCAACTCGGAGGCCACCCGCATGTCCCAGCTGGTGGAGGACTTGCTCACGCTGGCCCGCCTCGACGAGCACCGCCGGCTGGAGATCCAGCCGTTGGACCTGCTGGTGCTGGCCAATGACGCAGTCCTCGACGCCAAGGTGAACGCCCCGACCCGTCGCGTGAAGTTGATCGGCTTGGACGGGGATCGCCCGCGTTCGGCCACGGTCCAGGGCGACGAGGGTAAGCTGCGCCAAGTCATCACCAACCTGATGTCTAACGCGTTGCGCTACACGCCGGAGGGCACCGACCTCGAGATCGCGGTCGGCGTGGAGCCTGTGATGGACGGGCACGAGAACGCCGTCGTCGAGATCATCGATCACGGCGACGGTATCCCCGAGGAGGACGCCAACCGGATCTTCCAGCGCTTCTACCGCGCGGACTCCTCCCGCCAGTCGGAGACCGGCGGGACCGGCTTGGGTCTGGCCATCGTGGCCGGCATCGTCGCCCAGCACGACGGCTCCGTTGTGGTCCGGCAGACCCCGGGTGGCGGGGCGACCATGGTGGTCAAGATCCCGCACGCCCCGGACCCTGACCTAGAGCACGACGCCATGGAGCTGCCCCAGTTCAGCGCCACCGACACGGACACCGACTCTGTGGCCGTCGCCCCCGAACAGCCGCCGGCGGCCACCAAGAAGAATCGCACCGGCCCGCTCGGTTTCCTGCTGCCCAACCGCGGCAACAAGAAGAACTCCTCGACCGAGGAATCCTGATCCCTCCACAGCCGCGCCAGGCGGCCCGGCAGGGATCCTAGGCTGCATCCGCAGCGACCGAAGCGTCGGTCAGCCGGGCAGAGTGGTGGACAACGCGGTACTCCGCCGCGTTCTCTCTCCCCAAGATCAAGGACACCCACCATGACCAGCTTTCAGGTAGATGCGGCAGACCTGCAGACCAAGTCCTCCGCGGTACAGGCCTCCATCAATCGGCTCCAGACCGAAGTCAACACCATGGATGCCAATCTTCGCTTACTCAAAGAATCGTGGCGCGGTCAGGCGGCCACCAACTTCATGACGGTGTTGACCCAGTGGCGGGCCACTCAGGCCAAGGTAGAGGAATCGCTGGCGAGCATCCAGACGGCCCTGACGTCTGCCTCGAAGCAGTATGCCGAGACGGAGCGCGCGAACGCGGCCATGTTCAAGTTCTAGGCCGGCCCCGCAGGCCCCGGTGGCGTCCCACCGAGGGAAGCCACTAGGCTTTGGAAGATGGCAATATTCATCGATCCGCCGCTCTGGCCGGCGCATGGCACCGTGTTTTCCCACCTGATTTCCGACACGTCCCTCGATGAGTTGCATGCCTTCGCCAAGGCCGCCGGGATCTCCGAACGCGCTTTCGACGCGGATCACTACGATGTGCCCGTGCACCGCTACGATGAGCTGGTGCGGCGCGGTGCTCAGGAGGTCTCCAGCTCCACACTGGTTCGGATCCTCGTGGCCTGCGGGCAGCGGATTCCCGCCGCGCAGCGGCCCGACCGTGCGACTAGGGTGCTCGCCCGCCGGTTCGAGCGGCTGTTTCCGGACCGGTCCGCAGCCGAGCGTGCTCCGCTGTTGGAAGACCTGCTTGTGCGGTGGGCCGAACCGCACCGGCACTACCACGATCGCAGCCACCTATTGGCGGTGCTGAACAGCGTCGACCTGTTGGAGCGTTCCGGTGAGTCGCTGGGGCAGTATCCTCGTTCGGTTCGCTTGGCGGCTTGGTTCCACGATGCCGTCTACCGGGCGGATCCATCGCGGCCCGCGGGCCAAGACGAAGCCGACTCCGCGCTACTCGCCGAGCAACTGCTAGCCGACTTCGGCTTGCCGGACCCGGAGATCGCCGAGACCTCCAGGCTGGTCCGGTTGACCGCTCGGCACCAACCGGATCCGGACGACGAGGCCGGGCTCGTCTTCTGCGACGCGGATCTGGAGGTCTTGGGCAGGACCGATGCCGCCTACCTGCGGTACGTTGCGGCGGTCCGTCGCGAGTTCGCGCACGTCCCCGACGGCGCCTTTGACGCCGGGCGAGCAGCCGTGCTCCGCGCCCTGCTCGAGTTTGACCCGCTCTACCGTACCGGCACCGCCCGGGATCGCTGGGAGGCGCAGGCGCGGCGAAACCTGCTGCGCGAACTGCGGGGCGGCACAGGGTGAGGCGTTAACGACGACGGCCACCGATCGAGCCCCTTGGCGGGGTGATCGGTGGCCGTGGCTGCTTACGAACCGGCTGGGCCGGTCAGCGCTGCTTCAACTTAGAAGCCGCCCATGCCGCCCATGCCAGCCATCTCATCGGCGCCCATGGCTGGGGCACCGGCTGGTTCTGGCTTGTCGGCGATGACAGCTTCGGTGGTCAGGAACAGGCCAGCGATGGAGGCG
>CAYZBX010000182.1:0-3511 GCA_964476735.1 uncultured Micrococcaceae bacterium
TTGCCGCGCGTGGGTCGTAGTTCTTGTACACGCGGTGGCCGAAGCCCATCAGGCGGACGCCGTCCTCCTTGTTCTTGACCTTCTCCATGAACGCTTCCGGGGTGACACCCTGCTCATGGATATTGCGCAGCATCCGCAGCACGGCCTCGTTGGCACCGCCGTGCGCAGGGCCGAACAGGGCATTGACACCGGCGGATACGGAGGCGAAGAGGTTCGCATCCGCGGAACCGACCATCCGCACCGTGGCGGTAGAGCAGTTCTGTTCGTGGTCGGCGTGCAGGATCAAGAGCTGATCCAGTGCCTTGACGGTGGTCGGATCCAGCTCGTATGGCTCGGCCGGGACGGCGAAGCATAGGCGCAGGAAGTTCTCCACGAGGTTCATGGAGTTGTCCGGGTACAGCATTGGCTGACCCATGGACTTCTTGTGCGCGTAGGCTGCGATGACTGGCACCTTTGCCAACAACCTGATGGTGGCGACTTCCACGTGCTCCGGGTTGAATGGGTCCAAGGAGTCTTGGTACCAGGTGGACAGTGCGGATACGGCGGAGGAGAGCACCGGCATCGGGTGGGCATCGCGGGGGAAGCCGTTGAAGAAGTCCTTGAGGTCTTCGTGCAGCATGGTGTGGTTACGGATCCGGTAGTCGAATGCTTCGAGTTCGGATTCGCTGGGAAGCTCACCGTAGATCAGCAGGTAGGCGACTTCCAAGAAGCTGGATTTTTCGGCCAGTTGCTCGATTGGGTAGCCGCGGTAGCGCAGGATACCTGCATCGCCATCGATGTAGGTGATTGCGGACTTGGTGTTCGCGGTGTTCATGAAACCGGGATCGTAGGTGACATTCCCGGTCTCCTTCAGCAGGCTGCCGATTGCGTAACCGCCGTTACCGTCAACGGCCTCTTCCAGCGGTAGCTGGAGCTCGCCGTTGCCATAATTCAAAGTAGCCGCTGATTCAGCGGCATGCTGTTCCGTCATCGGATCTCCCTTGGTCGAATGAGGGTTCCAAGTAAGCCTCGGTGCTACCAAGGCCGCAAGGTGCGTACTTACCTAAAACGGTACCCGTCTTTATGCTGAGGTACTAATTTTGTTGCGCTCATGTAGTTGATGTTCTACAGAACACGAGGGATTCTCTCCACCGCTCGCGCGACGGCAGAATCTGCTGCGGTCAGGGAGATACGGATGTGTTCCGCTCCCACCTCACCGTAGAAGGTACCGGGACCGACAATGATCCCGGCTGCAGCGAACTTCTCCACCAGTGACCAGCAGTCGTGGCCGGGTGCACTCACCCAGAGGTAGAGACCCGCTGCAGAAAAGCTGATGCGGAAGCCGGCCTGCTCTAGGGCTTCCTTCAGTTGCGTTCTCCGGGCCCGGTACAGGCCCTTCTGTGTTGCTACGTGGCTGTCGTCGCCGAGGGCCACTGTCAGGGCCGCTTGGATGGGCGCCGGCACCATCATGCCGGCGTGTTTTCGCAGATTGGTCAGCTCCGCGATGATGGATTTATCGCCGGCGATGAAGGCGGCACGGTAGCCGGCCATGTTCGATTGCTTCGACATGGAGTAGACCGCCAACAAGCCGGAGAGATCGCCTCCGGACACTTCCGGTTCAAGCAGGCCCGGTACGTGATCTTCCCAGTCGTCCCAACCAAGTTCGGCGTAGCACTCGTCGGAAGCGACGACGGCACCGACCTGCCGGGCGAAGCTGACGACCTTGGCTAGGTGCATAGCCGGCAACACTGCGCCTGTCGGATTCGCCGGGGAGTTGACCCAGATGAGCTTGATTCGTTGTTGGGTTGCCTCGTCCAGTTCCCACGGGGCGTCGCTGGCAAGCGCGTCCACATCGGCGAAGTCGGCGCCTACCCCGTAGGTTGGGTAGGCCGCGACCGGGTGAATCACGAGGTCGTCACCGGAAAGTCCCAACAGCGTTGGCAGCCACGCGACGAGTTCTTTGGAGCCGACGGTCGGCAACACGGAGTCGGCATCCAGATTGGGGGTCTTGCGGCGGCGGGCGAACCAACTGGCGATGGCCTGCCGAAGCTCGAGGCTGCCTTCGGTGGGCGGATAGCCGTGGGCGTCGGTGTGCTCCGCGAGCGCCTGTTGGATGAGGGCCGGCGTTGGGTCCGCGGGCGTCCCGATGGACAGGTCAACGACGCCCTGGGGGTGTTGTGCGGCCTGTTCCCGGTAGGGTTTCAGGCTCTCCCAAGGGTACTCAGGAAGCGGACGCATTAATCGACCTGCTGTGGTTCCAGCGCGGCGACAATCGGGTGGTCGTAGTCGATGACACCGAGTTTCGCGGCCCCGCCTGGGGAACCGATCTCATCGAAGAATTCGACGTTGGCCTTGTAGTATTCCGCCCATTCTTCGGGCACATCGTCTTCGTAGTAGATCGCCTCAACCGGGCAGACAGGCTCACAAGCACCGCAGTCCACGCACTCATCCGGGTGGATGTAGAGCATCCGTTCGCCCTCGTAGATGCAGTCAACCGGGCATTCGTCGATGCATGCACGGTCTTTGAGGTCTACGCAGGGCAGCGCAATGATGTAAGTCATCGAAAGATGAAGCCTTTCCTACTTTTTTGCTTTCAAGGCACGATCGGTTAACAGTTTAGTCTTTTTCCCGGCGCAATACCCGCAATAGGTGCCACGTCACTATCGGCAGGAGCGCGAACAGGCCAAGCTGCCAAGCCCTATCTAGGAGGATCGGCCAAGAGGCGAACGGATCGTGTCCGAGCGGCACGGGCAAGAAGAACATGTCGTCCCCGGGCACAAAGAAGCCGACAAAATTTACCAAGAGCGCGGCGGCCCAGCTGGTGAAGGCTCCGGTCACGGCGTACCGGGGATGAACCTGTCCACTGTAGACGCCGGATTGGAAGATCACCACGTACGTGGCCACGAGCCCCGCGATGAGCCCCCACGGCAGCCGAAAGCTCTCGAGGCTCACTGCGGAACCATGCAACACCATGCCGACGAGCCCCACGAGCATGCCGGCCAGTGCGCCAAACACCACGCGGCCCCACGGGAGTGAGGCCGACGCGGGTTGTTGGTTCGAGGCTATTTGCCCTTCCCTCGGGATGCTTTGACTCGATCCGATTGGCCTAGGATCACCTTCCGGATGCGGATGTGTTCCGGCGTGATTTCCACGCATTCGTCCTCCCGGGCAAATTCTAGGGATTCTTCCAAGGTCAGCTTTCGTGGCGGGGTCAGCCCTTCAAAGGTGTCGGAGCTGGCCGCGCGCATGTTGGTGAGCTTCTTTTCCTTGGTGATGTTCACGTCCATGTCTTCGGCCCGGGAGTTCTCCCCCACGATCATGCCTTCGTACACTTCAGAGGTCGGCTCCACGAAGAAGGAACCACGGTCCTGTAGGTTGATCATCGCGAACGGGGTCGCGGTGCCGGCCCGGTCGGCAATGAGCGAACCGTTGGTGCGGTATTCGATGTCCCCGGCCCACGGCTGGTAGCCGCCGGAGAGGGAGGAGGCGATCCCGGTGCCGTGAGTTTCGGTCATGAAGCGGGTGCGGAAGC
>CAYZBX010000183.1:0-3483 GCA_964476735.1 uncultured Micrococcaceae bacterium
ATATCAGTTTCCGGGAACATGACAGTGTCCAAGTTATCAGTTTCCCGAATAAAGTGGTGTACTTCCGCACCGTAGGCGTCGTCGTTATATACCACGACAACAAGTGGGATCTTGTGCCTGACGGCGGTGTCCAGTTCGACGTGTGACATAATGAAACCTCCGTCCCCAACACCAACCACAGCGAGGCGGTCAGGAAGTGCAAGAGATGCACCAATGACCGAAGAAATCGCTAAACCAATGGATTGGAACCCCAATGCCAGGCTATAACCGAGGTTGCCTGGGACGCGAAAGTGCATAGCCGGGTAGGGAACGAAGCTTCCTCCGTCGGGAACTACCAACCTGTCCATGGGCAGCATTTCATCAAGTACATTCGTTAGCTCGCGCGGGTCAATTTTACCTAAGTGATCCTGACCAGCAGGCCCTGAATTATCTTCGTATGTTTGATCACGCCAATGCAATGAGTCAGCAAGTCGTCGTTGCACTTGTGGGGTTCTGTAGCCACTCCGTGGCATTCCTCCCAGGCATTCGTGGAGCTCAGCCTAGATAGCTTGTGCAGTGAGTTGCGAATCACCAAGCACCGTGAAACCGACTGGATAGTGCATGCCGAAGGCAGCGGGGGTGTCGTCTATTTGAATTACCGTTTTATTCTGTAGTAGTGAGCCCTCGCGGGTAGTCCACCGATTTAGTGCGGCACCAAATACAACGAGGAGATCGGCTTCTGCTACGAGTTCTGCTGCGCCATCGGTTGAGAAACCACCCATGGTGTCCATATGCCAGGGATCGTCATTAAACAGACCTCGAGCAACAGCAGTGGTTGTCAAAAGTGCGCCTGACAGATCTGCTATTTCTTTAAGGGGAGCAGTCGCATGAGTTGCCCCTCGTCCAGCCACGATGACGGGGCGCTCTGCTTCGGCCAGTTTCTGAGTGACCAAGGAGACGGAAGCGTGCGAAGCGACAGATGACGTAGGAAGTTCGGCGGGCACAACGTTTGCTAGAAGTTTTTCCTGTTCCCTGGAAAGGTCGGATTCTTGGAGATCTAGGGGCATGGATAAGACGACGGGCACTCGTTCTGTCTGAGCTCGAGTGATGGCTCGAATAGTGTCGGATACTGCCCTGTTTGCGGAGTGAATGCGTTCGGCTACTGCACCCATGCCTTCGACAACGGTGTCTTGATCGATCCAGAAGTTCGACGCGTAATCGCCGTCTGTGGTATCTCCTGAGATCACGAGCAGCGGGGTGTGGGCTTTTACTGCTTCCCCGATCCCTGTCAGAGCGTTTGATAGGCCACACCCCCGATGCACAGTTATGACTGACAGTTTTCCTGTGGCGAGTGTAGGCGTCTGTCATACAGGCCGCGCCCATCTCATGACGGGTGGCAGTAAACTGCGGCCGTTCGCCATTTGGTCCTTTGGTTTCTAATAGTGCGTTTGTGGCCCGGAAGTTTCCGGAACCCACAACACCGAAGACATGGGCAGCCCCCATCTTGGCGATCGTCTGACCTACAGCTTGACTGACTTTCATTATTGCCTCTTCACGTAGCCTTGATTCATTTGCTGGGCTTGAGCTATTTCGGCTCATCGTAAAAACGAGTGTATTTGGGTTCGGAATCCGCCGGTGTCCAGGAGTGCTCGGGTGATGTAGTTGAGTAGATTTCGAAAGCCTAGGGTTGTGCCGCGGAGGTGTTCGATTCTGCCGTTGATGGCTTCGGTGGGCCCGTTGCTGGTGCGGGCGTGGTCGAAATAGGCCAGGATGTCATCGGCCCGGCGTTTCATGGTCCGCCCTAGGGTTTGCATTCCTTGAGCTCGTTGGAAATCCCGGTGCTGATCGAGTCAATGACTGCTTTCAGGTCGTGTTTGGCCTGGTTCCGGTTGGGAAGACGATAGGCGGCCATGATCTGTTGATACACCTGCCAGGTCTGTTCCACAGGGTCATGGTCTGCGTTTTCAAAGGCGGCGTCGAGTTTCGTCTGCTGTTTTTCGGTGACATAGTCTTTGCCGGTGCGTAGTGTTTTGCGGATCCCATACAGTGGATCACCGGTTTTGCCGCGCCGGCCCAAGGTGGCTTGCTGGATGCGTTGACGACACTTATCTAACGCGGTGCCTGCCAGGGCCACGACATGGAAGGGGTCCATCACCGTGATCGCATCCGGCAGGGTTTCGGTAGCAGCAGTTTTATAGCCGGTGAACCCATCCATGGCCACAATGTCCATGCCCTTTCGGAAAGCGCTGGTTCGGGCGTTGAGCCAGTTGATGAAGGTTTGTTTGGACCGGCCCGGGACCATATCTAATAACCGTGCCGGCCCGGCTCCGTCAGCCACGGGGGTCAGATCGATCACCACGGTGACATACCGGTTACCCCACCGGGTATGACGCCAGACATGTTCATCCACGCCTAACACTCGGACGCCATTGAGCCGGTTGGGATCATCACTGAGTAGCCGTCGACCGGTCTCCAAGACGGCGTCGTTGGCGGTATGCCAGGACACGCCAAGATTGTTGGCGACCCGAGCCATCGACAGCCGGTCAATGACTACGGATTTCAGTGCCCATAACGCCGCCGCATGCGATAGTTTGGCTTCTGGAGCTACGATGCTGGTGGTGTTTTATTGCCACACACAAGCGCAGTCATCGCACCGGTAGCGGCGTAACCGCAGATGCAGTTGTGTTGGTCGCCAACCCAGCGGCACGTGAGTGACTCGCCGAACTACACTGCCCCGGACCCGGGCTTGGGCGCCGCATTGGCGACAGAAGTTATCTGGTTCAATGATGCGGCATTCCAGGGCGGCCTGGTCGTGGTTGAGGTGTTGACCTGTCACGGTGACACCGTAGTTCTTCAGCAGGCAAAATGCGTCAAGATCTGGGGTCGTGAAGGTAGGCTTGGACACGTCGAGGTCTTTCTACGCGATGGGTAGTTTCGTCACTTCCATCATCGAAAGACCTCGACACTTTTATGCGCTCAACACGCCTGGATTCAAAACCTCATCTACACCCAGAATTCCGAAGAGCCGCAAAAGGCCGCTGCGCCGACCAGATTGAACCGGTCGATGCAGCGGCCCAGCTGCTTGAGGGGCCGCAGTTAGCGGCTGTCCTCGGACTCTTTCACCTTTTGCAGAACCTGATAGATCTGCGCGGTGTCCGTTACTTCCCCGGAGTCGATGTGTGCCTGCACCACGGGCGCGTGCTCTTCCGGCACCAGTGGAATCTCCTCGCCGTCGCAGTCCACGAACTTCCCGTCGATGAAGACATCGCCTTCCTCGAGGTTCTTCAGATTCGTGGGGGTCAGGTATCGGATGGGCTTGGCAGCGAAGGTCGAGGGGTTTTCCGAGTTGCCCACCAGTAGTTCGTTGAACAGCAGGTTTAGCAGGATCGCCATGATCGCGGCAGAGGAAATACCAGACTCAAAGATGGTGCGGTACCAGTCTGGGAAGCCGGCCCAGAATTCGGGTGAGACGACCGGGATCATCCCGAACGTCAATGAAACCGC
>CAYZBX010000184.1:0-3470 GCA_964476735.1 uncultured Micrococcaceae bacterium
AGCTTCGTTGTTGGCCATGACGGTTACCTCACTGTTGATCCATACTGTTGGCGTTCGAAGCGCTGTTTTGACCTGGCGCTTCGAACCCAAAGATCTAGGTTGCGGGGCCAGCGTTCAACATGCAGTCGAATTACTGACCGTTCGTTCAGAATATACAACCCCCGTCGCCGCGTCAATTGTTTTGCGGATAATTCTTTTGACCCAGCTCACACTCGCTTGTTGTGCTTCTTGGCACCGGTTTGGAAGAATCCAAGCATGAACTCTTCTGCAACAAACGCTTCACAACTCGCCGCCCCGGTGGCCGAACGCCGCCCGGCCCTGCGCAGCCACCACGGCCACGAATTCCATGACGATTACGAGTGGCTGCGGGACAAGGACAGCGCCGAGGTGCGCGGGCTGATGCAGCAGGAGCTGGACTACGCCCAAGCCATGACCGTACAGCTGAACCCGCTGCGCGAAGAACTGTTTCAGGAGATCAAGGCCCGCAACGTGGAGACCGTGGTGTCCGCGCCGACCCGCAAGGGCGACTGGTGGTACACCGTCCGCAACACGGAGGACACCCAGTACCCGCGCTACTACCGCTTGCCGGCCAGCAACACCGGGGATGACCGTGCCGACTACACTGCCCCGACGCTGCTGGACGCGGCGCCGGATCCGGCCGAGGAACTGATCCTCGACTGCAACGAACTGGCCGCCGGGCAGGAGTTCTTCAGCTTGGGTGGGCTGACCGTCAGCGAGGACGGCACTCTGATGGCCTACGCAACCGACACCACCGGCGACGAGCGCTTCACCATCTTCTTTAAGGACCTGACCACCGGCCAGCTGCGCGCAGAGCAGATCGAGGGCGCGTTCTACAGCTTGGCCTTCGACCCGGCCGGCGAACGCCTGTTCTACACCGTGGTCGATGAGACCTGGCGTCCGCACCAGATCAAGGTGCACACGCTCGGCACCGACCCGGCGGCCGACACCGTGCTGTTTCAGGAAGACGACTCCAGCATGTGGCTGGACTTCGGCCTGACCGAACAGCGCGATGAGCTGCTGATCTCCGTTGGCAACTCCGAGTACAGCGAATCTTGGGGCTACCTCCTGAGCGACGCGGACGCCGAACCGGTCAAGTTCATCGACCGCAAGGAGCAGCTGCTGCACAGCGTGGACGCGGCGCTGGACGTCGATGGCCGGCGGCACTACGTGTTGACCCACGACCGCTTTGGCCCGAACAACGCGGTCTCGCTGATCGCTCGCGAGGAGTTCGCCAAACCGCTGGCCGAGCAGCAATGGCTGCGCATCATGGACCACCGGGACAGCGTGAAGCTGGACGGCGCCGCGCGCAACAAGTCGTATCTGGTGGTGGAGGCCCGCAAGGACACCGCCCCGCGGGTCCTCGTACTGCCGCTGTCGGTGCTCGCGGAGGCCGGCAGCGACCACGATCTCTTCGAGCAGCTCATCGAGCCGAGCTTCGACGAGGAGCTCTACTCGCTGGGCGCCGCCTACCTGAACATTCACTCCGACTTGATCCGGCTTGGCCTGACCTCCTTCACCACGGCCGATCAGCTCTGGGACTGGTGGCTTGCGGACGACTCGTTGACCCTCGTGAAGGAACGCGCCGTGCGCGAATACAACGCTGGCGATTACGTGGTCGAACGGCTCTGGGCGCCGGCCGGCGACGGCACCCGGATCCCGCTGTCGGTCATGCGGCACAAGGATGTCAAGCAGGACGGCACCGCGCCGATGTTCATCTACGGGTACGGCTCCTATGAGATCTCCATCGACCCGAGCTTCTCCATCCCGCGGCTGTCCCTGTTGGACCGCGGCGTGGTCTACGTGATCGCCCACATCCGCGGCGGTGGCGAGCTGGGCCGCACCTGGTACACCGAGGGCAAGAAGCTGCACAAGATGCGCAGCTTCACCGACTTTGTGGACGCCACCCGCTACATGGGCAGCACCGGGTGGATTGACCCGGACAAGGTGGCTGCCTCCGGCCGCTCCGCCGGTGGGCTGCTGATGGGCGCGATCACGAATCTTGCGCCCGAGCTGTACAAGTTGATCATCGCCGGGGTTCCGTTCGTGGACCCGCTGACCTCCATTCTGGACCCGGACCTGCCGTTGTCCGCGCTGGAGTGGGAGGAGTGGGGCAACCCCATCACGGACCCGGAGGTGTACGAGTACATGCGCTCCTACTCGCCGTACGAGAACATCAGCGACCGGCACTACCCCACCGTGTTGGCCGTGACGAACCTGCACGACACCCGGGTGCTTTACGTGGAACCGGCCAAGTGGGTGCAGCTGCTGCGTCGACACCAGCTGGCCGAGGCCCCGATCCTGCTGAAAATCGACATGGAGGGCGGCCACGGCGGCGGCTCCGGTCGGCATAAGAGCTGGCAAGACTGGGCCTGGGAACACGCCGTGGCGCTGGATGCTTTTGGGATTTCTGGCAAGTAACACGCCGGTGGGGTCTTGACTATTCGCCCAAAACAGGATTACCTAATGAACATTCGGTAAATGCTGGTGAGAGGTATCACATGGGCGAAGAAGACCACCAAAAACTAGCCACTGAAGCTGGCAAGGACGCCACCGAGCCTCTGCACCCTTTCATGCCCACTGACTATGTGAGCCACTGGATGGGCGTGGAGGTGCTGGACGTGCGCGACGGTCACGCCACCACCACCATGACGGTGCGCAAGGACATGCTCAATGGTGCCGGCACCGGTCAAGGCGGGATCGTGTTCGCCTTCGCCGATTCCGCCTTCGCATTGGCCTGCAACCCGGCCAGCGCGACCGACACCGTCACGGTGGCCTCCGGCGTGGACATCAACTTCATCGCTCCGGCCATCTTGGGTCGCAAGCTCACCGCCATCGCTAATCAGCGGGCACAGTTCGGCCGCAGCGGTATTTACGATATTCAAATCTTGCAAGAAACACCCGAGGGCGAACAGGAGCTGATCGCGGAATTCCGCGGGCGTTCTCGGACTGTTCCACGACCACAAAACTGAGCCAAGAGTGCACACAAGAAAAGGTGAACCAATGACCACCACCGCCAACGACAAGGTTGAACTACCCAACCCGCTGGACCCCGAAGAGACGATGAGTCGTGACGAGCTGGAGGCACTCCAGCTCGAGCGTCTGAAGCACATCGTGGCGTACGCATACGAGCGGGTGCCGATGTACAAGAAGAAGTACGATGAAGCGGGCGTGCACCCTTCCGACCTGAAGGAACTGGACGACCTGCGCCTGTTCCCGTTCACGGAGAAGGAAGACCTGCGGCAGAACTACCCGTTCGGGATGTTCGCCGTGCCGATGCACGAGGTCACCCGCATCCACGCCTCCTCCGGCACCACCGGGCTGCCCACCGTCGTCGGCTACACCGAGGAGGACATTGAGGACGTGGCCCAGCTGTTCGCCCGCTCCATGCGTCTGTCCGGTGTCAAGCCGGGCAGGACGGTGCACACCGCCTACGGCTACGGCCTCGTCAC
>CAYZBX010000185.1:0-3436 GCA_964476735.1 uncultured Micrococcaceae bacterium
CCTTGGAGGACTTGTAGGAGCAGTGTTCGGACCACATCACCGAGTACATGGCCAGCTCGCCGGCGGTGGGCCGACGGCCAAGGATCTTGCGGATCTCCTCGTACTCGTTCTCTTTCAGGCCCAGCTCGGCCCACGGCTGTGACTCGTCCGGGGTCTGCTCGGCGTTGGCCACGGTGTCAATATTGAATTCTTTGGTCATTTAGTTGCCTCCAGCCAAGCTGCTGAGCAGGGAAGTGAACACGCGGGCACCATCGGTGCTTGGGCCGAAGCCCTCCTCGATGGCGTACTCGGCCTGCGGGAGCAGCCCGACGACGTTGCCGGCACGGTTAGCCACCCCGGCGATGCACCAGGTGGAGCCGTGCGGGTTGTCCGCGTAGCGCAAGACGATCTGGTTGTTCTCGGCCAGCTCGGCGGCGGATGCCTCGTCAATATAGTAGTTGCCGTATTCGACCTTCAGCGGCAGCAGGATCTGCTCGTCGGCAGCGTAGTCCGCGGTGAACGCGGTGGTGTTGTTGCTGACCTTCAGCTGCTGGGCCGAGACGTTGTAGCGGTTGGTGTCGTTCTTCTTGAACGCGCCGGGCAGGATCCCGGCCTCGGTCAAGATCTGGAAGCCGTTACCGGTACCGAGGACGGGCAGACCGTCCGCCGCGGCGGCCTTGATGGCCTGCACCAGCGGGGCATTGGCGGCGAGAGCGCCGGGGCGCAGGTAGTCGCCGTAGCTGCAGCCACCGGGCAGAATGACCGCGTCCACGCACTGCAGGTCGGTGTCGGCGTGCCACAGCTCGACCGGCTCAATGCCGGCGGCGCGCAGCGCCCGCATGACGTCGCGTTCGCCGAGGGTGCCGGGGAAGACGGCGACCCCGACGCGTCGGCCGGAGGCCGCAACGGAGTTCGGGGAGTAGTCCCCGACCAATGGGAGTTCGGAGTTCATGGTTAGGCCACACCAGCCTGATCGTCAGCAACGTAGACATTGATGACGTTCTCAACGACGGTATTGGCGAAGACCTTTTCGGCGGCTTCCTTGGCCTGAGCCAGCACCGCGTCAGTGATGTCACCGTCCACAGACAATTCGAATCGCTTGCCTTGGCGGACGTCAGTGAAAGCGTCGAAGCCAAAGTCGGGGAGAGCATTGTTGATGGCCTTCCCGAGGGGATCAAGAATTTCCGGTTTAGGCATGACTTCAACGACGATTCGTGACATAGAGAATCTCCTAGAGAATATGGGAGGTTTCGGTTCTCTAAGCATACAACTTCTGGGCAGCCCTGAACCTAGCAAGTAGGCTGAGCCTATGGCGAGAAAACAAGGCAAATCGAACATCCCGTACCTGCTCGGTGCCGCCATCTTGGGTGGTTTGGTCTCGGTGGCCGTCCGCGCCCGGCGAGACCAGAAAAGCGGCGGGCCGGTGCCGCAGTGGGCACAAGAGCTGCGCCGACGGGCCAAGGACGACCGGATTTAGGCCGGGACCGGGCGAAAATCGGCGGCCAAATCGGCCGGGACCTGCTCCAGCACGGCGATGAGTTCGGCGCGCAGGGCCTGCGCACGGGCCGAGAATCCGCGCTGCAGGCGCGCGTATTCGCGCTTGCCCTCCGCAGTTTCGATCCGGATCGGCGCATAGCCGTACGCGGTCAGATCGTACGGCGAAGCCTGCATGTCCACCCGCCGGATATCCCAGGCGAGTTCGAAGCAGTCCATGACCAGCTCGGAACTGAATAGCGGGGTGAGCTTGTAGGCGACCCGGTACAGATCCATGTTGGCGTGCAGGCAACCGGGCTGCTCCAGAGCCAATTGGCTATCCCGGGTGGGCTGGACTGTGTTGAACTTCACGGCCTCCGGCGCGAAAAATCGAAAGGCGTCGTAGTGCGTGCAGCCGATCGTGTGGGCCTCAACCACCCGGTTGGTGCCTTCCGGACCCAGCCGTAGTGGGACCGTTGCGTGCCGGATGCCGTGCTTCTCCGCCCGGTAGGCCATCGCCCACTCGTGTAGCCCGAAGCAGCCGAACCGGGCCGGGGCGTACTGCGTCCGGGTTAACAACTGGTAGTGGAACCGCAGGCTCGTCAGATGCCGGGCGACAAAGGCCGCCGGGTCCACCTGCACCACGTCGTCCACGCGCCGGTAATACTTCCACTTCTCCTGCTCTAGGGGCGCGGACGAGGGCGCCTGGATCCCGGTGCCCAGCCCGGGGTGCCACTTCAGCAGCGCGGCCGGGCGGTGCGAGTAGTAGGTGAACAAGAAGTCTTCGACCGGGTGCGTTTGCTGGGCGGCCCGCCGGGCCAGAAAGGGCTCCACGAACGGGCGGACGCGACGCTGATGCGCCTCCGTGGCGGCGGCAGCTTGGCTGGACGAGAGCAGGGACATGCCTTCTATGGTCGCATAAGGGCCGGTTATGCCCGCGGTTCACATAGTTTTGCTTTCCCCGCCACTGTGGCCTGCGACACGCTTGTGGGAAACCTTCCCATATTAATCTAAAGGAGTTCCACAGGTGTCGATAGCAATTAAGAATCGATGGAGGGCGGGGGCCGCCATCGCCGCCGCGGCAGTGTTCGTGGTGGGGTGCGGGCCGCAGGGCGGCGCCGACGGCGCCAGCGATTATCCCAACAAGAACATCGAGATGGTGGTCGGCTTTGCCGCGGGCGGCCAGAACGACACGGCGGCACGGAAGTTTGCGGCCGCCCTAGAGCAGGAGCTGGGACAGAAGGTGCTGGTGGTCAACCGTACCGGCGGTGGCGGAGTCATCGCGGCGACCGAGGCGTCCCGGGCCAAAGCCGATGGCTACTCGGTGCTGTTCGCCCCGACCGGGGCGTTCACCGCTGGCATGCTGCAGCAGCAGGTCAGCTACGAGATCGACGACTTCCGCTCGATCCAGCCGGTGTCCGCCAACGCCTTCATGATCGCGGTCCCGCAGGATTCGCCGATCAAGACGTTGGAGGACCTGCAGCAGCTCGAGGGACGGGTGACCTACGCGCATCTAGGTCAGGGTCACAGCACACATGTGATCGGTGAATATCTGTTGCAGGAATCCGGCAACAGCGGGGAAGGCGTGGCCTTCGAGGGCTCGCCGGAGGCCACCCAGTCGCTGGTCAACGGGGACGTTACCTACGGCGTGCTGGATGTCAGCACCGCCTTGACGCGCTTGAAGAGCGGCGAAGTGCGGGCGCTCGCGGTCACCAAAGACGAGCCAATGAAGGAGTTGGAGGGCATCCCAACCTTCAAGGAAAAGGGCCTAGAACGTATCGCCTTCATCGGCACACGGATGTGCTGATCGTCGGATCCGGCCCCGCCGGGTCGTCGGCGGCCCTGTTCCTGTCGGAGCTGGGCGTCCCCAACATCATGATCACCAAGTACCGTTGGACCGCGAACACCCCGCGGGCGCACATCACCAACCAGCGCACCATGGAGATCTTCCGGGACATGGGCATCGAGGATCAGGTGCTGGCGG
>CAYZBX010000186.1:0-3367 GCA_964476735.1 uncultured Micrococcaceae bacterium
CAAAACCGGCACGGTCCAAGGCCTTGGAAACCGCGGCCAACTGGGTGATGACCTGTTTGCAGTTCGCATCATTCTCAACGGCGGTGACCAGGCTGTTGAGCTGGCCTTGGGCTCGCTTGAGCCGGTTGATGATCTTCTTCCGCTCGGCGGCGGTGGTGTCGACGGTGATTTCACTCATGGTTGACTCACTCCTAGTCAGTCGTGGCAGGACGGGTGATCAGCGTGGTTTCGCGATCACCGAAGTAGTTGCTGGCGGTGGTGAAACCGCCGGAGAGGGAGGCGACATCGGCGCCGGCTTGGGACAGGATCCGGGTGGCCAGATAGGAGCGCACGCCGCTGGCGCAGTAGACGTAGATGCTCCGGCCCGCCGCCGCGGCCAAGATCGTCTCCAGTTCGTTTCGGACCTGCGTGTGCGGGACCAACATGGCTCCGGTGAGGTGCCCGGAGTCGAATTCGGCCTGCGACCGGACATCCAACAGGAAGGGCGCCTGCGCCGGTTCATCCACGGGGTTCGGCAGCTCCTCCAAGAGCTGTGGGTGCCACAGCTTCAGCTTGCCGGTCAGCACGTTCTCGGCGATGCTGCCCAAGAAGTTCACCGGATCCTTCGCGGCTCCGTAGGGCGGCGCGTAGCTCAAGTCCAGGTCGATCAGCTCCGGTGCGGTGAGGCCGGTGGCGATCGCGGTGGCCAGGACATCGATCCGTTTGTCCACCCCGGCCTTGCCGACCGCCTGAGCGCCCAGCAGCTTGCCGTCAGCGCCGATGTGCGCCAGCAGGGAGATCGCGGTGGCGCCGGGGAAATATCCGGCGTGGTTGCGGGGATGCAGGTGTAGGGTCTGGTAATCGACCCCGGCGGCGTCTAGGGTGGCGCAGTTGGCCCCGGTCAACGCCGCGGTCAGCTCACCCACGCGCACGATGGCGGTGCCCTTGGCTGCCGGGATTGGGCGCGCCCGTTCCGGGGTGAAGATGTGATCGGCTATCAGCCGTCCGGCGCGGTTTGCCGGCCCGGCTAAGGCGATGGTGCGCTGTGGTTCGGTGACCGCATCGGTGCTGAGCACCGCGTCTCCGGCGGCGTACACATCTGGCAGGTTGGTGCGGCCGTGTTCATCCACAACGATGGCGCCACGATCGGTCGACAGGCCGGAGGCAGCAAAGACCTCGGTGGCGGGACGCACCCCGACGGAGGCGATGATCAGATCTGCTGGCAGCTTGGTCCCGTCGGCCAGATAGACCATGTCGGTGCTTTCGCCGGGGATGATCTGCTCGGCCGCTACGCCGGTGTGTACCCGGATCCCGAGGCGCTGCAGCTCCTTCGATAGCGGGTGGGCGAGTTCAGCCTCCAGTGGTGGCAGCACATGCGCGGCCAGTTCCACCAAATGCACATCCAGGCCGCGGGCGGCCAGCGCCTCGGCCGCTTCCAGCCCGATGAATCCCGCACCCAGCACCACGGCGGTGCGGGCGGCTTCGTCGCCGGCCACCAGAGCGTGAATGTCTTGGGCATCGGTGACGGTGCGCAGATGGAAGACGCGCGGGGAATCAAGGCCGGGGATCGGCAGCTGGATGGGCACGGCACCCGGCGCAAGCAAGAGCTTGTCGTAGGACTCGGTGAATTCGGTGACACCGTCTCCCTCCAGCCGACGGACGCTGACGGTCTTGGCCTCCGGATCGATTCCGATCACCTCGTGCTGGACACGTACGTCGAGGTCTAGGACGTCCTTGAGGGTTTGCGGCGTGTGAAGTAAGAGGTCTGCGTCATCGACGATCTCGCCACCGACGTAGTAGGGTAGTCCGCAATTGGCATAGGACACGTGCAGGCCGCGTTCAAAGACTACGATCTGCGCGTTCTCGTCCAAACGTCGGGCTCGAGCGGCCGCGCTCATGCCGGCAGCGACGCCACCTACGATGACCAGTTTCACGGGAACCTCTTCTCCGGGGAAACGCACTCCCCACACACCGAGTATACCCCCAGGGGTATCGCGGTGGCTAGTTTATGTGTCCTCCTGTGACAGAATGGGCACCATGATTGTGCTCTTGGATCCGTGGTCGGGAGGCTCCCGTCTCTATCGCGTCGCCGTCATCGCCGGCATGGCCTTGGTGCTGCTTGGCATCCTGCTGGCCATCATCGCCGCAACCACCAAGAACAGCACCCTCATCACGGTGGCCCTGGTCGTCTTGGGCACCGGCATCGCGGCGCATAGCCTCTCGCTGCTGGAGCGCGTGCGGGTCGGCCTGCGCCGCCGCGGCGAACGCCAAGGCCGGTCGAAGCGCTAGGCTTTAGCCCTGCTGCTCGCGCTCGCGGGCAATCTCCCGGGCCTTGGCCACGGCTGGCTCCATCTCGGCAAAGAGCAGCCCCTGATCCGCCAGCGACTTGAACCCGCCCACGTTGCGGAACAGCCGCCAGTGCTGGTCCTGGACGCCCTTGATGATCACCGAGACGTCGTGGTTCTGCAATTCCTTGATGAGCTCGGCAAAGGCGTTGGCGCCGGTGGCGTCCAAGAGCCGGATGCTGGATAGGCGCAGGATGACCACGTTCACCCCGGTCAATCCGCCGACCTCTTGCAGGACCCGGTCCGCGGCGCCAAAGAACATGGCCCCGTCGATGCGCATCAGCGCGATCCGGCGGTCCTCCGGCTGGCTTTCGCCGGGCAGGTCCTCGCGCACCACGCCGGCGAGCTTGGCTACCTGCCAGAGCGCGAAGAACGCCGCCGCGGCGATGCCGATCTGGATCGCCTCGATCAAGTCGAAGACCACGGTGATCAGGGCGGTGACGGCAAAGACGAGGGCGTCGGCCCGCGTGGAGGAGAAGATGCGGCGGATGGTGTCCACGTTGACCATCCGCACCGCCGTCACCATCAGCACGCCGGCCAGCGCGGAGAGCGGGATCTGTCCCACCCAATCGGAAGCCAGATAGACCACCCCGAGCAGCAGTAGCGCGTGGATGATCGCCGAGGCCCGGGTTCGGGCCCCGGAGCGGACATTCACGGCCGTTCGGGCGATCGCGCCGGTGGCCGGCATGCCGCCAAAGACGCCGGAGGCCACCGAAGCCAGGCCTTGGCCAAAAAGCTCACGGTCCGGGTGGTAGGGACCGGTGGTTTGCCCGGACGGACCCGGCATGGTGGAGGCAACCCGGGCAGAGAGCAACGACTCGATCGCGGCCAATGCGGCAATCGCCAAGGCCGGGCCCATCAACGAGTTGATGAGATCAAGATTCATCTCCGGGATGACCGGGGCCGGCAACTGGTTCGGCAACTCACCGATGCGCGGCACCTGCAGATCCAGCAAGGTGGCGCCGACCGCGGCCACGATCACCGCGATCAGGGATGCCGGCAGCTCCGAGTGGATGCGCGGGATAACTACCATCATGAGCGCG
>CAYZBX010000187.1:0-3340 GCA_964476735.1 uncultured Micrococcaceae bacterium
CGAGCTGGAGCGCCGGCTCATCGAGACGCTCGACTGCCCGGTCATGCACGACGACCAGCACGGCACCGCCGTGGTGGTGCTTGCCGCGGTGCTCTCCGGCCTGCGCCTAACCAACAAGCAGCTGCCGCAGATGAAGGCCGTGGTGGTCGGCGCCGGCGCGGCCGGCATCGCCGTCACCGAGCTGCTGCAGGTCGCCGGCATCGGGGACGTCATCATCATGGACTCCAAGGGCACCATCCACCGCGACCGCGACGATCTGAACGCGATCAAGGCCGAATACGCGGCACGCACCAACAAGGACAACAAGTTCGGCGACCTCTCCGACGCGCTGGCCGACGCGGACATCCTCGTCGGCGTCTCCACCGGGCTGTGGGCGGAGGAAGACCTGGCCAAGATGAACGACGACGCCATGATCTTCGCGCTGTCCAACCCGACGCCGGAGGTGCACCCGGACGTGGCCAAGCGCTACGCCGCCGTGGTCGCCACCGGCCGCTCCGACTACCCGAACCAGATCAACAACGTGCTGGCCTTCCCGGGCATCTTCCGCGGCGCGCTGGACTCCGGGGCGCAGAAGATCACCACGGAGATGAAGCTGGCCGCCGCCCAGGCGCTGGCCGATCTGGTGGGCGAGGACCTCAGCCCGGACTACATCATCCCGTCCCCGCTGGACGAGCGCGTGGCCCCCGCCGTCGCCAAGGCAGTGGCGGCCGCGGCCCAGCCGGAACAGTGAGTCGTTAAGCTCACGTTCATCTCCGGCTGACCATACTGGTCCCATGCCCAACAAGCCCGTACCGGAAGCCGCCCTGCGCCGAGCATTGTCCCTACCGCACGCCGTCCTGATCGGCGTCGGGTCGATGCTCGGCGCAGGCGTATTCACCGTCTTCGGTGCCGCCGCGAGAGAAGCCGGCCAGGCCCTCCTGCTGGCGCTGGCGCTCGCCGCGTTCGTCGCGTTCGCCAACGCCACCTCCTCCGCGCAGCTGGCGGCCCGCTACCCGACCTCCGGCGGCAGCTACATCTTCGGCCGCGAACAGCTGGGCCCCTGGCGCGGTTACCTAGCCGGCTGGTGCTTTCTGATCGGCAAGACCGCCTCCTCCGCCGCGATGGCGCTGACCGCAGCGGTGTACCTGTTGCCCAGCCACGGCGGCCTGACCTGGGGGCAACGGGCCGGCGCCGCCGCCATCGTTGCGGTCATCGCCGCCATCAACTACCGCGGGGTCCAGCGCACCGCTAGGGCCACCGCCGTCATCGTGACCATCGTGGTGGCAACGCTGCTGGTATTCATCATCAGCGGTTGGCTCACCGACCCCGCCCCGCCCGTAGCCGTCGGCCACGCGCTCGCCGGCGCCATCGGCGCAGCCGGGCTCGGCCCGCTGGGCGTCCTGCAGGCCGCCGGGCTATTCTTCTTCGCCTTCGCCGGCTTCGCCCGCATCGCGACCATGGGCGAAGAGGTCACCGAGCCCACCAAGAACATCCCGCGGGCCATCCTGCTCGCCCTCGGCACCGTGTTGACGCTCTACGTGCTGCTCGCACTCACCCTGCTACACACCTTGGGGGTGGAGCGGCTGTCCGGCGCCAACGCCCCGATCGCGCGGGCCGCCACCATCATCGGGGAGCAAAGCGCCGCCTTCGGTTGGCTGCCCTACGTGATCGCCCCGGTCGCCGGGCTGGCCGCCTGCGGCGCGCTGCTGGCGCTGATGACCGGGATCGGCCGCACCACCTTGGCAATGGCCCGGCACCAAGACATGCCCCAGTCGTTGGCGGCCGTCCACCCCAAGTTCGGGGTCCCGCACCGTGCTGAGCTGCTGCTGGCGGCCATCGTCATCGTGCTGGTGCTCACGGTCGATCTGCGGCAGGCGATCGGCTTCAGCTCCTTCGGGGTCCTGCTGTACTACTTCGTGGCCAACTGGTCCGCGCTGACCCAGCGGGGCGCCGACCGCCGCTACCCGAAGGCGCTGCAACTGGGCGGCATGCTCGGCTGTCTGATGATCGCGCTGCTGCAACCGTTGCCCGCCGTGCTGGCCGGGCTCGCCGTCGTCGCCGTCGGCCTTGCGCTGCGCGCCGTGCGCTTGCGGACAAGGCCGGACAGCGCGGCGCCGACCGAATAAGCTGGGAGGATGAGCAGCACGGAATCGTATCCCGCCGAGGAAACCGGCCCCTTGGGCTACCGGGTGCAGCAGTCCGGGCCGCGCAGCTTCGAGCTGCACGACGCCAACGGCCACCCGCGCGTCCGCTGGACCTTTCCGGCCCAGCCACGCCCTGTTCGGGGAGACCGCGCAGCTCGAGCTCGTCGGACCCTACCCGTTGCCCATCAGCATGGGCAACGGCAAGCCGAATGCCAAGCGCCGCGCCGGCCACACCGGCTGGCTGCAGATCGGCGACCGCCGCTACCAGATCACCCACCAGTTCCGTTACCGCACCACCATGACGCAGAACGGCCGGGTGGTGGCCCGCGGCCGCGGCCGCACGCCGGTGCGGGCCCCGGGGCGGTTGGCGCCCTCCCCCACCGAGGGGCGGGCCCGGCTGGCCCTCGGGCTGCTGTGGTTCCTGTTCACCCTTGGCCGCACCGGGGCGATCAGCGACTTTCTTTCCGGCGTGAGTCCGATCTAGCCGCCGCGGGAGCGGAGAAAACGTTTCCCGGGATCAAGCTGGTAGCGTTAGTGTCATGCTCGTACTGGTGATTAATTCCGGGTCATCCTCGCTGAAGTTTCAGGCCATCGACACCGCCAACGGCGATGTGCTTTCCAAGGGCCTCATCGAACAGATCGGCGAAGGGCCGATCGCCGACCACGCCGCCGCGATCTCCGTCATGGAGCAGACGCTGGCCGCGGATCTGGGGGACCGGCAGGTCCAGGCCGTCGGCCACCGCGTGGTGCACGGCGGGGAACGTTTCTCCCAACCCGTCTTGATCGACTACGAGATCGTCCGTGCCATCGAGCGGCTGGCCCCGCTGGCGCCGCTGCACAACCCGGCCCACGCGCTGGGCATGCGGGCGCTGATGGAACGCTGGCCGAAGACCCCGCAGGTGGCCGTCTTCGACACCTCCTTCCACCGCACCCTGCCCGAGCACGCGTGGCGGTACGCCGTACCGGATCGGCTCTACAAGGAGCACGGGGTGCGCCGCTACGGCTTCCACGGCACCTCGCACGACTACGTCACCGGCATCGCCGCCCGGCTGCTGGGCTACGAACGAAGCCAGTTCAACGCGGTGATCGCCCACCTAGGCAACGGCGCCTCCGTCACCGCGGTCCGCAACGGCCGCTCCGTGGACACCTCCATGGGCTACACCCCGCTGGAGGGGCTGGTCATGGGCACCCGCTCCGGTGACGTCGACCCCGCGGTA
>CAYZBX010000188.1:0-3286 GCA_964476735.1 uncultured Micrococcaceae bacterium
GCCTGCCGGGCGTGCAGGTCCTGCAGGGTCATCTTGCCCTGCTCCGGGTGCTCGGCGAAGGCCGCGGCGTTCAGCCGCAGCCACGGCTCGTCGTCTTCGCCGGGAACAAAGGTGCGCAGCCGAACCCCCGGGGCCAGCCGCGGCTCCGGGAAGGGGTGATCTGCGGGCACGCTCATCTTCCACAGCTCACGCACCGGGCGGAAGTCATAGGCGATGGCGAAACGGTCGGCGGCCTTGTCGCTGCCGTGCCGCCACGCGTCCACGGCGAGCAGCTGTTCGGTGGGGAAGGCGTTCGTCAGGGTTCGCAGCATGGTGGTGGCCACGCCCTGGGCCCGGTGGTCGGGGTGCGTGGCCAAATCAAATACGCCGGCGGCGGTCACAGCGGCGCCCATGACCTGCTGGCCGGCGAGCTCGCCCGCAGCGGTGCGCTGCCCTTGTTCTTGTTCGGCCCCGATCAGGGCCAGCACGCCGTAGACGCCTTCCGGTTTGGCCAGCGAGAGCAGCGTCTGATCCGAGTACGGCGGGCTGCCGTCGCTGCGCTGGGCCGCTGCCGCGAGGGCGCGCACGCCCTGCTGGGCGTCCGCGGCCAGCCCGGCGGTGAAGACGGTGAGGTGGAAGCTCTGGTCCGGTTGCCGCGCTGCGCCATGTGGGGCGCCGCGTTCTGAAGGATTCTCAGCCATGCTCTTCACTCTATGACAGAACACTTTTGCGGCGCAGCGAAAATCCGGCTGCCAGCGTAAGACCCGGTGGTCTTTGGTTGGTGGCTGGTTTCTTGGCAGACTAAGGGTGTGAAGGATTCTTGGTTGCGTATGAGCCTGGCGGCGGCGTTCGTGCTGCTCGCGCTGACCCAATACCTAGGGCCGGTTGCCGCCACGGTCTACGCAGCGCTCGCGTCCCTGTTGCTGGGTCTGGGCTGGCCGCACCTGTTGAAGGTGCCGGCGCGGCGGACCTTGGCCGCGGTGATCGCGATCTCCGGCATCGTCGCCGCCGTGATCAGCCTGTTCGGCAACGGTGGGTTGGGGATGCTGTTCCCCGTCATGGCGCTGGCGGTCATCGCCACCTTCATCGTCCAGCTCTTTCGCGGCACCGGCCGGCCGTACCGTCTGCAATCGCTGATCGGCACCTCGGCCGCCGCGTTTCTGGCCACGCTGGGCAGCGGCTGGGTGGTACTGGCTCGGCAGCCGGAGAACCAGTTGGCGTATGTGGCCGCCGCCGCCGGCTTCGTCGGCGCCTTCTTTGTGGCCCGGGACATGACCATGCCGGCCCAAGCGCTCGGTGGCATCCTGTCCATCGCCGCCGGGATCGGGGTGGGCCTGTTGCTGGGGGTGGACTGGCTGTGGCTGCTGCCCACGGTGCTGCTCACCGCGGCAATTGGTTTCGTCTTCCGGTTGGTCGCCGAACGATCCGCCTCGCTGCCGTCCAACCGTTCCCTCGGCGCGGCAGCGCTGACGCCGATCTGCGCGTTGGCTCCGGTGCTGTTCTACCTGCAGGTCTTCATGGGAGGCACCTTCTACCGCCTGTTGGAGTTCTGAGGGCAACCTTCCGGCGTGACCTTTAGCACGTTCACAAAACTATGGTCTGCACTGGGCCGGGGGTAGAGTTAAGGGCGAGCACATTAATGAGGCGGCCCGCACATCGGAGTGCGAGCTGTACGACCCAAGGAGTGACAACACCGTGTCTGTTGCCTTTTTCGAGATTTTCTTCACTGTTCTGCTGGTGCTGGTCACGATCGGTATCCTTGGTTTCACCGGTCTGGTCATCAGCCGCCTGTTCAAGGGTCAGAAATAATCCAGAGCTTTGCGGCAGCCCCGACGGAAATATCCGTTGGGGCTGCTCACGTTTAACCGGTAGATCACCTTCCCACACGTTCGAGGAGCACCCACATGGTCATGGAATTACCCGTCGATCTCACCCCGGAGCTGGCACCGCTGTACTGGCTCATCGGCGAGTGGGAGGGCACCGGCAGGCTCGGTGCGGGGGAAGCCGAGGACGCCAGCTTCTATCAGAAGGTCAGCTTCACCGATCCCGGGCTGCCGTTCTTGGAATACCGCTCCGAGTCCTGGCTGCTCAATGAGGAAGACGGGCAGCTGCTGCGCCCGTTGGCCACGGAGGTGGGCTTCTGGGCCTTGGACCGGGCGCTGCAGGACGGCGACGTTGGTCCGGGGATGACCCCGGCCGATGTGGTTCCGGTCTACCGCAGCGCCGAGGACGTGGAGCAGCTGCGCACCAAGGACGACGCCTTTGACATCACCGCGACCATCGTCCACCCCGGGGGCATCACCGAGCTGTACTACGGCGCCATCAAGGGACCCCAAGTGCAGATCGTCACCGATTCGGTGATGCGCGGCGAACACGCCAAGGCGTACACCGGCGGCACCCGCATGTACGGGCTGGTCAACAACGACCTGTACTGGCGCTGGGATACGCAGACCGCGGACGGCGCGGCGCCGCACGCCTCCGGCATCCTGAAGAAGAAGGTGTCCTAGTCCATGCCCGCAAACTACGTTTCACCGCTGCTCGCCACCGACGGGGCCATCGCGGCCGTCGGGCTGGATAGCGGGGTCGCCGATCACTACGGGCAGCCGCTGCTGGAGCAGCGGGCGCTGGCCGACGGCAGGGCGCTGGTGGATGTCAGCAACCGCGGCGTCGTGGAACTGACCGGGACGCAGGCGCTGCACCTGCTGCACATCCTGTGCTCGCAGGACTTCGAGGGCCCCGCCTGGCAGCAGGCCGCGGAACAGCTCCCGTATTCCACGGAGGCCCTGTTCTTCGACGTCCAAGGCCGGATCGAACTGGCGCCCAAGGTGCTGGTGCTGGCCGCCGGCGCCGAACAGCGGGTGCTGCTGCTCACCGAAGCGGCGGAGGCCGCCGCCGTCACCGAGTGGCTGACCAAGATGCGCTTCATGATGGACGTGGAAATCACGGACGTCTCCGCGGACTACGCCCAGGTGGTCAGCTGCGCACCGGTCGCCGACTGGAGCCAGCAAGACGGGTACCACTGCTGGACCGATCCGTGGCCCAACATCAGTCCTGGCGGGTACAACTACGCGGTCTTCGACGAAGCCGAACACCCCGGTCAAGACGTGAGCTTCTTCCACTACCTGTTGCCGCGCGCCGAGTTCGCCGACCTGCTGGCTCAGCAGCTGGCGGCCGGTAGGCGCCTCGCCGGGGCGAGGGCGCGGGCGGCGGGGCGCAGCGCCGCCGCCCGGCCGCGCTGCGGCAGGGCACCCGGCGCCCGACCCGTCCCGCCCGCGGGGGCGGGGCGCCGCGCGGCGGGGCCCGGGGG
>CAYZBX010000189.1:0-3250 GCA_964476735.1 uncultured Micrococcaceae bacterium
CCAAGATCGCGATACCTAAATACAGCCACCGCAACCAACGGGCCGGTTCTGAGCGCCACAGAACGAATAGCGGCAAAACCCAAAGCAAGTACCACGGCTGCACAATTGGTGCGCTCAGCACAACGGCGACAAGGGCAAGTGCTGCGTCCCGGGGCACCTTCTGCATCACCAGACAGTCCCGCTGAGTGCGCAGGGCCCACCAGACCAACACAACTGCGGTAAGGACACGCATGGAGGTGTAGAAGATGGCGGCGACCGTCGCGGGATTCGCGCCTACTAATCCAGCTAGCCAGCCCAGTCCCAAGCCAATCAGCCCCACCGGTGCGTAAGGGAAAGCAGCCGACCCGGACGTTAACATGGCCGGAATCCATCCGAACCACAGTCCGGTGGCGATCCCTATCACCGCTAACGCAACGGCGAGGATGCCCACCGCGCCGGCCCAGCGGCTGAAACGTTCGGAAAGGCTCACCCCGTCACTTTCACGCTGACGCAGACTCAGGAAAACTAAGAACGGGACCGTGACAATCACGATGGGTTTGATGGCAATCGACAGGCCGATCAGGACCACGCCGATAATGAACCGTTGACGAGCCAGCCACCAGGTTCCCGCCAAGAGAAATGCCAGCATTAAAACGTCGTTGTGGGCGCCGGCAACCATGATGATCAAAAACAGCTGGTTGGCCACGGCCAGCCAGAGCGCGAAGGTGACCGAGGTCCGCAAGAAAGCGGACAGCTTGATGAGGTATTTCATCATCAGCCACATGCTGGCCAGACTCAACAGCCTGAATAGCAGCACCCCGACTTCCGGAATACCTCCGGAAATCCACCAGAACCCTGCAGCCAAAACCAGAAATAACGGTCCATAGGGAGAATAGGACTCCGCCCAGAGTCCGTCGGCTCCTTGCATGAACCATCCCGGTAATTGGGAGACCCAGTTCTCATAGGGATTCGCCCCGGATGCGTATAGCCTGCCCTGAGCCAGATATGAGTACACGTCCCGGGAAAAAATGGGAAAGCTCAGCAGCATGGGTGCCGACCACAGCCAGATGGCCCGCGATACAAAACTGGCTGCTGCTTGGCGCCGTGGATCAATGCGTTGACTCAATCGCAGCCAAGCTCGCACTAGGAGCATGCTGCCAAGGGTCAGCAAGACCGCGGAAATAATGACGCCACTGGTCTCGGTGCGCATGGGCACCAATATGGTGGTTCCGGAAAAGAGCGACTCCCCCGCCTGCGGCAGACTCCCCACTCCCCAAGACCCGATCGTAATCAGGATCGACGCGAACAAACCCTGCGCTAGAGCGGGGCGTACCTCATGCTCGGGCGCACCGAACAGCCAACGGCTCACCCGGTGGTGGCCCAGCGTGGTCGCAAGCCGGGTAAGGACATTGCGTGCTGGCTCCAGCCAGTGCGTCATGCCATGCGGCTTGTTTTGCTTGGTTGCGGTCATGCGCGGTTCCCGGTGAGCCTGCGGCCCATGCTGGCCAAGGATCGGCCAACATCACGCAGGTCAAAGAACGCAGCCGTGCGCCGATCAAGGAAGAACATCCAGAACGCTAGAACCATACTGATAGCCAGCGAGATGACCTTCGGCAAGATGCCCAGTTCGAGGAAACGCCAGATGTGCAGCTGATCGTACGCGCCGAATCCAATCAAGAAAGCAACGGTGAAGACCACCCAGCTCAGCTGCCAATTGTCTTTGATCCCGATCGCGGCAAAGAATGGCAACAGCCACAGCAGGTACCACGGGTGAATCACGGGCGAGAGAATGACTAGCGCTGTGAAAGCTAGGGTCATGCGGATGCTGAGCTGACGGTGCGGGCCGCGGAAAATCAGGAACAGCACGAGCACCACAGAGCTGAGACGTCCGGCGAGCTTGACCACCGAGGCCAACAGATCGTCGTTGAAACCGAATGCGTTCCCCAGGTTGCTCAGCAGCATCTGCGAGAAACCGACCGGGGACCAGAAAGTGTAGCCGGTGCCGGTACCCAACATGACCTTCACCCAGCCGAAGCCATATCCGTTCAGGTATCCGATGATGGCCATCAGGACCAGGAAGATGCCACCGCAAAGGAACCAGTACCAGATCTTCTTGGCCCAGCGGGCGCCAGCTGGTGCCCACATCAATCCGATAAACGGTAGCAGTACGACCGTGATGGGTTTGATCCCGACCGAGAGGGTGAGCGCTATGACGGCAAGCACTCCCTGTTTTCGTAGCGCAAAGAATACGGCGGCTAGCGCGAAGCCGACCATCAGCACATCGTTGTGTCCGGAGGCTACATAGGAAATGAGGAAGAGCGGGTTTGCGCTGGCCAACCACTGTGCTCGGGCCGGGTCAATGCCGTGCTGTTTGGCCAGCAACGGGGTGAAGATGAGACAGAGTATGGTTCCGGCTACCGCGAGCATGCGCAGGTAGAACAGGGCCCACTCTAGGGAACCGTCTGCAGCGTCAACGGCCAGAGCCTCCATCCAGATGAAGACAGGACCATACGGGGTGCCGTCCTCTGCCCACATGGAGTCAGTTCCCAGCTGGAACCAGTTGGAGATGGTTGAGATACCAACCGCGTACGGGTCACCACCGTTGAGGACCAATCGCCCTTGCCCCACATAAGCGAAGATATCGCGGGAGAAAATCGGCACAGTAGCCAGCAACGGAAGCATCCAGATGATGGTGACGATATTCGTGATCTTCAGCGAGCCGTGGGCCCACCACGAGTTGCGGATGCGGCGCCAATTCTCTGACAGCCACAGCGCCAGCGGCTCCCGCCAACTGGTAGACATCGCCACCGGGTCTTGAATGTACCCGTCACGGTCCACATCCAAGCGGGGTTTCTGCGCCATGAGCACCCCGCGCTCAGGGTCTTGACCGGACGCATGGCGCAGGCTTCTGCCCAGCCTCAGCCACCCGTACAGCATGAGCCACACACCGATGGTCAGCACACAGGTGGACAAGATCGCACCGGTGACAGTGGTGCGCAGGAACAAGAAGAGTTCAAGCGTGTTCAGTTCAGAAACCGTGGGCAGCCACCCGACGCCAAAGGACCCGAACAGCACCATGACCGAGCCAGCCAACCCCCACAGGGTCGCCGAGATGATGCCAGGGGTGGACCAGCGAACAGATTGCACAGGTAGCGCCGTGTCAGTTTCTTTCATACAGGCCTTCCGCGCAGAACGTTCGTGGGTCAGATCTCGAGTTCTATCTTAGGCTCTGGGCGCGCCAAGAGCTGGAAGCGCCCGTTGTGGCTTAAAC
>CAYZBX010000190.1:0-3227 GCA_964476735.1 uncultured Micrococcaceae bacterium
ACGGGCTGGATACCGTCATCGGCGAGCGCGGCTACCGGCTCTCCGGCGGCGAGCGGCAGCGCCTGACGATCGCCCGGCTGCTGCTAGCCTCCCCGTCCGTGGTGGTGCTGGACGAGGCGACGTCCGCGCTGGACTCGACCAACGAGGCCGCCGTCCAGCAGGCGCTGGCCGAAGCGATGACCGGGCGGACCGCGCTGGTGATCGCGCACCGGCTCTCGACCATCCGCAGCGCCGATCAGATTCTGGTGATCGAGGATGGCCGGATCTTTGAACGTGGCACGCACGAGCAGCTCTTGGCCAAGGGCGGGCGCTACGCCGAGCTGTACGCCACCCAGTTCGCCGGGCAGGACTCTCGCTAGCAAGTTCTTGGCCGCTAGAAATCGTCGATGACGAGTTTCTTCATGCCCAGCTGGTTCCGGTAGGCGTTGGGGCGGGCCATGAGCTCGTCCATGTTCGCCGGCACGATCTGCCAGCTCACCCCGAACTTGTCGCTGAGCCAGCCGCACTGCTCGTGCTCCGGATACGCGGAGAGTGTTCCCCAGTAATGGTCGATCTCCGTCTGATCCCGGCATTGCACCGACAGGCTGAAACCGGGGCTGAAGGTTTCGGCGCCCTCGGCCCCGGAGTCCATTGCCGTGAACCACTGGTTCAACAGCTGGAAGTCGGAAAACATCACCTCACCGGCCGCAGCGGGGCCGGTCTGCTGCGGGTAGCGAACTAGGTTTCCGGGGGCAGAAAGGCTGAAGGTCTCCCGGTAGAACGCCCCGGCCTCTTCCGCCTTGCCTTGGACCCGCTGGCTGAACAGCAGCGACGGAATTATAAACGGGCGCGGCTGCCCCTCCGGGTCGGTCAACATGAGCTGCCAGTTGATCCCGAACCGGTCCTCGATCCACCCGTACTGGGCGCTGAACGGGTAGGCCTGCAACGGCATGCGAACCGTGCCTCCATCCGCCAGCGGCTGCTGAAAATCGGGCAGGTCTTCGCGCGGGTAGCGCGCGGTAATCGCGGTGCTGGCGGCGACCCGTGCCTCGGTGAAGACCTCGGCAATCGCTGCGCCGACCTCCTCCGCGTTGCCGTTGCACCAGATGTTGGGGGTGATGCGCTGCGTATCCCGCGCTCGGGTTTCGGGTATGCCACCCATAGGTTGGCCTTCCGGTTGTGCGGCTAGAACCCGGTATCCCGGAGTTCCGGCGGCAATGGATTCTTGAGTCGGTCGAGGCTGAAGTGCCTCAGCCAGTCGGGGCCGTCGCCGGCAACGGCCTGAACGATGGCTTGCGCCGCGGACAGCGCCCACGCCAAGCCCCACGCCCGGTAACCGGTGATCACGTGGACGGTGGGGTGTTCCGGCAGCGCCCCGATGAACGGGATCCGATCGTAGGGCATGTAGTCGCCGGCGAGCCAACGGTACAGCACCCGGTCCACGTCGAATTGGTCGTGCACGTCCTCGATCAGCGCGGCGTATCGGGCCTGCTCATCGTAGGTCTTTTCATCGTACTCGTGGCTCTCGCCGCCGTAAATGAGGACCGGCTCGCCGTCTAGGTAGGCGGTGCGCAGCGTCCGCATCGGCTGATCGGTGGTGATGTACATCCCGGCCGGGTAGGCGGCACCCGGTCGCAGCTTCACCGCGAGCGCGTAGGACATCTTCAGCCACATGGCCTCGGCGAACAGCTCGTTCCGCCAGAGCGGTTCCCCGCTGGCCTGCAGCACGTGGCGCGCGCTGATGCTCGGCCCCTGTTTGGTCTCGATGATGTTGGGCAAGCCTGGCTTGATGTTCGTGGCCTCGGTCTGTTCGAAGATCTGTGCGCCCGCCTCGAGAGCGGCTTGGGCGATCGGCAGCAGGAACTTGCGCGGGTGGAACTGGGCCTGGTTCGCGAACTCGACGGCCCCGGCGACGGGGAACGGCAGCTCCAGCTCCGTCACGAAGGAGGCCGGCAAGCCCAGCTTGGTGGCGGCCTCGACCTCCGCGCGCATGCGATCCAACTGCTGCCGATCCGCCGTGTAGACATACGCCGAGCGGCGGCTGAACTCGCAGTCGATCCCGTGTTCTTGGCTCAGCGCCGCGACCATCTCGATCCCGTCTTGGTTGGCGTCGGCGTAGGCTTGCGCGACCTCGGCCCCGTGCTGGTTGATCAGGTAGTCGTAGATCAGGTAGTGCTGGGAAGCGAGTTTGGCGGTGGTGCCACCGGTCGTCCACTCCACCAGGCGTCCCTTCTCGATCAAGATGGTGGACAGCCCCTGACGCTGGGCAAAGTACACGGCCAGCACCCCGGTGATGCCCCCACCGACCACCGCCAGATCATACTCCCCGGCGTCCTGCTGCAATTGCGGGTACTCGGTCCGCGGCGTCGTGGCCATCCACAGTGATTGTTCGGCGCCATCAAGTTTCTGCGACATTGTTCTTCCTCACCTGCTGCTCGTCGGGATTCATCGCTCCGAATGCACCATCCGCTCAATCCAGCTGCGCTAGGTAGTGTTGCAACACGTGCGCGTTGGTGTTCTCGCCCTTGGCCGCGAACACCAGCAGCGGGTTTTCGTGCTCGTCGATCAGCGCCCGCAGCTCTTTGACCGCGTCCGGGTTGGCGTCCAGCTCGGCACGGTAGCGCCGGGCGAACTCGTCGGCCTTCGCCTCCTCGTGTCCGTACCACTTGCGCAGCTCGGTGCTGGGCGCAATGTCCTTGAGCCACACGTCCACCTTGGTTGACGTCTTCTTGATGCCTCGCGGCCACAACCGATCCACGAGGATCCGGTACGTGCCGCCGGGCATCCGGTCGTAGAGATGCGCGATGTCGACCTTCACCGCTGACCACGCTCCTTGTGCCCCGAGCCAATTTCGGCGACGATTCTGCTAAAGCGAATAGTAATCTTGCATATAATTCGCAAGTATAGTGTTGGGGGCTGACAGAAGGGAACAGCGATGTTCAAGAAGGGCGACCACGTGGAGTGGAATTCGGAGGCCGGGAAGGTCCGCGGGGTGATCACCAAGAAGCATACGAAGAACTTCCAGTTCAAGGGCTACACCCGGCACTGCAGCCCGGAGGAGCCGCAATACGAGATCAAGAGCGACAAGACCGATCACGTTGCCGTGCACAAGGAGTCCGCACTGAAGAAGGTCTCATGAGCAAAGCGACGGTCTACACGATCGGCCACTCGACGCGGCAGTTCGCTGAGCTGCTGGCCTGCCTGCGGCGCAATTCGGTGGACACGCTGGTGGACGTGCGCTCCTTCCC
>CAYZBX010000191.1:0-3215 GCA_964476735.1 uncultured Micrococcaceae bacterium
CTCCCCCAACTCGGCGGGAGTGATCATCGACGCGCTGCGCGCCGCGAAGATCGCGCTGGACCGCGGCATCGGTGGCCCGATCCTGTCGGCCTCCTCCTACTTCATGAAGTCCCCACCGGAGCAGTACAACGACGAGTACGCCAAGGAGCAGGTCGAGGCCTTCATCCGCGGCGAGGTCGAACGCTAAGCAGCCCCGTAGCTTCACCACGAATCCCGGTCTGGATCGGCGACACTGCCGGTCACGGCCGGGATTTTGTTTAAACCATCGATCTGCCGCGGGCCCACGTAGGCTGTGGCCATGACCGAAACTGATTTGAGCATCGCCGGTACCCCGATATCGCAAGCGGAAGCACTCGACATTATCAGCACATACGCGACTGAGTTGCGAGCGACCCTAGATATCTACGACAACTTTCCGGGCGCGCACCCCATCAACGATGAGAACCCGACATCAGACCCAAACAAGGTGTCGCAGACAGATGCCGTACGCACCGTCATTATTGGGTCAAAGATCAAGAATGACGAGATCGACGACATCCTCGGCGCCTTTGAAGGTGAGGCGATCGAACTCCTAGAATCCATCGACGTAGCGGCCGACCTTCGCGACGCGGATCCCCGAGAGACCGATGGGCTCTACGACAAGATGCTGGAACTCTACAATCTGTTGTTTGAACAAAAGGGCGTGAAGCATGCAAAGGCGTCGAAGGTCTTGCACCTCAAACGGCCTAGACTCTACCCGCTCTTAGATTCCCGTCTGATGAATCTCTACCGCGCCGAGGCAGAGAAGATGGCTGACGAACTGAAGAGACTAGGGAAAAGAAGCGACAACCGCCTCTACTGGGAAGCGATCCGTCAGGATCTCATCATCAATGACGAGCCATTGCGGAATCTTCGCGATGCTATTCAACAGAACGAGCATCTGGTCGAAGCCGGGGTCGATGTGCTCTCCGACGTTCGGTTGCTCGACATCCTCGCGTGGTCCTTCTCGAAAGCCCAAACTTCCTCCGCCGAAAGTTAACCCAGCACGTAGTCGACGAGTCGACTCTGAGGCAGGTACGACTCGGGTCGTAGCTTGGGCGTGCGGCAATCCGCCCGTGAACGGATGTACCGGCGCGGACGGGCAAATAGGATCGTGACAACACCTTGACCGTCCGCTGTCCTAGCTATTCAGGAACCCGACTTTGACCCTGCTCTACACCTTTCTCTCCCTCGGACTTATTTTGATTGCCGTGGGAGCCGTCGGTCATGTCCGCGAGCGCCGCCGCCTGAGCAACGCCGTGCTGATGCTCGCGGGTATGGGGTTGAGTACACTGTCCGGGTTGCTCCTGCTAGACAGCAGCGAGGTCTTCGGCCGGTGGCCCTTCTTTATCGTCGTGGCGATCGCGTTCTTGGTCTCGCTGGGCTACCCCGTCTTGGCTATCTTTCTGATCTCCAATGGGCTGACCATGTGGAAGCGCGAGGCCCGAACCCTGGGGAACCTGCTCTCGTTGCTGATCGGTGTCGGGATGCTCGCGGCACCCGTGCTGCTCTTCCAGATTGGCAACTGGGTGGGCGAATCGGGCGCCCTGCACACCGTCTGGGTGGCCGGGCTGGTCTTCCTGATGGGCGTCGCCGGATACTTCGGGTTCTGCTTCTTAGCCTTCTCGCTGTCCTCACTGGCCTACGGGCGGATACCGCAGAAGGGGGATGCCAAGTACGTGATCATCCTGGGTTCCGGGCTGATCGGTGACAAGATTCCGCCGTTGCTAGCCTCCCGGCTCGACAAGGCCATCGAGGTAGCGCACCGGCAGCAAGAACCACCAGTATTCATCCCCAGCGGCGGTCAGGGCAGCGACGAGCTGGTCGGGGAGGGAACCGCCATGGCCGGATACCTGAAGCAGCACGGCGTCCCTGCCCGACGTATCCTCGTCGAGGACCGGGCGGCAAACACCGTCCAGAACCTGCGCTTCAGCCAAGGCCTGATGTCCGATCCGGCAGACATGGCCGTGGTCGTCACCACCGGCTACCACGTGTTTCGGGCCGCCATCCTGACTAGGCACGTGGGCCTGAATGCCCGGGTCCGCGGAGCCCGGACCGCGTTCTACTTCGTCCCCAGCGCATTCGTCCGCGAGTTCATCGCCGTGCTGCGGATGAATCTGCTCTTGAACGCGGCCCTGATCGGCTTGTGGACCGCGCTGGTGATCTTTCTCTTGGGGCTCTCCCTGAACTGGTGGTTCGTCTAGAAAAAGGTTCGGCTTCACGCGCCGAGGACAATTTCGTTCGACTCACCGATGCCCTGAAAACCGGGTTCGTCCCAGCCAAGCAGCGGGCGACCTTCTTTTGTGCGCTCACGAGGGTTTCCGGGGTCAGCGTGACGGAGCAGGTCACGACCGCGGACGGGCGAGTTGGGGTGGCCATCGGCCGTACCGAAGCGCTGCGCTTGGGTGAACGTTCAGAGATCATTATTGATCCTAAGACCGGCCAGGTCATCTGCAGCCGCACGATCGCCACGGCGGCTGTGCTCGGCTACGGAAAGAACGAGGTCACCGGTCAAAGCGTCTTCGAGTACGCGGTTGCCGCTGACGCCCCGCCGGCCACCGCAACCCCTTAATCTGCGGAAGGATCCCAGCAACCTTCCGCTGCACGCCCCCGAATCACGACTGACCGCCGGCCCGCACATGACGGGCGTCGGCGGTCAGTGGCGTGTTGCTGATGAAAACTACTGCTTGGTCGACTTGTATTCGTCCGGGCACCAGATGCTCGCGCCCACGTCGGCGATCAGGTCGGCCGATTCAGATGTCAGGCCGAACTGCTGTCGGATCTCGCTGACGGCGGCCTGATACGCCTGATTGCTGCTTTCCTTCCGCAGCGCGGGGCAGACCGTGTCCTTGGCCATGGTCTCGATCTCGCCGAGGGAAGGCACCTTGAAATCCGCGCCCTGCTCCTTGAGCTTATTCAGCTGCTCGATGGCCTCGTTGAGCTTGGCCACGGAAAGGCCATCACCCTCCGAGCCGCCGAACTGGCAGGCCGTCAGGCTCAATGCCAAAACACTCAACGCCGCCGCAAACTTCACTCTGTGCTTCATGCGAAAAGTCTATAGTCCGGTGAGGGCCCACCGGGCGCACGAAACCCCGGCCAGCTGTGCGAGACATTCTGACCGGGGCTCCTCAGACTGCAAGACCTTCAGCTAGCGCTGATCGGGATTCTGTGGACCCTGTGGGGGCTGGCCTTGGGGC
>CAYZBX010000192.1:0-3201 GCA_964476735.1 uncultured Micrococcaceae bacterium
AGCGGTTCGAAGAAGGGCTTGCCCTCGTGCTCGGCGTAGTGTGCCGAGAGCGTCTTGCGGCTCGCGGTGGTCATCTCCATCTTGGTGATGCGGTAGCCTTTGGCCTCGATGCGGCGAATGATCTCGCCGCAGAGGTTGCGCTGTACGCCGTCGGGTTTGATCAGGACCAGGGTTTTTTCCACCGTTAGTTCTCCACTTCGTTGTCGGCTTGGTGTTGCTGGGCTTCAGCCTTGCGGGCCGCGTCGTATTCGGCTTCTAGTCTGTCACGTTCGGCGTTCTCCAGATCAAGTTGGCGGCCCTTGGTGACCGCGTACCACCAACAGATCGCGAAGCCGATGCCCACGAAGAACATGGTGTAGTCCAGGAAGCCGCCGGCAATCAGCACAACCTGGATGGCCCAGCCGATCCAGTATCCCAGCGGCTTGCGCAGCAGCCCGCAGGCCAGCAGCGCGATCGCCGCCAGCACCAGTCCGCCGATCAGCAGCGGCACACCGCGGCCGTCGTGGCGGTGCAGGCCGAACAGCGCCAGCGAGAAGAAGATCAGGACCAGCGCCTCCAGCGCCAGCACGGTGGTGGCGAACAGCACCCGGACCGAACGGCGTGGTTTGATCTGGCCGGGGCGCCATTCCCGTTGAGCTTTAGTCAGTCGTGCCATGTCCTTAGGTTAGTTCCCCTCCAGTTGTTCCAGCAGCATGCGCGCCTCGCCGATCACCGTGATGGAACCGGTCACCAGGATCCCCGAGCCCAGTCCCCCGCCTACGGTGTCCGGGTCCTCGGCGCGGGAGACCGCCCATTCGAGGGCGTCGTCCATGCGTTCGGTCAGGTACAGATCCTCTTCGGCAAAGCCGGCATCCAGCGCCAGCTCCCCCAGTTCCCCGGCCGGGATGGCCCGCGGGGAGTTCGACTGGGTCAGGCAGATGTCTTCGGTCAGCTCGCCGTATTCCTCGTGCAGTACGTGCAGGATCTCCGCGGCGTCCTTCTCCGCGAGGATCCCGACCACCAGCACCAAGCGTTCGAAGCCGAGGGACTCCTTCAGCGCCTTGGCGCTGGCCTGCACGCCCGCCGGGTTGTGCCCGGCGTCCAGAATGATGGTGGGCGCGGTGCGGATGATCTCCAGTCGCCCCGGGCTGCGCACTTGGGCGAAGGCGCTCTCCACCAGCTCCTGTTCCAGCGGTTTCTCCCCGCCGAAGAACGCCTCGACCGCGGCGACCGCCACGGCCGCGTTCTGCGCTTGGTGTTCGCCGAAGAGCGGGACCAGCACGTCCTCGTAGTGGGCGGCCAGGCCGCGGATGGTCAGCGCCTGCCCGCCCACCGCTAGGGTGCGTTCGGCCACGCCGAAGTCCACCGGTTCGAAGGCGAAGCGGGCGTCGTTCTCCTTGGCCGCGTCCAGCAGTACCTGGGCGGCGTCCACGGGTTGGGCGGCGGAGATGAGGAAGCCGTCCGGTTTGATGATGCCGGCCTTCTCCAAGGCGATGTCGTAGGTGCTGTTACCCAGCAGGTCGGTGTGGTCGAGTGCGATCGGGGTGACCACTTGGACCTGGGAGTCCACCACGTTGGTGGCGTCGGTGATGCCGCCCAGACCGACCTCGATGACCGCTACGTCCACCGGTTCGTCGGCGAAGATGGCCAGCGCGAGGATGGTCACGCATTCGAAATAGGTGAGTTTGTTCTCGCCGGCGGCGGTCAGCTCCTCGTCCACCAGCACCAGCAGCGGGCGGATCTCGTCCCAGATGCGCACGAAGGTCTCGTCGGAGACCGGTTCGCCGTCGAGCACGATCCGCTCCGTCACCGAGACCAAGTGCGGGGAGGTGTATCGGCCGGTGCGCAGCCCGTAGGCCCGCAGCAGCGACTCGATCATCCGCGCGGTGGAGGTCTTGCCGTTGGTGCCGGTGAGGTGGATGACCGGGTAGGCCTTGTTGGGTTCGCCCAGCAGCTCCATGGCCCGGTACAGCGGCGCCATCCGCGGCTCCATCTTGTTTTCCGGGGCCCGCGAGAGCAGCTCCGCGTAGACGGAGGCTACCGAGAACTCTGCGTCCGAGCTCATGCGTCGACGCTCGCTTTCCGCACGCTGATGATCGGGGCGGTCGCGGCCTCGTCGGTGACGGTGGTCAATTCCAGGCTCAGGGTCTCGCCGGCGACCAGCTCGCGGTGCGCGTCGATGGCTGCGACGAGCTCCGCGGTGCCGGTGATGGTGGTGCTCACCCGGTCGTCGACCTGCAGGCCGGCTTCCTTGCGCGCGTTCGCGATCGCCCGGATGGTGTCCCGGGCCAGACCTTCGGCGGCCAGTTCCGGGGTGACCTCGGTGTCCAGCACCAGGAAGCCGCCGGCGGGCAATACCGTGACGGAGCTTTCCCCGGCTGACTCATCCACCTTGGTGGTCAGCTCGTATTCGCCGTCCTGCAGAGCCAGGCCGCCGGCGGTGACGGTGCCGTCCTCCGCCACGGACCAGTCCCCGGACTTGGCGCCGCGGATGGCCAGCTGTACGTCCTTGCCCAGCCGCGGTCCGGCGGCGCGGGCGTTGACCACCAGCTGCTGGCTGATGCCGTACTCCGCGGCGGAGGTGGTGGCGGCGTCCTGCAGCTGGACCTCCTTCAGGTTCAGCTCGTCCGCGATGATCGAGCTGTAGTGGCCGGACAGCTCGGCGGCGTCCGGCACGACCACGACCATCTTGGCCAGCGGCAGCCGCACCCGCAGCTTGGCGGCCTTGCGCAGCGCGGAGCCGTTGGAGCAGATGGTGCGGGTGGCGTCCATCAGCGCGATGGCCTTCTCATCCCGCGGGAACAGGTCCGCGTCCGGATAGTCGGCCAAGTGGACGGAGCGGCCGCCGGTCAGGCCGCGCCAAATCTCCTCAGTGGCCAGCGGCAGCAGCGGGGCGGCCGCGCGGCAGAAGGCCTCGAGACAGGTGTAGAGGGTGTCGAAGGCTTGGGTGTCCTCGTCGAAGAAGCGTTGCCGGGAGCGGCGCACGTACCAGTTGGTGAGCATGTCCATGTACTTGCGGGCCAGCTCGGTCGCCTCGGAGATGTTGTAGTCGTCCATGGCGGCCTTCACCTGGCGGACCAGCTGTCCGGTAGCGGCCAGCAGGTACTGGTCCAACGGGTCGGTGGAGCTGTAGCGCAGCTGGGCTTCGTAGCCGCCGGGGAACTTCTTGGCGGCGGTGGTGTACAGGGTGAAGAAGTGCCAGACGTTCCACAGCGGCAGCAG
>CAYZBX010000193.1:0-2976 GCA_964476735.1 uncultured Micrococcaceae bacterium
GACGACGCCGGCGCCATCGGCCGCCGCTACCGCCGGCACGACGAGATCGGCACCCCGTTCTGCGTGACCGTCGACTTCGACACACTGGACGACCAAGCCGTCACCATCCGCGAACGCGACACGATGGCCCAGGAGCGCGTCTCCTTGGACAAGGTCGAAACCTACCTCGCCGAACGCATCCGCGCCTAAGCGCGAACCGGACAGCGCCCGATGGAGAACATGCCGACCCCGGAAGAACAAGCCCAGTGGCCCGCGTACCAAGCGCGGCGCCCGCTGGCGGCGTTCCTGTCCGCTTACGCCGAACCGTCTCCGCTCTTTGCCGGGGACGGGACGGCGGACAACCACCCCACCCTGACGGTGCGGGCATGGCGGGACGGCGACGATCGGGCGCTGTTGGAGGTCTTCGGGGACCCCACCGACCCGGCGCATCACCAGGACCGGACACTGCTGCGGCCCAGCGCCGAGCAGCCGCTAGTGCGCACCTTGGTGCTCGAGGACGATGGGGTCCCGGTCGGCGCCGCGAGCCTGTCGGCGTCCGTGCTGCACCCCACCCGGTTGTGGTTCTTCGCGGAGATCATCCCGGAGCTGCGCCGCCAGGGGCTGGCCTCCGCGCTGTTGCGGCGGCTGCGAGAAGAGATCCCCGGGAGCGCCGTGAAGATCCGCTACACGGTGGGCACCGCGGCCGCAGGTTTCGCCGAGTACAGCGGTTTCACCCCGGTGCAAACCGTCCGTCAGGTGTTGCTCAGCCCGCAGGCGCTGCCCACGCCCGACCTCGGCGAACACAGCGACCTGCAGCTGGACGAGCTGGCGACCGGTTCGGTGGAACTGACCCGTGCCGTGCACGCCTTCTACACCGGGATGCACGCTTGGGACCCGACCACCATGACGCTGGGCCAGGCGCAACAACTCTTGTTGGCCCCGAACACCGGGGCCTCCGGCGCGGTGGTGCTGCGTGACCGCAACAGGGCGGACGCCAACGGTAAAGGCAACATCGTCGCCTTCGCCATCTCCTACGCCGTGCACGGCAGCGACGCGGACGTGTCCACCAACCCCGACGGCAGCGCGGCGGCGCGGGACTTTGCGGACATCTCGGATGTGCTCATCGGCCACAACCCGCAGCTGACGCCAGAGCTGGAACCCGCGCAGATCCAACACGCCCTCGGTGCGCTGCTGGGCATGCTGGTGCACCGCTACCCGGTCCGGATGGAGGTCGACGAGTCCATGACGGACCTGACCGCCGTGCTCGCCCCGGTGCTGCACAATAAGGATGCCGCAGTCTTCCACACGGCGCAGATCGCCACCAAGTACGATGACGAGGTTGCGGACCGGCGCGGTTCCGGAACAGCAGGGAGCCAATAACCATCGGCGCAGGTCATTCACACTCCGGACCGGACAAACCCCGTAGCGCCCGCGAACGCAAACGCATCATCACGGCGCTGTGGGCGACGCTGATCCCGGTCGCGTTGGCCACCATCGTCGGCCTCGTGGCCCTGTGGCCCTCTGGCAGCTACCAGGAAATGACCCTGCCCAACCCCTACGGCACCACCGAAGGGGTCAAGCTGATCCGCGGCACCGTCACCAGCGTTGAAGACGTGCCGTGCACCTCCGGCGCGGTGCTGGAAGACCAAGCCTCCGACGGCGTGGGCGGCAACGTGGCGGCCGCGGCGACGTGCCAGCGGGTGCTGGTGGACCCCGACGGCGGCGGCACCGAGCACCTGCCCATGATGATCCCCCCGGAGGTCTCCACCTCCGCCCCGGTTACTGAGGGCGACCGGGTCCGCGCCCTCGACCTGCGGGGCCTGCCGCAGCAGCTGAGCGACCCGCCGGCCGACAGCAACCAACCCAACGCGCCCCCGGCGGCCAACGACGGCAGCGAAGAGCTCGTCTTCGTCGACTTCGAGCGTTCCTTCCCCATCATTCTGCTCGGCATCGCCTACGCCTTCGTCGTCGTGCTGGTGGCCCGCTGGCGAGGCCTGCGCGCGCTCATCGGCCTCGTCGGGGCGTTCGCGGTGTTGGCCGTGTTCATCATTCCCTCGCTGCTGGAGGGCAACTCGCCCATGTGGGTCGGCCTGACCGGATCGGTCGCGATCATGATGGTGGTGCTGTACTTCGCCCATGGCTTCTCGTTGCGCACCACGACCGCGCTCCTCGGCACCTTGATCGGCCTGATCATCACCGCCTTCCTAGCTGCGTGGGGGACTGAGGCCGCCTACCTGACCGGCCTCGGCGACGAATACTCCTATGTGTTGGCCTCCCAAGCCCCGGCCGCAAGGCTCTCCGGGATCATCCTGTGCGGGCTGCTCATCGCCGGGCTGGGCGTGCTCAACGATGTGACCATCACCCAGTCCTCCTCGGTGTGGGAACTCAATGAGATGAAACCCACAGCCTCAGCCAAAGAATTGTTTGCCTCCGCCATGCGGATCGGCCGGGACCACATCGCCTCCACCGTCTACACCATCGCGTTCGCTTACGCCGGCGCGGCCCTGCCGGTGCTGATGGTGGTCTCGCTGTACGACCGCTCGCTGTGGGACATGCTGATCTCAGGTGAATTGGTGGAGGAAATTGTGAGAACATTAATCGGTTCGATTGGTTTAGTGCTGGCCATCCCAGCCACCACCATCATCGCCGTGCTTGTCGTGAAAGCCGTCACGAGCCCGGCCGAGCTTACCGAGCACAAGGACACCCACCATCATGACCACCCAGACCATCGCCCCCGCCACGGACTCGCAGCAAACTGCGCCGCAGCAAGACGCGCCCGCCAAGACGTTGAACCTGCCGCCGTTGAAGCTGGGCAACCTGACGATCGACGTGCCCGTGGTGTTGGCGCCGATGGCGGGGGTCACCAATAGGGCCTTCCGGCGGCTGTGCCGCGAATACGGTGGGGGCCTGTTCGTCACCGAGATGGTGACCTCGCGCGCGTTGGTGGAATGCTACCCGGAGTCGCTGCGCATCGTCTCCCATGACCCGGACGAGTCG
>CAYZBX010000194.1:0-2960 GCA_964476735.1 uncultured Micrococcaceae bacterium
CCCGATGCCGAGGATGGTCTGGCGGACGATGTCCGGGATCTCGACGTAACCGGCCGTGGTCACCTCACCGGCGACCTGGACCAGTCCGGTGGTGGTCAGCGTCTCCACGGCGACCCGCGAGTTGGGGTCCACGGCCAGCAGCGCATCCAAGATGGCGTCAGAAATCTGGTCGCAGATTTTGTCCGGGTGCCCGTCAGTTACAGACTCGGAAGTGAAGAGACGAAGACCTGTCACGAGTGCGGATCCTTAATTTTTCAGTGATATTCGGTTGGGGCAATGAATCTTAGAGCGCCTCGGCGATGAGCTCGATCATCGCCTCGGCAACCTCATCCTTGGTTCCGGAGACGTGCAACAGCGGCTCCTCCTGTTCCAGGCTGAGGACAGTCACGGCGTTTTCGTCCTTGCCGAAGGCGGCCCCGCCAGAAACGTCGTTGACGAAGAGCAGATCGCACTGCTTCTTGGCCAGCTTCTGCCTAGCGTAGTCCAACACCGAGTTCTCCGCGTCACCGGTTTCCGCCGCGAAGCCCACAATGAGCCGGGGGCGGGGTTTCTTGCGTTGGATCGGTCGGCGCTTGGCGTTCCGTTTGGCAACGGCCTCGGCCAGCACGTCCGGGTTTTCCACCAGCGTGATCGTCAGCCCGTCGGCGTCGGCCGTCTTCTTGATCTTGGCCTCGGCCACTTCGGCCGGGCGATAGTCGGCCACGGCTGCGGCCATGATGAGCACATCGTGGCCCGGCGCCTGCTTGTTGACCGCGGCCTGCAGCTGCGCGGCGGTGGGCGTGCTGATCACCTTGACGCCGGCCGGCGGCTCAACATCCATGTGGGCGGCCAGCAGCGTCACGTGTGCGCCCGCGCGGCGGGCGGCGGCGGCCAGGGCGACGCCCTGTTTACCGGAAGAGGAGTTACCCAAGAAGCGGACCGGATCGAGCGGCTCCCGAGTGCCACCGGCGGAGATCAGCACCTTTCGGCCGGTCAACGGACCCAGCCTAGTGCCGCTGGAGAGGTCCATCACCTCGGTGTTCAGGAAGTCTAGGATGGCCTCCGGTTCGGGGAAACGCCCGGGGCCGGTGTCCTTCCCGGTCAGCCGGCCGGAGGCGGGCTCCATGACGGTGAGGCCGCGGGAGCGCAGCGTGGCCACGTTGGCGACGGTGGCCGGGTTCTGCCACATCTCCGTGTGCATGGCCGGTACGATCACCACCGGCGCGGTGGTCGCCAACACGGTGTTCGTCAGCAGGTCTGGGGCCAGTCCCGCGGTGACCTTCGCGATGGTGTCCGCGGTGGCCGGGGCGATGAGCACCAGATCGGCCTGCTGGCCTTGGGCGACGTGGTTGACTTCGTCCACCGCGGCGAACGTGCTGGTGTGCACGGGGTTACCGGACAGCGCTTCCCAGGTGGCGGTGCCGACAAAGTTCAGCGCGGCCTCGGTAGGGATGACGTGGACGGTGTGCCCACCCTCGGTGAGCAAACGAAGAAGCATCGCTGCCTTGTAGGCGGCGATGCCTCCGGTGACGCCGAGGACGATGCGCATGCTTAGGCTGCGTCGGTGTTTTCTTCGGCGGCGGTAGCCACGAGCAGGCCTTCGTTGATCTCGCGCAGCGCGATGGACAGCGGCTTCTCGTTGAGCTTGGTGTCAACCAGCGGCCCCACGTATTCGAAGAGGCCCTCGTGCAGCTGGGCGTAGTAGGCATTGATCTGCCGAGCCCGTTTGGCGCTGAACAGCACCAGCGCGTACTTGGAATCGACCTTCTCCATCAGTTCATCGATGGGCGGGTAGATGATGCCTTCGTTTTGCTCAGACAAAGTAGTTGTCTCTTTCTGTCAGTAAGAAATTTCGGTGTGCGGGCACGGGTGCGGGGTCTGGCCTCTTACAGTCCCATGAGTGCCACGAGTTCAGCGGCAGCACGCTCAACCGTGTCGTTCACGATGGTGGTATCGAACTCTTTTTCCGCAGCGAGTTCTAGTTTAGCGGTTTCCAAACGTTTTTGCTGTTCGTCCGCGCTCTCGGTGCCACGACCGATGAGCCGATCCACCAGATCGTCCCAGCTCGGCGGGGCTAAGAACACGAAGTGCGCATCCGGCATCGTCTCCTTGATCTGCCGGGCTCCCTGCAGGTCGATCTCGAGCAGGACCTTCTTGCCCTGGGCGATCGCGTCCGCCACGGTGGAGCGGATGGTGCCATACCGGTTCAAGCCGTGCACCAGCGCCCACTCCAGCATCTGACCGCTTTCGACCAGCTCGTCGAACTCGTCGTGGCTGACGAAGAAGTAGTGCTTGCCGTGCTCCTCCCCCGGCCGCGGCTGACGGGTGGTGGCGGACACGGACAACCAGACCTCCGGGTAGTTGTCCCGGATGTGGGTTGAGACGGTGCCCTTACCCACGGCCGTGGGGCCGGCCAACACGACGACGTTGTGGCCATTCTCACGTGTCACGGTGTCGAATTCAGCCATCCTAGGCGTCCTCCTTCAGCTGGTCGGTGACCGCCTTGATGGCGTCCACGAGGGCCGCCGGGTTGGGCCCGGCGCGCAGGATCCCCCGAGAGGAGTTCGGCACGACCTGCGGGTAGGCCTCGCCGAAGCCGGCGCGCAGATCCGCCACGGTGGCGCCCTGCGCACCAAGACCCGGGGCCAACAGCGCGGCCCGTGACCGGGCAAGGTCGATGCCGAGGTCCTTGGCCTGCTGGGCGACGGTAGCGCCCACGACCAAGCCGACCGGGCCCAGTCGGGCCGGTTCGATCAGCGAGGACATGAAGTAGTCGTTCTCGTCTTCGGCGGCCTTCACGATTGCGGCGGCGACCGATCCCGCACCGTCCCGGTCACCCAAGTGTTGGACCGAGGCTCCCTCCGGGTTGGAGGTCAGCGCGAGGACGAACACACCCCGGTGGGTCTGCTCGGCGAGGTTGATGGCCGGCCGCAGCGACGCGAAGCCCAGATACGGGCTCAAGGTACCCGCGTCGCCGGCCA
>CAYZBX010000195.1:0-2949 GCA_964476735.1 uncultured Micrococcaceae bacterium
GGGTAGCGCCTACTTAGGGTTGGAGGTGCGTATCAACACGTAGCGCTGATTCGAATCGGGGAAGTGGCCGATCAGCCCGGCCACCCCGCCTGCGGTCCGGTCCGGCGTGTGGTCGATGCAGGAGGCGAGGTAGTGCAAGTCCCCGGCGAAAAGGTTGATACTGGCACCGGCGCGTTCCAGCTCCACGATGAAGGTCTTGTCGATTTCGTTCTCCGGCGCCTCCTCGTCGAGGAACTCGTCGGCCTGGCCTTGCTGGCCGTTCAGCACCCGTTTGAGCGTCTGCAAGTAGGTTGGATCCCCGGACGCGTCGTAGACCCAGCGCGTGCCTAGGACCGAATGCTCCATCTCCGTGACGAAGTAGGCCTCCGCGTTCTCCAGCGGGCCCGGGCGATAGGTCAACGGAACATGGTAGAGGTTGCCCAAGGTGTCCTTCACCAAGTGGGCCTCCATCCCGATCTCGCCGTCGGGGTCGTCGAAGCGGTAGGCTGCCACCCTCCGCAGCCGATCTGCGCCTTTGCCGGCGAACCACGGTTGGCGGCGAATCCAGCCGTGCACAATCTCGTCTTTGCTGGGGCTGAGCTGAGCATCGTAAATAATGGCCATGGCACCAGCCTAGTCCTTGTATTCAAATACCGGAATGTGTTGACTCGCCGGTAACAATATGGGTTAGCGTGGTCAGGGAAACCGCATCCCCGCCGATCGCCGACGCAAAGGAATCAACCATGACCAACCCGACCCCGCTGGCCGGCAAGACCATCCTGCTCTCCGGTGGTAGCCGTGGCATCGGCTTGGCTATCGCCCTGCGGGCGGCTGCGGACGGGGCCAACGTTGCGTTGCTGGCCAAGACCGCTACCGCTCACCCACAACTACCGGGCACCATTTACACCGCGGCAGAGGAGATCGAGCAGGCCGGTGGGGCGGCCTTGCCCATCGTCGGGGATGTGCGCGACGAGGACTCGGTGCAGGCCGCCGTGGCAAGCACGGTTGACCGCTTCGGCGGTATCGACGTGGTAGTCAACAACGCCTCGGCCATCGACCTGCGCGACTCGCAGGAGCTGCCCGTAAAACGCTACGACCTGATGCAGGACATCAACGTGCGCGGCACCTACCTGCTCACCGCGGCCGCGGTGCCGCACTTGCGTGCGGCCGCTGCGAAGAGTCCCGGCGGCGCCCACGTGCTCACACTGTCCCCACCCTTAAACATGAATCCTCGCTGGTTCGCCGAACACACGGCTTACACCATGAGCAAGTACGGCATGTCCATGACCACCATCGGGTTCGCCGCCGAGCTTGCCGACGCAGGGGTCGGAGTCAACTCGCTGTGGCCGGCGACGCTGATCGACACCGCAGCGATCCGGAACATGCCGGGCGGGGCGGAGCTGGTCCGGCGGGGGAGGAGCCCGCAGATCGTAGCCGACGCGGCTTGGGAGCTGCTCCGCCAAGACGGCCGCCAGGTGACCGGCCAATTCTTCACCGACGAGCAGCTGCTGACGGGCGCCGGCGTCACCGATTTCACGAACTACGCCGTGGACCGGTCCCAGTCGCTCATGCCGGATGCCTTCCTGGATTGATCACGCGCTCGCCGGCCTCGGCGGCGGATGCGGGTTAAACCGATCGTGGCACCCACCCCGTCAGGGTGAGCGCCACGATGCAGGTTGGAAAGACGAGCCCTAGAACTCGCGGGACTCGTCCCGGCGCACGGTCTCCCCGGTGGCCGGGTCGGACACGGTCCGAGTTTCACTGACCCGGCCAGCCGGGCGCGCGGACTGAGCCATGAAAAGGCTGACCACGAGGCCGATGGCTCCGGCGCCCATCAGGATGTAGCCGACCATCGTCAAGTCAACGTTCGGGATCATGTCGCTCACGGCGAAAGCCAGAATGGCGCCGAGGGCGAGTAAGAAAACGGAACCACCAATACGCATGGTTTACTCCTCAGTTTGGAAGCCAAGGCTTCGGTTGTGCGAGTGATGTTACTCAAGCTTATTATAAGCGTGCGTACTGTGCGTCACGGTTAGGTGCCCAAAACATCAGTGCGCTAAAATCGGTCGTGGTTGGCAGCGCGTTCGGCGAGATCGCTCAAATAGTGTTTCGCCGGCAGTGTCTGTTACACTGATTAACGATTGTTTTAGATGTGGCAAAGTGGACTCAGTCCGAGTTGCAGGGAAGTTGTGCAACGCATGCCACATTTTTGCACGCCTAGAGGTCGTTGCTTGCGTCATCGCGAATTCTTCGCTCTTGACGGCCAGTAACTGGCACATCAGTCAAGGGCTAGATGGTGCAAAAAGTCTTGAACAAATGTCAGTGAAGAATTGGTCCTCACGATAAGTATGGAGAACTAACCAGTGCCTACAATTCAGCAGTTGGTCCGCAAGGGCCGCTCACCGAAGGTGGTTAAGACCAAGGCTCCTGCGCTGCAGGGAAGCCCAATGCGTCGCGGCGTGTGCACCCGTGTGTACACCACCACCCCGAAGAAACCTAACTCCGCCCTCCGCAAGGTTGCCCGTGTGCGCCTGAACGGTGGCGTCGAAGTGACCGCCTACATCCCGGGCGAAGGTCACAACCTGCAGGAACACTCCATCGTGCTGGTGCGCGGTGGTCGTGTGAAGGACCTGCCCGGTGTTCGCTACAAGATCGTCCGTGGCGCACTCGACACTCAGGGTGTCAAGGATCGCCAGCAGGCCCGCAGCCGCTACGGTGCCAAGAAGGAGAAGAAGTAATGCCACGTAAAGGTCCAGCACCTAAGCGCCCGGTCATCAGCGATCCGGTCTACAACTCCCCGCTGGTCACCCAGCTGATCAACAAGGTCTTGGTCGACGGCAAGAAAGCCACCGCCGAGCGCATCGTTTACGGCGCTCTGGAAGGCACCCGCGAGAAGACCAACGAAGATCCCATCGTGACCCTGAAGAAGGCCATGGACAACGTTCGTCCGGCCCTCGAGGTCCGTTCACG
>CAYZBX010000196.1:0-2940 GCA_964476735.1 uncultured Micrococcaceae bacterium
CCAAACCGCAGGTGTTCGCACACAACGTGGAAACTGTCCCGCGGATCTTCAAACAGATCCGACCGGCGTTCCGCTATGAGCGGTCCCTCGATGTGATCGACTACGGACACCAGCAGGGCGCGATCACCAAATCCAACCTGATCCTCGGCATGGGCGAGACTCGTGAAGAGATCTCGCAGGCAATGAAGGACCTCGTCGACGCCAACTGCCACCTGCTGACGATCACCCAGTACCTGCGGCCAACCGAACGGCACCTGCCCGTCCAACGCTGGGTCAAGCCAGAAGAATTCGTCGAACTCGCCCAAGAAGCCGAAGAACTTGGCTTCCTTGGTGTCATGTCCGGCCCGCTCGTTCGGTCTTCCTACCGGGCCAGTCGGCTCTGGGCGGCAGCCATGCGAAAGAAGGGTTGGCCGATCCCGGCGGAGCTGGCCCACATCGAGGACTCTGGGACCACCCGCCAAGAGGCAGCCTCGCTGATTCAGTCCCAGTGAGCTAGGCCGAGTACAATAGAGGCAAGTCAAATCGATTTGTCCTGACCTCTGAGAGAAGTATGTCCGCCAACTCACCAAAGAACACGGCCGCCCAAGGACCGACCAAGGCCGAACTGCGCGCAGAACGCAAGGCCGAGAAGCAGGCCATCAAGGCACGCAAGAAGGCCAACAAGAAACCAGGCGTTTTCAAACAGCTTGGTCAGGTCTTCACCATGACCAAAGCCTACGATCCGTCGATCGTGTGGTGGATGCTCATGGGTTTCCTAGCGCCCGTGGTGATCGGCCTGGTCATCGGTCTGCTGCTGAACAACTGGATCACTTGGTTGATTCTCGGTATCGCCATCGGCCTACTGATCGCGGTCGTCCTGCTCAACCGCCGCGGTGAGCGCGCGGCTTTCGCACAGATCGAAGACCGCCCTGGAGCCGCCGGTGCGGCCCTCGGCACGCTGCGGCGCGGTTGGATCGTCGAAGAGGAACCGGTGGCGATCACCCCGCGCAGCCAAGACGTCGTCTTCCGCGCGATCGGTCGGCCCGGCGTGGTGCTGGTATCCGAGGGGCCGATCGGTCGGGTTCGGAAACTCGTGCAGAAACAACGCCAATTCGTCAATCGGGTGGCTCCTAACGTTCCGGTGCACGTCATCCACGTCGGCAAGGGCGAAGGCCAGACCGAGCTGCATCAGGTCGTCAAGACCATGAAGGGTTACGACAAGTCGTTGACCAAGCACGAGGTGCAAGCAGTCAACCAGCGACTGAGCTCCATCACCGGTCAGGGCCTGCCCATTCCGAAGGGTATCGACCCATACCGGATGCGCCCGGACCGCAAGGCGTTGCGCGGCCGCTAAAGTCCCAACCAGTCAGCACCAGAGCTGACCAACCACGTCTTATGGGCGGGGTGTGAACGCGATTTCCACCGTGTTGGAAATCTTGTCGTGCGCACCCCGCCCATCTGCGTCCATGACAAAGGGCGGCACAACAAGGCAAAGCAGCAAGGTTCGCAGCAGGGCCTTGAACCAAGACAGGGTCGCGCCTCCGACCTCCACGACTTGCATGCGGAAAAGCCGCTTCCCGACGGTTGCCCCGTAGAACCCCAGTTGTACCGCGGTGAGTACGAAGAAGCTCACCAACGGCGCCCAAGTGGCCTGCTGACCAAACAAGAACAGGGCGATCCCCGCGGCGATGAACCAGTCGACGAAGACAGCGCCGAGCCGCCGCCCAAAGCTTGCCAGGGAGGGCGGGCCCTCTTTGGGCAGGCCCAAGTCCTGCCCCGGCCACTGGTTCTTCTTAGCGCGTGGCGGGCCTTCCACCCAGGAGGCAAGATCCTTGCGGCTAATCCGGGTGCTGTCGTCCTGCTTGTCCCGTGGTTCATCGGGGGAAGGGTTCTTTTTCACCCCACCAGTCTATGCCGCGACCATGGGAAGACGAACTTCGGTTTCTGGGTTCGCTCTGAGGGAATATGCCTGTGCTCTAGCTCACGAAAAGTGCCCCGGTTCCCCTGTTTTGCCCGGTTTTTGCTGCCCCTAAACGATAGACTGCACATGTCTACGAAAATATTGAGGAGCCAGTTGTGTTCACGACAGCAGACGAACTATTGGAATTTTTGAAAACCGAAGACGTGAAATTCGTCGACATCCGCTTCACGGATCTGCCGGGGGTGCAGCAGCACTTCAATGTTCCAGCCAAGACTGTGGATCACGATTTTTTCGAGAACGGGCAGCTTTTTGATGGGTCTTCCATCGCCGGTTTTCAAGGCATCGCCGAGTCTGACATGCAGCTGATTCCCGATATAAAGACCGCCTTCGTGGACCCTTTCCGCAAGGCCAAGACGCTGGTGATGAACTTCTCGGTCATCAACCCGCGCACCGGCGAGCCGTACCACCGCGATCCGCGCGGCGTGGCCCAACGCGCCGAAGAGTATCTCGAGTCCACCGGTATCGCGGACACCGCGTTCTTCGCCTCCGAGGCCGAGTTCTACATTTTCGACGACGTCCGGTTCAAGAACGACCCGAACTACTCGTTCTTCTCCGTCGATTCAGAAGAAGCCTGGTGGACCTCCGATCGCAAGGACGAGGGTGGAAACCAGAGTCACAAGACCTACACCATGGGTGGCTACTTCCCGATCCCGCCAACGGATAAACACGCGGACATCCGCGACGAGATCTCCTTGTTGCTCGATCAGGTGGGCCTCAACGTTGAGCGTGCTCACCACGAGGTAGGAGCGGCCGGCCAAGGCGAGATCAACTACACCTTCACCACCCTCACCCATGCGGCGGACGACATCCTGAAGTTCAAGTACATCGTCAAGGGTGCCGCCCAGCAGATGGGCAAGACCGCGACCTTCATGCCGAAACCCGTCTACGCTGACGGTGGTTCCGGTATGCACTGTCACCAGTCGTTGTGGTTGGACGGCGAACCCCTGTTCTACGACGAAAAGGGTTACGCGAACCTGTCA
>CAYZBX010000197.1:0-2919 GCA_964476735.1 uncultured Micrococcaceae bacterium
GCAGAAGCTGGCGTGGACCCTCCAGGACGCCAAGCACGACTTCGAGCGGGTCGAAGTCGCGGTGTTCCCACCCTTCACCGACCTGCGTTCGGTACAGACTCTGGTGCTCGGGGAAAAGCTCGAGGTCAAATACGGTGCCCAGGATCTTTCGATCCATGATTCCGGTGCCTACACCGGTGAAGTCTCCGGGGCGTTCCTGGCCAAACTCGAATGCGAATACGTCTTGGTGGGTCACTCGGAGCGGCGTCAGTACCACGGCGAGGACGAACAGAGCTGTGCCGCCAAGATCAGGGCGGCCTACAAGCACGGGCTGGCCCCGGTGCTCTGCATCGGCGAGGGGCTGGAGGTCCGCCAAGCCGGCGAACACATCCAGTTCACCCTCGATCAACTCGACGGCTCGCTGACCGAGCTGGTCGGTGAGCTCAAGGACACCCAGCTGGCCGAGCTGGTCGTCGCCTACGAACCCGTGTGGGCGATCGGCACCGGTGAGGTGGCCGGTCCGGCGGAGGCGGGGGAGATGTGCACGGCCATCCGCCAGCGTTTGATCCAGCTGGTCGGTGAGGAAACCGCGGCGAAGATTCGGGTGCTCTACGGCGGTTCGGTGAAGGCCGAATCGATTGCCGCGTTGATGGCCGAACAGGACATCGACGGTGCCCTCGTCGGCGGTGCGAGCCTCGACGCCGCCGAATTTGCTAATATTGTTAGGTTCGAGCATCACCTGATGCGCTAACTTCCCGAAAGGCCAAAGTGGACGCCCTCAAAATCACGCTGCAGATCATCCTGCTGGTGCTCTCCGTGCTCATGGTTGTGCTGGTGCTCCTGCACAAGGGGCGTGGCGGCGGCATGTCTGACATGTTCGGCGGCGGCATCAGCTCGTCCCTGGGCTCTTCAGGTGTTGCCGAGAAGAACCTCAACCGGCTCACCATTTTCTTGGGCCTGTTCTGGGGGCTGATCATCGTTGCGCTAGGACTGATTCAAAAGTTCAGCGTCGACTTCTAGCGGCTCGCTGACCACCACGAAGAAGGTCTCTCCCCAGCCGGGGGAGAGACCTTCTTCGTTTTCTGCCTAGCTGCGGCGCTGCTGCGAACTAGTCCTCGACGCGCGGCAGTTTCTCGGCCGCAGCGTGATCCAGCCACCACATGGTCTGCTCCGCGCCGCTGACTTGGGCGACAGGCAGCTCAGGGTTGGCACCGGTGAAGGCGTCGGCCAAGACCGGGGCCTTGGCTGCGCCGGTTGCAAGGATCCACACGCGGGCGGAATTGTTGATCAGCTCCTTGGTAAAGGAGACCCGTTCCGGGGGCGGCTTCGGGCAGTCGGTGAGACCGACCGTCACCCCGGTGGCCTGCGCCGCCGGGTGACCCAGGAACAGCGAGGCCACATGCCCGTCCGGACCCACACCAAGCATCACCACATCGAAGATGGGCGTGCGTTCGTCCCGTTCGGAGGCGAACCGCTCGGTCAGCTCCGGGTAGGTTGCCCGCAACTGTTCGGCATAGGCGTAGGCGGCGTCGGTGACGTCGTCAGAGTCTTCCGGCCCCAGCACCCGGTGAATGTTCTCCTCGGGGACCTGCAACCTGTCGAAGAAGTCCTGCAGCAGGCCGTCGTTGCGCTCCGGGTCGCCCAGCGGAACGTACCGTTCGTCACCGAACCAGTAGTGCACGGCCGCCCAGTCCACCTGCGCGAGGGACTCGTCGTTGCGATCGTGCAACTCGATGAGGCGCTTGGCGAAGGCCTCGCCCATGGAGCCGCCGGTGCAGGAGATCGCGGCAGTCCCGCCCGCCTGCTGGCGCCGGGCGAGCACCCCGATCAATGCGCCAACCATTTCGGCGGCCAGACGCTCGCCGTCTGGAAAAAGTCGAAGATCAACGTTCTGATGCACGGACACTCCTCAGGTTTGTGCGGGGCAAGCCCTTTTGGACAACATCGCCGAAGACCTCGTCCGGGTCCAACCGGCGCAGTTCTTCGGCCAAACAATCGGCCAGCGTACGCTTGGGCATCGAGATGTGCTGGACCGGATCATCGGGCCGGTACAGCTGAGCCACGTCACCCATGGACCTGGACAGCACGATGTCCCCCCGCTGACGGCTAAAGCGCACCGCGGTGATCCCGGAACCACGCGGGGCGGAGTTTATGGTGATCGGGGTGCGTAGCGCCCTAGTCAACCACGCCGCCAACAAGACAGTCGAAGGCGAGTCCGCGGCACCGGCAACCGTGATGTGCTGGATGGACTTCGGGTCAACCAGATCGAAGATGGCGGCCAGCTGGATGCGCCAGCTGGTAGTGCGGGTCCACGCCAGGTCGGTGTCGCCGGCCTCGTCGTGCAGGGACAGCGCCTCCAACGCCCCGCGGACGTTCGCCGCATTGCCGGCGTCGGTGATCCTGCGGTGGGCGATCCGGCCCAGCGCCGAGTCGCCGGGCTTGTTGGGCGCGTTGTGCGGCCACCAGACGACGATAGGGGCATCCGGAAGCAGCAGGGCGGAGACCATTGACTCGGATTCCTCGGCCAAGGTTCCGGAACCGAAGAGCACGATGACCTTGGAGGCGCCGGCGTCGCCGCCCACCCGGATCTGCGCATCGAGTTTCGTCTCGGCGAACTTGTCCCCGGTGACCAGCACGATGATCCGGCACGGATGCTCCCGGCTGGCGATATTCGCGGCCTGGATGGCCTCCTCCTCTTTGCCCGCCTGCGTGGCGACGATCAAAGTGAGGACCCGGGACAGGGCGATCACACCGCCGTCTTCACGGATCTGGCCGAGCTTCTTGGCCACCAGCGACGTCGTGGTGTTCGGCAAGTCGATTTTCATGGGCGCCGCCACATCCTTCCATCGCGGGTCAACAGCTTGTCAGCAGAGTCCGGCCCCCAAGAACCGGGGGCGTAGGGTTCGGGCTGCTCGGCGAGTGACTCCCAGTACTGCTCAA
>CAYZBX010000198.1:0-2914 GCA_964476735.1 uncultured Micrococcaceae bacterium
GGGCGGCGGTGCGCCCCGACGTAGCGCCCAGTCGCGTGGAGCGGCGTTAAAGGGCTCTTCGGAATTTTGGGTGTAGATCGGTTTTGTGATCGGGGTGTGTTGAAGGCATAAAAAGTGTCGAGGTCTTTCGAAGATGGAAGTGCTGAAACAACACATCTGAAGAAAGACCTCGACATGGCCAATCCTACCTTCTCGCGTCCAGATTTTGATGCCTTTTGCATGCTCCGTGATTCCGGTGTGACGATTATCGGCCAACACATCACTGCCGAGCAGGCCGTGTTGGAATGTCGGATGGTAGACCAGGATCAGTTTTGTCGCCGGTGCGGTGCTGAAGCTCGGGCGAAAGACAGCATCGTCCGGCGGGTCACCCATGTGCCGGTGGATTGGCGGCCCACCCTGTTGCATCTGCGGTTACGCCGCTATCGGTGCGATGATTGCGCGCTGGTGTGGCAACAAGACACCACATCCGTGGTGGCCCCAGAAGCCAAGCTGTCGCATGCGGCCGCGTTGTGGGTGTTGAAATCGGTGGTTATCGACCGGTTATCGATTGCCCGAGTGGCCGCCAATCTGGGCGTGTCCTGGCATACCGCCAACGACGCCGTCTTAGACACGGGTCGGCGGTTGCTCATTGATGATCCCAACCGCCTCCCCGGGGTCCGCGTCTGGGGCGTGGATGAGCATGTGTGGCGCCATACCCGCTGGGGTAACCGGTATGTCACTGTGGTCATTGATCTGACTCCGGTGGCTGATGGCACCGGGCCAGCACGCCTGTTGGATATGGTCCCGGGTCGATCCAAACAAACGTTTATCACCTGGCTAGAAGCTCAAACCAGCGCGTTTCGGGCCGGAATCGACATCGTGGCGATGGATGGGTTCACCGGCTACAAGACCGCGGCTGCTGAATGCCTGCCCGAAGCGACCACCGTGATGGATCCCTTTCATGTGGTGGTATTAGCCGGTCAAGCCGTGGATAAAGCCCGGCAACGGATTCAACAAGCCACGCTGGGACATCGCGGTCGTAAGGGTGATCCGCTGTATGGGATCCGCAAAGTGTTGAAAACCGGCAAGGACTACCTGACAGAACGACAACAAACCCGCCTGAAGACTGTATTTGCCAACCCGCAGCATCAGCCGGTGTAAACCACCTATGACATCTACCAGCAGATCGTGGCGGCCTACCGCAATCCCAACCGCAAGCAAGTCAAAAAGCGGTTACGCAAACTCATTGACTCCATCAGCCACGGTCTTCCCAACACGCTCACAGAGCTCCAAACGTTGGGCCGGACCATGAAACGACGAGCCGCTGATATCCTGGCCTATTTCGATCACGTCGCCACCAGCAAGCGAAAAGGGTAGTTCATTAGATAGACCAGCGTTATGTTGATAACGGCACTACTCTAACGTGGAAACTTTGAATAACTCCTGATGAATTCCGATCGTGCCGGATGGATAACCAATACTCACCTTGTTGCCCCACCATGGAGAGCATCGACCTTGTCATAGGCGGCAAGAAGTTGCAGGCTCTCGGGCGCCGTTGACCATCTAGGAAATAATTCTGCGGCTGGTGCACGGGGACGTCAAAGCGAAACAGGAACGGTAAAGTCCCAAGTCCTAACAGTGCCCTGGCGTGATCATCTTCATCGAGGACGACGTCAACGTACGCGCTCGTCTTGTTGCGGTGTCAGGAACTGACTAACGCCAGGCTGCTTTTCGAGATTGATATTTGCAACGATGCTGTTCGTTTCATATGCCCGTTTAGCTTCGAGACCGCTGCCGGTAGAAGGTATTGAAGACAACTACGAGTTGCGTTTGTAAGTCTTGGTCGAGGTTTTTGCGGATTATGGATGCGCGAATAGTCCCTCATCCTTGCGCAGCGTGAAGTGCTGACCTAACAGGTTCCTAGTGTGTTCGAGAAGCTTGTTCAGTAAGCCTTCTTGAAATCGTTTCAGACGCGGAGCCCCTGGCAGTGCGCACTTGAGTTTCCAGGAAATTCAAGTGCGCACTGCTGAGTTGATTGTATGCTTCCGGGGGAGCCAGGGCTTTAACCGGCGATCAGATCGCAATACCCGCCACCATGGAATACCAGCGGTTCACCATCGTGATACGAGTATTTTTTGACCTCGCCGATCATGATGTAGTGGTCGCCAGCTTTATGTATGGCCGCGGTCGTAGTTTCAAAGGTTGCGAGAGCCCCATCTATCACCGGAGAGCCTCCGATACCTGTGGAGAAACCTACTCCTTGGAACTTGTTATCACCAGAGGATGCGAATTGACGTGATAAATGTTCCTGATCACTGCACAGAACATTCACAGCAAAATGTGGCGCCTGGATGAAACTATTCAAACTCTTCAGATGAATGCCCGGCATCCACAGCACCATTGGTGGATCAAGCGAAACTGATGCAAAAGAATTGGCCGTTACACCAACCGGTGCGCCATTTCTTCCTACGGTGGTAATTACTGTAACTCCGGTGGCAAATTTTCCGAGTGCGTTGCGTAGCTCGCGGGAATCCAGCGAGGAATCTACGGTTGTGCTAGTCAAAACGACCTCCTAATTTTCCGTGATTTGGATCACTGTGGTTTTAGCCTATGGATATGCGGTTGAGTGCGACTATCCATGGCAGCATGTCTTGTCCATCTTTTGCAGGGCTGTCGTTGTGCTGCACAAGGTGGCTAGGTCGGGCGAAAGTGGATATCACGGGTGGAGGGGTGGGACTACAGTCGTTTTTTGTGATGTAGGGCACATCATGGGAGTTTGAAAGGAAACTCAGTATGACTGCAAAGAACGTTGCTCCAGTGCATCTTGTTCGTGCCAGTGAGAGGCAATCTCTCTGGTTTCTGGGTGATCTAATCCAGCCTCTAGCGAGTGGGGCCGAGACACGTGATGGTTTATACATCGCGTACTACCAAGCTG
>CAYZBX010000199.1:0-2896 GCA_964476735.1 uncultured Micrococcaceae bacterium
ATTCCTGGACCGCCTCGTGACCCTCGCGCTGCCACGTATCCGTGACTTCCGCGGGCTCTCCCCGAAGCAGTTCGACGGCAACGGTAACTACACCTTCGGCCTGACCGAACAGTCCATGTTCCACGAGATCGACGTCGACAAGATCGACCGCGTCCGCGGTATGGACATCACCGTGGTCACCACCGCCAAGACCGACGAGGAAGGCCGTGCCCTGTTGAAGGCGCTGGGCTTCCCGTTCAAGACTGACAACAAGTAAGCACTACGTTGCAGGTCCTACATCTAGAGCACTGCCTTGGGATGTACGGAAACCGTAACGAGGAAGGGCACCAAGCCCACCATGACAATGACTGATCCAGTCGCAGACATGCTGACCCGTCTGCGCAACGCCAACTCGGCGTATCACGACACCGTTTCGATGCCAAGCTCGAAGCTGAAGACCGGCGTAGCCGAGATCCTCAAGGCTGAAGGCTACATCGAGGCGTGGAAAGAAGAAGACGCAGAGGTCGGGAAGAACCTGACCATCACCCTGAAGTTCGGTCCGAACCGGGAACGCTCCATCGCGGGCGTGCGCCGGATCTCCAAGCCAGGTCTGCGCGTCTACGCCAAGTCCAACAACCTGCCACACGTGCTGGGCGGTCTTGGCATCGCGATTCTGTCCACCTCATCCGGTCTGCTCACGGACCGTGAATGCGCAAAGAAGGGCGTCGGCGGGGAAGTCCTCGCCTACGTCTGGTAACAGGAAGGAGAAGAAACTATGTCACGTATTGGACGTCTTCCCATCACTGTTCCCGCAGGTGTGGATGTCAAGATCGATGGCAACACCATCACCGTCAAAGGTAGCAAGGGCGAACTGAGCCACGACATCGTCGGTGACATCACCGTCGAGGTCGAAGACGGCACCATCACGGTTGCCCGCGGCTCGGAAGAACGTGAAGCACGCTCGCTGCACGGTCTGACCCGCTCCCTCATCAACAACATGGTTGTCGGTGTCACCGAAGGCTTCAAGAAGGACCTTGAAATCGTCGGTACCGGTTACCGTGTACAGGCCAAGGGCGCTGACCTCGAGTTCGCGCTGGGCTACTCCCACCCAGTCCCGGTGAAGGCCCCTGAGGGCATCACCTTTACCGTCGAGGGCGCCAACAAGGTGTCCGTCTCCGGTATCGACAAGCAGCTGGTTGGCGAGACCGCGGCTAAGATCCGCAAACTGCGTAAGACCGACCCATACAAGGGTAAGGGCATCAAGTACGCCGGCGAACACATCCGCCGCAAGGCCGGAAAGGCAGGTAAGTAGTTATGGCTCTTGTAAAAGGTAAGAGCAAGTCTGCTGCACGCGGACGCCGCCACCTGCGTGTCCGCAAGCGCGTAGTTGGTACCGCTGAGCGGCCACGGTTGGTCGTGACCCGCTCCTCCCGTCACATGGTCGCGCAGCTGGTCGACGACGCACAGGGCGTCACCGTTGCGTCCGCTTCCACCATGGAAGCCGATCTGCGCTCGTTGGAAGCGGATAAGACCGCGAAAGCCAAACGCGTTGGTGAACTCGTAGCCGAACGCGCCAAAGCAGCCGGCGTCGAAGCCGTTGTCTTCGACCGCGCTGGTAACAAATACCACGGCCGGGTTGCTGCAGTAGCCGAAGGTGCACGGGAAGGTGGGCTGTCACTGTGACCGAAGAAAACAAGGAAATGCAAAACCAGGGTACGGAAACCGAAACCGCTCAGAACGCTGAGCAGGGCCGTGGTGGCCGTCGCGGTGAACGCGGTGGTGAGCGCGGTGGTGACCGTGGTGGTCGTCGCGGTGAACGCGGTGGCCGTCGCAACGAGCGTCAAGAGGAGAAGGACAAGTTCCTCGAGCGCGTTGTGTCCATCAACCGCGTAGCCAAGGTCGTCAAGGGTGGTCGTCGCTTCAGCTTCACCGCTCTGGTCGTTGTCGGTGACGGCGACGGCATGGTCGGCGTCGGCTACGGCAAGGCCAAGGAAGTTCCAGCCGCGATCGCCAAGGGTGTTGAAGAAGCCAAGAAGAACTTCTTCCGTGTCCCACGCGTCGGCTCGACCATCCCGCACCGTGTCCTCGGCGAAGATGCTGCCGGCGTAGTCATGCTGCGCCCAGCCTCCCCAGGTACCGGTGTGATCGCCGGTGGCCCGGTTCGCGCCGTCTTGGAATGCGCCGGTATCTCCGACGTGCTCTCCAAGTCCATGGGCTCGGTGAACGCCATCAACATCATCCACGGCACCGTGGACGCGCTGAAGAAGCTGGAAGAACCACAGGCTGTCGCCGCCCGCCGCGGCAAGGCTCTGGACGAGGTTGCTCCGGCCGCGATGCTGCGCACCATGGAAGCTGACCGTGCTGCAAAGGCGAAGGCAGGTGCCAACAATGGCTAAGAACCTCGTTGCTAGCGATGCAAAACTGGAAATCACCCAGGTGAAGTCCCTCATCGGTGCCACCGCTTCTCAGCGCGCTTGCGTCCGTTCCCTCGGGCTCAAGGGCATTGGGCAGTCCGTGGTTCGCACCGCTGACGCCGTGACTGTTGGTTACATCAACACGGTCCGTCACCTGCTGAAGGTCGAGGAGGCCAACTAATCATGGCTGAAGAAAAGAAGAGCCTCGGGCTCCACGACTTGGCACCAGCCCCTGGCGCCAAGTCCAAGAAGCACCGCGTTGGTCGTGGTGAAGCCGGCAAGGGCGGCAAGACCGCCGGCCGCGGTACCAAGGGTACTAAGGCACGCCGTCAGGTACCTGCAGGCTTCGAAGGTGGCCAGCTGCCACTGCACATGCGCCTGCCGAAACTGCGTGGCTTCAAGAACCCGTTCAAGACCAACTACCAGGTGGTCAACCTCAGCAAGATCGGTCAGCTGTTCCCAGCGGGCGGCACCGTGACCGTTGAAGACTTGGTCGCCAAGGG
>CAYZBX010000200.1:0-2857 GCA_964476735.1 uncultured Micrococcaceae bacterium
TTCGACTCGAGCGGCTGCCGGAGCGCTTCGAGGGTATCCCGTTTGAACTCAGGCGCCTCGTCGAGGAAGAGCACTCCCCGGTGCGCTTGGGTTACCGCCCCTGGTGGCGCGCTCACCCTGCCTGACCCAATGATCGCGCTAGTGCTGGCGTGGTGATGCGGGTCCACGAACGGCGGTGTCGCATCAAGACCGGCGATCGTACCTTCACGGCGCCAGAGCGAGGCGATCGCGGTGGCTTCCAACGCTTCTTCGTGGTCGAGCTGCGGCAAAATACTTGGCAATCGTTGCGCTAGCATCGTTTTGCCTGCCCCGGGCGGTCCGATCATGAGCAGGTGGTGCCGGCCGGCCGCGGCCACCTCCAGCGCGAAGCGTGCTTGGGCTTGCCCCGACACTTGCGCCATGTCCAGCGCCCGCTCTTGCCTTGAACCCGCAGCTTCGGGCTGGCGTACACTCTTTGCCGGGACAGACTTCAGGCTGACTCCCGGATCCTCAAGGAAGTCCTCGAGAACCCCGGTGAGATGGTGATACCCACGCACCTGCAACCCGCTCGCGAGGGCCGCCTCTGCTTCGTTTTCGACGGCCACGACAGCGTGCCTTATGCCGCAGTCCCAGGCGGCCAAAAGCAGCGGCAGGATTCCACGGACCGGTTTGAGCGTCCCATCGAGGCCCAGTTCAGCAGCGAAGAAGGTTCGTTCGGTGCCGATCAGCAGCTCGGCTCTGTCGAGAATACTCATCAGGATCGCTAGGTCTAGGTGCGCCCCGGATTTGGGGGTGTTGGCTGGTGAAAGGTTGACCGTGATGCGCTGCGGCGGCAACGGTAATCCGACGGCCTTGGCAGCGGACCGGATCCTGTCTCGGCACTCTTGCACCGCCTTGTCAGCCAAGCCGAGGATGATGAAGTTCGGTACCGCCCCGCCAATATCCGTCTCCACGGTGACCGGCAGCGCCGTCACCCCGTGCAGGGTCGCGCTGTGCGTGTAACCGATGCGATGGCCAGCCGCGTTCGTCATGCCCGGTCCAGACCGCGTTGGTGAGCCAGTTCGAGACCGTGCTCGGTCAACACGATGGCTACCGCGTCGATGCGTTGAGTGGTCTGCCCGTTCAGGAAGTCGAAACGGTGCTGATGCTTCTTGCGCCAATAAGCGGCCAATCGACAGAGCCGCTTGAACTTGATTTCGGTAATGCCCTCGAAGGGGTGTCCGTAGTCCAATCCGGTGCGCGTCTTGACTTCGACGAACACCAGCTGACCCTCGTGGAAGCCGACGAGGTCGATCTCCCCGCTCCGGCACCGCCAGTTCTGGGCCAATATCCGGTAGTTGCGCGCTTGCAGGTAGTTCGCCGCGATGTACTCACCGCAGCGGCCCAAGCGTTGACGACGATTCTCCTCCGGGATCTGAACCGGTATTTCGTGCTGGCTCATGGCCACCTCCCTGCCCACCAGTGTCTCGGGCAGGCTGCGGAGGCTGCTGCGGGAGGCGGACGGCCTGTACCGCACGGGGGCCCTACCTCCGGTTGTGGAGGAAGCGCGCAAGCAGAACGGCTAGGTATTCGGTCCGATGTGATCGGGGATGTTTGCCTGGACGAGTTCTTCGACGTTGACATCGGCGAAGGTGCGTACCGAGACGGTCTTAACGAAACGGCTGGTGCGGTAGATGTCCCAGACCCAAGCGTCGGTCAGCTCAACCTGGAAGTAGGTGGACTGTCCCTGTGTCTTAGTTTCGACGGAAACATGGTTAGCAAGGTAAAAGCGTCTTTCCGTCTCGATCACGTACTTGAACAGGGAGATGACATCACGGTACTCGCGGTAGAGTCCGAGCTCGATCTCGGCTTCGTATTGTTCGAGTTCTTCCGCGCTCATGTTCCTACTCTTCCTCGCTGTTGGACAGGATCTTGCTTAGCCAACTGTGTCTGTGGTGGCGGGTTGGTCCGTGTTCCCGGATGGCGTTGCGGTGTGCACCGGAGCCATACCCTTTGTTCTGTTTCCAACCATACTCCGGGTGCTGCTCGTGCAGGCAGGTCAGGATCTGGTCTCTTTCGACTTTGGCCAGGATTGATGCCGCGGCGATGGACAGGCATCGCAGATCGCCCTTCAATACGGTTTGCACGGGCGGACAATCGGGCATGTACTCGTGGTCGAACGCCGCAGAGAACAGGTCGACCACCGGGGTCAGCCAATCGGCGTTGCCGTCCAGCAGAACCCGTACCGGTCGTGAGTCATCCCCGCTGGCCTGACGCAGCGCCCGATGGCCGGCGAGCCGGAGCGCTACCGTGATGCCGTGCGACTCAATTTCGGTCGCCGTGGCGTGCCCCACGCCCCAACCATGAGACCACGCTTTGATGGGTTCTACGAGGGCCTCGCGGTGTTTCTGCGTCAAAAGCTTTGAGTCCTTGACCCCGGGCAGCTCGGTCGCCGACTGGGGATCGAGGATCACGCAGCCGACCGTGACATTGCCCGCGATGGCTCCTCGCCCAACTTCGTCCATGCCGGCGATCAGCAGCTGGCCGGCGCCTGCCTGGTCATGCTTGTTCGCCCATTCCCGTTCCAAGGCGAGGTCCGGTGTCGAAAGCTGGCTTTGCGTTGTCACGGCTGGGGCTGGTTGTCTGCGGCGCCGGAGGGGTCCGGGACCTGCTCGAACGGTTTGCGATCGTTGCCGGCATCACCGAAGGCATTCAGCGGCCAGACCCGAAGTTCGGCGCGCCCGGTCACGGAGTCCAGCGGCACGAATCCGCGCTGCTCATCGTCCATATGGTAGCGGGAGTCCGCCGAGCGGTTGCGATTGTCCCCCATGACCCAGAGCGAATCCGCTGGGACGGTCACGTCGAACTCAAAATCGGAGGGGGCAACCCCGGGACGGAT
>CAYZBX010000201.1:0-2824 GCA_964476735.1 uncultured Micrococcaceae bacterium
GCCGTCCTTGACGCGGGAGGCGGCCACCCGCTGTTCGTGGTTGCGGCCCTGGATCAGTAGCGGGGCCCACTCGGCGATCTGGGCCGGGTCCTCGGTATGCTCCATCTGCTCGAAGAGCGGCTCGGCGCTGAGCGCCTCGTAGCGGATGCGCAGGTATTCGGCGTGGTCGTCGCCCCACACGAAGGACATGTGCGGCAGCGCGTTGATGAAGGTCTCCGGGGCGCCGACGTAGTTGTTGCGAACCAGGTAGGACCAGAACTGGCGGGAGACCTGGAACTGCTCGTTGATGCCCAGCGCCTTTGCTGGGCTGACGCTGCCGTTCTTCAGCGGCGCGTAGTTCAGTTCGCACAGGGCGGCGTGGCCGGTGCCGGCGTTGTTCCAGGGGTCCGAGGATTCCAGTCCAGCGCGGTCGAGGTTTTCAAAGAGGGCGACGGACCAATCAGGTTCCAGTTCCTTGATTAGGGTGCCCAAGGTCGTGCTCATGGCGCCGCCGCCGATGAGGACGACGTCATAGCGGTGGCTATTTGCTTCTGCGGTCAATTTTTTCTCCATCACCGATGATGTGCCGGATCTTCTACAACTTTAGCCCCGGTTGGCCGGGCGCCAAAAATTACTGAACAAGTGGTCATGTGGCAAGACGTATCGCGGCGAATGACTCATCCAGCACCGGCGAAGTGGGGTAGTGCTGCACCTGGCGGGCCAGCGCCAGCGCAGAGATCGGGCTGCACAGCGGGATGCAGGCCACGTCCTCGGCCAGCCGGGTGGAGATCTGCGCGGCCAGGTCCTGGCGGGTGGCCCCGCCCAGGTCCTCGTGCCGCAGCTGTTCCGCCAGCCGGTCCAGTGCGGTGTTCTGGTAGCCCCGGGCCGGGCCCGGCCCGCTGAGGATGGGGGCCAGGAAGTCCAGCGGGTCCCGGTAGGCGCCGGTCTTGCCCCACAGGTACAGGCCCACCTTCTCGTCGCTGAGCACCCGGTTCAGGTAGCCGCTTTCCCACGGCACCGGCACCGGCCGGATGGTGAAGCCGGCGTCGGTCAGCTGGTTGGTGATGTCCAGCGCGGTGCGTTCGGGCAACGGCAGCCAGGTGCGGGCGGTGTCGGTGGGGAAGTATAGGGGGATGCTGCCGAGCTCGTCGAGCTCCGCCAGTTCGGCCTCCAGCTGTGCGGCGTCAAAAAACGGCTGAGGAAAGGCGTCGGTGGCCACCGCCAGCGCCGGCGGGGTGAAGGCCTGGCTGGCCTTGGTGCCGCCGAGGAAGTAGCTGCCGGCCAGCCGGTTGTAGTCGAGCGCGGAATGGATCAACTGGCGCAGCTTGGCGCTGCTCAGCTCGGGGTGCTGGTGGTTGATGCCCAGGTAGGCCATGGAGAACGGGTCGCGCTGCAGGAATCGGAAGCCCTGCTGCAGCAGGGGGCGCAGCTGCTCCGGGGTTACTTCGCCGAAGGCGTTGTACTTGCCCTGCTCAAGCACCCGCAACCGGCTGTGGGCGTTGCGATAGCTGCGCAGCTTGACCTGTCGGACGTCGGGTTTCTGTTCGGCCGGGGTGGCGGTGTTGGGCTGCGGGGCGAAGACCAGCTCCAGGTTCTGCGCGGTGGAGCCTTCGCCGAGCCGGTAGGGGCCGCTTCCGACCGGGGCCTCGGCGAACCCGGAGATCTGCGGACCGTTGGGGGTCCGGGTGGAGGTCTGGTCGAGCTTGTCCGCGGTCAACTTCCGCAGCGCTGTCGGGGAGCAGATGCTGAAGGCGGTGTGCGCTAGGGCGGGCAGTAGCCCGGGCAGCCGCCGGTGCAGGGTGAACTCGACGGTGTGCTTGTCGATCGCCTTGACGGCGGCGAGGGCGCCGCGGCCGGTGGCCGCATCCTTGGTGACGCCGGCCGGGGTCGAGTCGCCGAAGACGTGGGCGAAGTAGTCGGGCAGGTGGCCGGCGCGGACCGCCTTGATGGCGCTGGGCAGCTTGATCCACCGCTGCACGTTCGCGACCACGGCCTTGGCGTCGCAGTCCGTGCCGTCGTGGAACTTGGCGCCGGGGGTCAGGCTGAAGGTGTAGGTCAGCTCATCGTCGGAGATCTCCCAGCCGGTGGCCAGCTCGGTCTCGGTGGGCGCGCCCGTGTTCGGGTCCACGCCGACGAGGCGCTGGTACAGCTGCCGGCAGATCAGAGTTTGCTCGGCGGTGGTCATCAGCAACGGGTCAAGCCCGCCGACCGCGGCCGACAGGGTCATCGCGAAGACGCCGGCACCCAGCTCCGGTTCGACGGGGGAGGCGTGTTCTTCGGCGGGCACGGTATCCGGTTCGGTCCGTTGGCAACCGAGCAGGACCCCGGTGCCGACGGCGGCGCTGGCGCCGAGAAAGGCCCGCCGTCCGAATACTGAATCCACCGCTCTCCTCGTCGCTGCTTCAAGACCTGAAGATCATTCTAACCAACAGAAAAGGTCCCACATTCTGACCAGTCTTGCTGGTGAATCTGGGACCTTTCACGATTCGGGTCAAACCGAATCACAGTGCGGGCGGAGGGACTTGAACCCACACGTCGCTAGGACACTGGAACCTAAATCCAGCGCGTCTACCAATTCCGCCACGCCCGCAGGTGCGTCTCCAAGCATAACCTACCGGCGGCGGCGGAAAAAATTGCCGCCGGTTAGGCCTCCAGTTTCAGGTCGCGGCGCAGCTTGGCGACGTGGCCGGTGGCGCGGACGTTGTACTGGGCGACGGCCACCTTGTGGTCCTGATCTAAGACAATGGTGGAGCGGATCAGGCCCTCGTAGACGCGGCCGTAGTTCTTCTTCTCGCCCCAGGCGCCGTAGGCCCCGGCCACCGCGTGGTCCTCGTCGGAGAGTAGC
>CAYZBX010000202.1:0-2813 GCA_964476735.1 uncultured Micrococcaceae bacterium
TGCCAGCGGTGCCCCACATCATCTGTGCCCCATCCGGGGAGAGCCGGCCCAGGGCGGCACGGCATGGGAAGTTATCGCGCATTTCACCGGAGAGGAACTGGGTATCTGGGCGCTGGAGGCCCAGCACGAGGTGGACTTTGGCCGACCGGCCCAGACGGGCGATGTCGGCCAGCAAGTCAAGGATGGGTGGTTTGGTTGAGTAGCCTTTGGGCTTGTGGTGTTTCCACCAGGCTTCTACCCGTTTCAGGAAGGTGGTGACCTCATCCATGACTAGGGCCAGTGGCTCGAGTTCGGAGACGGTCACTTCCCCTGATTCGATCCTGGCGTAACGGTCTTCCATCTCTTGGTGAGCTGCGTGAACCATTTTGATCTGGTGCTCCAGGCGTGAGCCTAGTAGTTCGATGTTGGGCCAGCCCCGGTAGCCGATGAATTCGATGCGCTTTCCGTCAATCAGCCATGTGCGCCATCCTGCTTGGGTGAGCGTGTTGATGATTTGGATCAGCAGAATAGTTTTACCGGATCCGGTGCCGCCGGTGACCAACATGTGGGCCTGATCAATTGGGGACCAGCTGACTTTTTCTTCCCCGTCGGTTTGGCCGTAGGTGACCACGAACTTCTTATAGTCATCGTGGGTGATGGTTTGCGGAGCGTGCTCGGCTGGGCAGTGAAGCATCTCTGGGAGTGGCACCCGGCGGGTAAATTTCACGGTGTCGTTGACCAGATCCCAGCTAGGCAACCAAGCTCCACCGATGCGGGCGCTGATGATGCGTTCTACTCGTTTGCGCCGGGTGGCCAACGCCATGGTGTTGCCTTCTTTGTGCTCGACGAGGATCTGTGCCGGGGTGCCGTTTTCATCGGCTTCTACTTTGACCTTGGTACCGGCTGCGAAGACTTCTCCAACAACTTTTTCGGTGTGAGCTGCAGCTGATTCTTCGTCCTGTTCTGGCGCGGTCTCTTCGGTTCTGCGGAACACTACTTGGTCTTGGGTGCTGCGGCGAGCATCCAGTTTCCAGTCATCTTGCAGCAGGTAGCTCAGCTCGGTTTTGAGCGCTCCTAGGAAGTCTGGATCGGTAGCTTTGATGCCGAGCGGAACAGATATTTTGACAAGGTGGGGTGAACGTTGCAGCGGGTGTTTGAATCCACCAAGTTTCACACGCACACTATCGGCTCGCTGCCGTAGCTCAACGGCAAGAACTCCTGCGAGCCGGTCGGCTTCATCAGCTCGAGAGTTGACCACCCAAGCACGGGCAACGACGTAGACCGCGAGCACGGAGAGGATGATGCGTGCTGGGGCTGTCCAGGTTTCGGGCCAGAGGCGGAATCCAAAGTTGGCTTCTTCTATTGCCCAGATCAATACCAAGGCAACGAAGATCCCTAAGGTGGTCTTGATTACGGTGGTGGGCTGGATGCGTTTCACGGGCCTGGTCTTTCTGTTTTGTCAGCGTGTTCTTACCGGGTGTCGCCTTGACTTCATGTGATACACTCAAAACGAAATCGTTAGATCATCGGATTTGAGTGATCGGCATTACGTCGGCTTTATTAGCTCCATAAGGCCTCCATCGATCCAGCTGGAATGGCACCGGTTTTGTTGCCAGTTCCTCAGTAGTTGAGCACTATCTTTTCTTTGTGCTGCTGAGTTGCCCTTGCTGGGGTGTTCAGCGCTTCTCTTGTTTCCGTGTTCGGGGTTTTTGCGGCTTTGCCATCTGGTCGTTGCGCTTGAGTGCGTCTGCTGGTGTTGATGCATTTGGTATCGCTGGCAGCGTTCAGTGTTGCTTTGGTTTTGGTCTTGCCTCAGGAGTGTATTTAGGCTGTGAGGCCAGCTGTGTTCGGGGTGCTTAGGAAGTCTGTTCATGAGGTGTTTTCTCTCGCTAGTGATGGCTTCTTTCTCTTATCTCTTATGGTGTTAGTTCCCTAGTGTTCATACTTGTCTTCTGCTGGTGCTGTGGTGGGTGCAACGTTGTTACTCATACGGGGGCCTTGGCTGAGTTTTTCGATCTTGCTGACCTGCCTAGTGGTTCGGTCTAGGGTGAGGATCCGGGTTTGGTTTTGCCAGAGTGGTTCGGCGTCGCCGGAGGTTTCTGCCCACTGGTAATCGACCATGAATGAGTCTTGATCTACCGGCTGGATTTGTAGAACTTGGGCTACTCTGACGCGCTGTTCTTTTCGGTATCTGCTCCAGCCTTGGTTTGATGCGTACTGTTTCTTCAGTGCGCCGAAGTGGTCCTTGTGCGCGTACGGTTTCAGGCGTTCTAAGAAGGTGTTGGCTCGCTGATCTGGGTAGGCCTGAGAGTACAAGGTGGTGATGTACCCGATGAGGATCCGTTGTTCTTTCTCCTTCACCCCTTCCATGCTGGGCTGTTGGCCAGGCTTGGCGTTCAGCGCGGGTTTGCCGGTGGCTGAGTCGTTCGGTGACGCTGTCACCGATTCGATCGGTATCGGCTGGTGCAGGGGCTGGTGCGGCCCCGTGTCGGCGCTTACGTTCTCTTCCAGGGCCACGGGGTCTGGGGTTTGTCCCACCAGTAGGAAGCCGGCATACAAGGCTGCGAGCGCGGCCATGGTTGCAAGGAGGGTGAGGAGTTGTTTTTTAGTCATTGGTGGCGGCTTTCTGGCTCATGTCGTAGAAGTCGGCGTGGCGCGGGATGGGGAGTTTTTGTGGTCCTTTGGGGGTGATGGTGAGGAAGTAGTTTCCGGTGGTTTTGATTCCCACGAGGTTGTAGGAGCCGTCGGCGTTGGCTTCGGTGGCTACGAGGTCTCCTTCGGTGGGGTTGGTGGTGGGTGTGCCGTGGTGCCAGATGTCTGCGTAGGGGATTCCT
>CAYZBX010000203.1:0-2740 GCA_964476735.1 uncultured Micrococcaceae bacterium
GGACGCAGCGACCTTGATCAGACGGAACTGGTCGGGCTGGATCACGCCGCCGCCGACACGTCGACGGAAGTTGAAACCGACTTGGCTGTAGCTCTGGAGTGAGTACGGATCGCGGAGAAGCTGGAGTTCAACGCGGTCGACGAAATGGCTCGCCTGGGCCTTGACCCCGAGGAGAACTCCGAGGAGTACGAGGCGCGCTGGCCAGAGGTCCTGAAGGCCGCCGAGGCTGCCGTGGAAACCGAACACAACGAGGTCACCGAGTTGGGTGGACTCTACGTCCTTGGCACCGAGCGACACGAATCCCGACGCATCGACAACCAGTTGCGCGGCCGTGCCGGTCGTCAGGGCGATCCAGGTGAATCCCGTTTCTATCTCTCCCTGACCGATGACCTCATGCGGCTCTTCAATCCCGGGGCGGCCCAGCGGATCATGAACTCACCAGGCATTCCGGACGACATGGCCTTGGAATCCAAGCTGGTGACCAACGCGATTCAGCGGGCCCAAGCGCAGGTTGAGTCTCGCAACACCGAGCAACGCAAGAATGTGCTGAAGTACGACGACGTCATGAATCGTCAGCGCGAGGCAATCTACGGCGACCGCCGCCACATCCTCGAAGGCGATGACCTCAAGGAAAAGGTCATCTACTTCATCGAGGACTCCGTGGGAGCACTCGTGGACCAGTACACCCAAGTTTCGAAGAACCCTGAAGAATGGCACCTAGACACCATGTTGACCAACATGGAACAGCTCTATCCGGTGTCCATCACCAAGGAAGAACTGTTGGAAGAGGCCGGCGGGCTGAATCGCTTGAGCCCTGAGCTGTTGAAACGTGAACTGACCGCCGATGCGAAGATCGCCTACGAAAACCGCGAGGCATACCTCGGCGAGGAAGCCCTCCGGGAGCTGGAGCGGCGTGTGGTCCTCTCGGTCATTGGCCGCCGCTGGCAGGACCACCTCTACGAGATGGACTACCTGAAGGAAGGCATCGGCCTGCGTGCAATGGCTCAACGCGACCCGCTCGTGGAATACCAGCGTGAAGGCTACCTGCTGTTCGACTCAATGATGGGCGGCATCCGCGAGGAGTCAGTGGGCTACCTCTTCAACCTCGATGTGAAGCCGGCCGAACAACAGGCCACCTCACTGCCCGGCGTGACCGACGCACGCGCGTCAACCATGAACCAGCCGCTGCAGATCGACGGGCTGGAAACGCCGACACAGCGCGGCTCGCTACGGCTCAGCGGTCCGAGCGAAAGCGGAGAAGCCGAAACGATTCGCGTCGAGAACGCCGAAAAGGAGACAGCAGCCGGGGCACCGGCCAAGCAGGGCACGCAACGGAAGCAGCCGAGCAAGAAGTCCTCGAAGAAGCGTCGTCGGTAGTCAGCCGATCTCCAAGGCGGTGATCTGCCAGCGTCGGCGCGAATTCAGCTTCAGCTGCAGGGCGATGGCTCTGACACGCATGGCGTCCTTGACGACCACGCTCAGCTCGATGCAGCGTGCGTTGATGTGGCATTGGTGGACGGTCAAGACCGATGCCCGGCGAAAGAACAGGCACTCTTTGCCCAGTCTTTCTTGCCGGGTGCGATGGCGGACCACCATCCCAAAGCGCCTCATGAACGCGTCGTAACCATCGAGGTCGAACCACGCCGCGAACTGAGCTGCCGGACGTTCTCCGGCAAGGACTTGGCATAGTCCGAGACTCAGGCTCCGGGCGATCTTGTCCACCTCTTGGTGCAGTGCTTCCTGGTCAGCGTCTGCTCGGCCCCGCACGGATAGCGCAGGTGCTTGCTGGCTCTGCGTGAGGCAGAACGGGGTCATGGGCGTGACATTCGCCAGCAAGCGTTCATCGAGTCTGTTCCGGTGCCGAATGGGTGCTGCGAGTGACATTTCAAGAGTCCTTCCCTGTCGGTACTATCAACGTTGTTCCTGGGTAGATGAGATTCGGGTCTGCGCCGATCACTGATCGATTCCGGAGATACCAATGCTGGAGCCGCAGTTGGATCTGCGCGTCTGAGGCAGCCGGACCAAGCTCGGCACGCACGATGCTCCACAGCGAATCTCCCCGCATCACCACGACGGAATTCTTGGCACTGCTTCGTCTCTGCTGACCTGGAACCGGAACCGGTTGAACAGCCGGCGGGTTTGCGGACCGGGAGGGCGCTCGGTGTTTTCGTCTGGCGGTGGGAGCCGGCTGGGGCTGTGCCTGATTATCACTGGCATCGGGAGTGGTGGGTAGCAGTCGTAGGTCAACCGGAACGGCGGAGGCGCTGCCTCCTTCGACCCGTTCGGGGATCGGGTGCTTGGTTGTGGGGAGCCTAGTCGGGGTCGACTCCTGCTCGGATCTTCGATTCGGTGCTTCCGCTACGGGGGTGGGGTCGATTTCTAGACCAAGTTCCGCAGGAATTTCTGATAGCTCCGCGGGGTCAGGAACAGAGTCGGACGCCTCCTGCGGTGTCGGATCCGCCGGAGCGTTCAGGCTGTGATCGTCTTCGGGCGTGTCTTGAAAGCCGACATCGATGGCCACACTTGGGCTGGCGAGAAGCAGGCAAGTCACCGTCGCCCCCACGAGTCGCCGGATGAATCGTGGTGACAAGCGATCCAGCTGAAGTGCGATTCTGTGCCGGCCGAATGCCTCGAAGCATCTCGCTGCCACAGCGAAGAGCACCGACAGAGCCAACCACCCGAAGACACAGACACCAAAGACGCCCAGCGCAACCCCGAACATATAGAACAGTTGGGAATC
>CAYZBX010000204.1:0-2708 GCA_964476735.1 uncultured Micrococcaceae bacterium
AGACGGTCTGGATCTGCGGGCGGATGTACTGCATGGTGTCGTAGATCGCGGTCATGGCCGTGAAGGATCCGCCGGGCGAGTTGATGTACAGGGTGATGTCCCGCTCGGAGTCCATGGACTCGAGCACCAGCAGCTGGGCCATGATGTCATCGGCTGCCGCGTCGTCCACTTGGGTGCCGAGGAAGACGATGCGGTCCTCGAACAGCTTGGCGTATGGGTCCTGGCGTTTGAAGCCGTACGGGGTACGCTCTTCGAACTGCGGCAGGATGTAGCGTGCTTCCGGTGCGAAGCGTGTGATGTTCTCGTTCACTGGTGTATCCCTACCTTTAGTTCTCTACTCCGCCGCCGCCAGAGACCTGGCGCGCGCCGTCAGCGATGTGGTCAAAGAACCCGTACTCCAGCCCCTCCTGCGCGGTGAACCACTTGTCGCGTTCGTTGTCCTTGAGGATGGTCTCCACGGACTGGCCGGTCTGCTCCGCGGTGAGTTCGGCCATGACCTGCTTCATGTGCAGGATTAGCTGGGCTTGGATCCGGATGTCCGATTCGGTGCCGCCGATGCCGCCGGATGGCTGGTGCATCAGGATGCGGGCGTGCGGGGTGGCGTAGCGCTTGCCCGGGGTGCCGGAGGAGAGCAGGAACTGTCCCATGGAGGCGGCCAGACCGGTCGCGACGGTCACGACATCGTTCGGGATGTACTGCATGGTGTCGTAGATCGCCATGCCGGCGGTGATGGAGCCGCCCGGGGAGTTGATGTACAGGTAGATGTCTTTTTCTGGGTCTTCTGCCGAGAGCAGCAACAGCTGGGAGCAGATGGCGTTCGCATTTTCGTCGCGCACCTCAGAGCCCAGCCAGATGATGCGTTCCTTCAGCAGCCGCTGATAGATGTAATCTTCCCGTGCTGCTGGATCCACAGAAGCCATCTGCGGGGTTGGCAGTTGTGGTTGTGGTGCCACGTGGCGCCCTGCCTCTCTTTGGGAGTTGGGTGGGCAGCTTCGCCCACTTTTTACGTTCTTCTTGCAGACTAGTCGCTCACCGTGCCTCGGCGGGGACGCTGCGCGTCGTTTTCGCTGTTGGCGCAGGTACCCTTGGCGGACCGCATTCGGCGGTTAACGTAGGCTGGCCCGGCACCTACGTGGGGTACCGGGCCAGCGTGCGCTCACCGGCTGCGGTGAGCTAAGAAGTTACTTCGCAGATTCGGCGCTCTCGGCGGAGTCAGCGGACTCTGGGGAATCGGCGGATTCGAGGTCCTCGGCCGGGGTCAGGAAGGAGCTGAGGTCGACCTCGTTGCCCTTGGAGTCCTTGACGGTGGCGAATTCCAGCACCTTGGCCAGCGCCTTGCGGCGGCGGACCTCACCCATGATGACCGGGATCTGGCCGGCACCGTCGAGCATCTGCGCGAACTGGTTCGGGTCCATGCCGTACTGACCGGCGGTGGCGATGACGTATTCGATCAGTTCGCCCTGGTCAACGGTGAGCTCTTCGGCGTTGGCGATTTCGTCGAGGATGATCTCGGCCTTGAAGGCGTTGCGGGTGCCCTCTTCGACCTCCTTGCGGTGCTCCTCGGTGTCGTGCTCTTCACCGTCGCCGTGGTCGTGGCCCTGGGAGAAGTGCTGTTCGACCTGTTCTGCGATGACGGCTTCTGGGACCGGAACCTCGACGACCTCCTGCAGCTTCTCGAGGACCTTTTCCTGGGCTTCGGCGCCCTGGGCGACCACGAGGTCTTCTTCGACCTTCTTGGTCAGGTCTGCCTTGAGCTCGTCGATGGTGTCGAATTCGGAGGCCAGCTGGGCGAACTCGTCGTCGGCCTCTGGCAGTTCGCGCTCCTTGACGGCCTTCAGCACAACCTTGACGGAGGCATCCTTGCCGGAGTGCTCGCCGCCGGCCAGCTTGGTTTCGAAGATGGCGTCTTCGTCGGCAGACAGGCCGGTCAGGGCCTCGTCGATGCCTTCCAGCATGGTGCCGGCCCCGACCTGGTAGGACAGGTCTGCGGCGGAGTCGACCTCTTCACCGTCAACGGTGGCGGTCAAATCGATGGTCACGAAGTCATCTTCGGCGGCCGGGCGGTCAACGGTCTTCAGGGTTCCGTAACGGTTGCGCAGCTCATCGAGGGCGGCCTGCACGGCTTCCTCGTCAGCTTCCTTGGCCTCAACCTCGACTTCAAGACCCTTGTAGTCTGGCAGCTCGATTTCTGGGCGGACGTCCAGCTCGAAGGAAAATTTCAGATCGTCTTCGCTGTCCTTGGCTGGGATCTGGGAGACTTCCAGCTCTGGCTGGGACAGTGGGGAGACCTCGGCCTCGGTCAGGGCCTGCCGGTAGAAGTCGTTCATGCCTTCGTTGACGGCGTTCTCGATGACGTACTCGCGTCCGACGCGCTGGTCGATGATGGCGGCGGGAACTTTGCCCTTACGGAAGCCGGGAACCTGGATCTGGTTGGCCAGCTGCTTGTAGGTTGCCTGGATGTGTGGCTTGAGTTCGTCGAAAGGAACTTCTACGTCGATTTTGACGCGCGTGGGGCTCAGTTTTTCCACGGTGCTTTTGACCACGAAGGACTCCTGTGAAGGTTAGTTTGAAGTCTGTTCTTTGCCTGAGCACTTTGACTAACCCGCGGCGGAAGCCGCACGTTCGGCCGGCTGCTCCTCACCGAAGTTACCAACCACGTGCGTGGTGACAGTAACCATAAAGTCGGGATGACAGGAGTTGAACCTGCG
>CAYZBX010000205.1:0-2698 GCA_964476735.1 uncultured Micrococcaceae bacterium
GCGAAGGCGACATCATCGAGAACTTCGAGATGCGCGAGAAGCCACGCAGCTAACCACGCGTTCAGGACCGTGGCCGCCGGCAACAGCCCGTACCGCCCACACTCGTGGGCCGGGCCGGTGCCGGCGCACGGCCCGAACGAGCACCCGTTGACCGCACCCGTTGCGCACCGCAACGCACGACTTTAGGAGAGACGCCCATGGCAGATCCCGCACGCGCCGCCCGGTTGGCCCAACGCATCAAAGTGTTGGTAGCCGAGGCACTGCGGAAGGAGGTCAAGGACGAACGCGCCGAGGCGATCACCATCACCGACGCCCGCGTCACCAATGACCTGCAGCACGCCACCATCTACTACACGATCCTCGGCGACGAGGACGCGCAGAAGGAGGTCGCCGAGGTGCTCTACGCCAATCGGGGCGTGTTGCGCCGGGAGGTCGGACGCAACCTGACCATCCGGTTGACCCCGACGCTGGAGTTCATCCACGACGAGATCCCGCAGGCCGCCTCCGCGCTGGAGGACCTGCTGCGCGAGACCAAGGAACGGGACGCCAAGCTGGCCGAACAGCGGGCCAACGCCCGTTACGCCGGCGACGCCGACCCGTACAAGGACACCGACAAGGCCGATGACGCCTAACGCCCAAGGACCCGCCAGCCCGTCCGCAACAGCGGCCGGGCTGGTTTTGGTTGACAAACCCGCAGGCTGGACAAGCCACGATGTAGTCGGCAAGATCCGCCGGCTGGCCGGAACCCGGAAGGTAGGGCACGCGGGTACCCTGGACCCGATGGCCACCGGGCTACTGCTGGTCGGCATCAACAAGGCCACCAAGCTGCTGACTTACTTGGTTGGGGCTGACAAGACCTACACCGCCACCATCCGGTTGGGGCAGAACACCGACACGGACGACGCGGACGGCGAACTCACGCAGACGCGCTACGCCAACGCCGTCACCGAGGAATCGCTGCTCGCCGCGATCGCCTCGCTAACCGGAGCCATCGATCAGGTGCCCAGCTCGGTCTCGGCGATCAAGGTCGCCGGCCGGCGAGCCTACGACCGGGTCCGGGCGGGGGAGCAGGTCGAGCTGGCCGCGCGCCCGGTGCACATCCACGAATTCACGGTGCACAGCCTGACCAGACTCGATGGCGGACGCGTCCAAGACGTGGACGTGACGGTGCGCTGTTCCTCCGGAACCTACATCCGGGCGTTGGCACGGGACTTGGGGGAGCTGTTGAACACCGGCGGACACCTGACCCGCCTGCGACGCACCCGGGTCGGCCCCTACCGGATCGAGGACGCGGCCAGCATGGAACAGCTGGGCGCCGAGTTCAACTTCATGCCGCTTGATGACGCCGTCGCGGAACTCTTTCCGTCCAGACTCGTCAGCCACGCCGAGGCAACCGAGCTGTGCCACGGCCGCTTCATCAGCCCCAACCCGCCCGCCGAACCGACGGCAACCACCGCTGGGGATGCCCAGCACGGCGAGCAGGCCCTCGTCTTGGCGCAGACGGCGACCGGGCAGGCCATCGCCCTGACGCGGAACAAGAGCGACCGACAGGGCCAGCTCAGCGCCAAACCGGAACTCGTGTTCATCAACCCAGAGGAGTTGCGCGCGTGACCTTCGACGCTTTCATGATCGCCGGGACCGTCATCTGTTTCGCGGCCGGCATCGTCGCCCTCGTCGCCACCGCGCGGGTCAAACACCCTGCGGATTCGGCGATCATCGGCTTGGGGCCTCACGACACGTCCTCGGTTGATCTCGAGGCCGGCGAGCACACGCTCCGCATCACCGCCACCGACCTGCTCGGTAACGCAACCACGTCAACCACGACGTTCGAGGTCCCGGACGAGGAGCCGATGTCGTCTGACTTCACTCCGGCGGACGGTGCCGAGGTCCCGGCGGGCGACGTTGATCTGTCTGCACAGATCACGGACCCCACCAACGACTCGGTTGACGTCACCTTCTTCGGTGGCGCCGCTCTCGAGCTCGATGCTGATATTCGCACCTCCTCGGGCACGGTAACCGATGCTGCAACCACTGATCGTGCAGAGGCACTGCCACTGACTGCTGACGAGGTTGAGCTGTTTGGTGACAAGGACGGCCTGTCGAACGAGGTTTCCTCGATGAGCCAGTTCCCCTACCAGCTGTTCGAGGTTGATGTTCCGACCGATATGGTTGACGGATCGCAGGTCCGTGTCTCGTGGGCTGGCGAAGCAGACAGCGACGCCCAGGTGATCGTCTACGTCCAGCGCGCCGATGGTAGCGGCTGGGATGAGGTTGACCGCCACATCACCGGTTCCGAAACCGAATCGTTCTCCCTGTCCTCGCTCATTGCTACCGACGAGTACGAGACGGATGGGTCCGTGACCCTTCTCGTTCAGCACTCCGGAGGCTTTGCTGGCCAGGATCACACGACCCGTGAGTCCGAGGTTGTGAAGAACCACGAGGAAGACCTTGACCGGTCTGCCTACGACTTCACTCTCGCCTGGGAATCTGACACGCAGTACTACAACGAGCAGTACTTCGACCACCAGGTCGCGATCCATGATTTCGTGCTTGAACAGCGCGAGAACATGAACATCCAGTACCTGTTCCACACCGGTGACATCATCGACGACTACGGCCAGATGTACCAGTGGGAGCACGCTGACCCGCAGTACGCCCGGTTTGATGATGCTGGCTTCCCGTACGGTGTTCTTGCCGG
>CAYZBX010000206.1:0-2683 GCA_964476735.1 uncultured Micrococcaceae bacterium
CCTGACACCGCCAAACGAACCTGCGAAATCCCGCCAAACGAAGGTGAAAGTCACAGGGCTCAGGCCCAGGTCGACTGGGGCGATGAGGGGGACCTGTTTGGCACAGGGGTGCGCGTCTACTCGTTCCACATGACGCTGTCGTACTCGCGGGACCCGTTCTGCTGCTTCGTGACCTCGATGGATGCCGCGACGTTCTTCGACTGCCACCGGCGGGCCTTCGACCACTTCGGCGGAGTCCCGGCGGCGATCGTCTACGACCGCCTCAAGACCGTGGTGCGCCGCCATGTCGCCCCGGGCAAGGCAGTCCCGGTCACCGCCGCAGCCACCGCGTTCGCCGGCCACTACGGGTACGACATCGATGTGCTGGCCGCCTACCGGCCCACCGGCAAGGGCCGGGTGGAGCGGCAGGTCGATATCGTGCGCGAGCACGTCGTGGCCGGGCGCCGGTTCCGCTCGGTCGGCGACGCTGATGCAGCGTTCGCCCGATGGGTGAAGATCCGCCGCCGCCAAGTGCATCGCACGCACGGGCAAGTCATCGCCGAAGCCGCCGCGGTAGACCACGCCGCACTGGGCCCGCTGCCGGCCACGGAGTACGAGATCTTCGATGAGCACGTGCGCACGGTGGGCAAGGACTGCCTGATCTCGTTCGAGTCCGACCACTACTCGGTCCCCGCCTCCCAGGTGACGGCGAGGCAGAAGGTCCTGGTCCGCGCCACAGCCAGCCGCATCACAATCTGCCACCTTGAGGACCCCGCCCAGGTGCTGGCGGTCCACCGTCGCGGCAGCCGGTCCCACGAGTGGATCATCGAACCCACCCACTGGGACGGCCTGCCCGACGGGGCCGGCCGCGCCGTCTGTCACACCGAGCCCGACCGGGCCGGGGCATCTGCCAGGCCGGAGGAATCGTCATCAGTGCTGGCGCACTATCTGGCCTCGATGGACCCGGTTCCCGATATCCGACGGCCGTTGGCGTCCTACGAGCTGGTGGCGGGTGAGGCCTCGTGAGCGAGTTCGTCATCAGTCGGATCACCGCCGCCGCGCAGCGTCTCAAGCTACCGCACATGGCCGCCAGCGCCGCTGACGCAGCGACCCGTGCCGAGCAGTCGCAACTGGGCTACCTGGACTTTCTCGACCAGCTGCTCGAGGAGGAGGTCACCCACCGGGAGTCGGGCCGGTTCCGCAACGCTCTCAAACTCTCCGGGCTGCCGCACCACAAGACCCTGGAAGACTTCGACTTCGCGTTCCAACCTGGCGTCGATGCCCGGCGCTTGAAGGACCTCGCCGCGATGGAGTTCGTCGAACGCAAAGCCAACATCGCTCTACTCGGCCCGCCCGGAGTGGGCAAGACCCACATCGCCGTGGCACTGGCGGTAACCGCGTGCCGGGCCGGCCACTCGATCTACTACACCACCCTCGACGACCTGGTCCGCAAGCTGCGCAAGGCCGACAGCCTCGGCACCCTACCCAAGCAACTCTCCAGCCTGGCCCGACCGTCACTGCTGGTCATCGACGAAGTCGGCTATCTCCCACTCAACCGCGCAGAGGCAAACATGTTCTTCCAGCTGGTATCACGCCGCTACGAGAAGGGCTCGACGATCATCACCAGCAACAAGACCTTCGCCGAATGGGGCACCGTGCTCGGAGACGAGGTCCTGGCTACCGCCATCCTGGACCGGTTCCTGCACCACTGCGATGTCATCGCCATCAACGGGCCCTCCTACCGGCTCAAAGACCGGGCAGACCTTGTCAGCACCGCCGAAGAACCGGCACCATAAACCCCAGCCGGACACCGACACGTGAGCCTGTACGCCGCACGACACGTCACCCTGTACGCGGACAACGGGCGTCGAGCCACTCGGTCAGGACCTTCGCCGAACGCCCCGGGACCATGTCCAGCAACCGGGACGGACCGATGCCGTCCACGACCGGGGTGAGGTCGACCAGCACGGTGACGAACGAGCTGCTGCCGTCGCCGCGCACGTGCTTCCACTTGTGCTCATCGACCCCGAGAATGCGGACGCCGTCGAAGTGTCCGGGCTGGTCGTAGACCATGGCGCGGGTCTCGGAGACCGCCAGGTCGTTGACCAGATCCCACCCCAGCCCGAGGGCCTTGGCCACCGCGGACACGCTGGTGCGGTCAATTGCCAGGCGCTGCAAAATCCAGCGGCTGCAGCGGCGGGTGGTCTTGGCCCGCGGCTCAGCCAACGCCGGCATCCGCTGCTGGAAGATCCGCGTCTCGCATTCGATGTTATCGCAGGTGAAGCGCGGTACCCGCACGTGCAGTCTGGTGGGATGGCCGACGATCGGCAGATCGGTCACCCGACGCTCGACGTGATCCCGCAGCCGGCCGGCCGCCCCGCAAGCAACACAGACTGGGTCGATCGCGACCGGGGAGCAGAACAAGTGCGTGAACTCGCCGGCGACCGCGGCATCGGTGATGGTCACCCCGAGTTCCACGGTGCGGCAGATGGTGTCGGCAAGCAGACTGGCGGTAGCGTTCAAAGCGGGTCCTGGGGTGTTCGATGCCTGGTGTGAGAACCTGCATTTTCACACGCTCCAGGACCCCCTCATCTGTGCCTCACCGTGTCAGCCGCGAGCCCCGCTACGCACTCCGGATCCGGAAGGGCCGGTAAATGGGGCGTGCTTCATGATCCGGCGAGAGATTCTCCATGACACAGGCGGG
>CAYZBX010000207.1:0-2665 GCA_964476735.1 uncultured Micrococcaceae bacterium
ACGATCTGCCGGTTGGAGTTGTACAGCGTGTTGAAGGTGTGGAAGAACTCCTCCACGGTCGCTTCCTTGTCCGCCAAGAACTGGATGTCGTCGATCATCAGGATGTCCACGTTGCGGTAGATCTGCTTGAAGCTGGCGCCGTCGTCGTTGCGGATCGAGTTAATAAAGTCGTTCGTGAACTCCTCGCTGTTCACGTAGCGCACCCGGATCCCCGAGTACAGGTCCCGGGCGTAGTGCCCGATGGCGTGCAGCAGGTGGGTCTTGCCCAGCCCGGAGTCCCCGTAGATGAACAGCGGGTTGTAGGACTTGGCCGGCGCCTCCGCCACCGCGTTGGCCGCGGCGTGCGCGAACCGGTTCGAGGAACCGGAGACGAAGGTGTCGAACACGTAGCGCGGGTTCAGCCGGGAGGCCTCGTTCGAATCCGAGGGCGGGCTCGGCGTCGGCAACGACGGACCGGCCGGGGTCGGCTTGTCCTGCCAGCTGACCGGCGCCGGCTGATCCTCCACCGGTGCCGGTTGGGTCACCGGCTCGATGACCTCTACCGGCTCCGGGTCCTTCGCCTCGAAGGTGATGTCCCGGTCGATGGAGAACGCGCAGATGATCTCCTGACCAAACACCTGGCCCAGGGCCCGGTTCAACGGATCCCGCAACTGGTTCTGGAAGTGATCCCGGGTGGTGTCATTGTTCACGGCCAGCAGCAGCGTGTTGCCCACGAACGCCACCGGCTTGGCCAGCGGCAGGAACCCGCGCATCCGGGCCGTTAGCTCGGAGTCCTGCTCCAACAACTCGACCACCTTCAGCCAGGACTGGGTGATCTGGTTGTCCTGCTGAGCGCTCATACGGTTCCTTTGGGCCATGAAAAAGAAAAAATGTGGATAGGGATCGGGATAAGCTGTGTACGACGCCGCTGGCGACCGGCCTCGATCCCAACTGGATCCTCGCAAGCAACGATTCTACCGACTTTATGCACAAAGTTTTCCACCGCTGTGCATAACTTGTGATTAAGCCCAAAAGCGCGGACGCCGATTTGACCTTATCGGAGTGTTTTTCTAGAGTTATTTAGTCCTGTGTGTTATCTGAGCGCAAACGGCGCTGCAGACAAACCACAAGACACCACGAATGTACTCACGCGTGTAAAACCCGGTGCCTTCCCCAAAGTAAGCGACTCACTTCGGGTTATCCACGCAGCAAACTGGCTTTGGAGAATTATTGTGAGCAAGCGGACTTTTCAGCCGAATAACCGCCGTCGTGCCAAGAAGCACGGCTTCCGGCTACGTATGCGGACCCGCGCAGGCCGCGCCATCCTGTCGGCACGCCGCGCCAAGGGCCGCAGCAGCCTGTCTGCCTAAGTGATGGCCTAGCCGTCATCGGTGGCGACACTGCTGTGCTTCCCCGTGACAACCGGGTAAATACTGCCTCGGACTTTTCGCGAATCATGCGCACTGGCGTACGTTCCGGCCGCCAGAGTTTTGTGCTGTTCGCGCAGCAAACCGACTCATCAGCATCGCCTGAGCGGGTCGGTTTTGTTGTGTCTAAGGCCGTCGGCAACGCGGTCACCCGCAACCTAGTCAAACGCCGGCTGCGCCACGCGATGGCCGCGATCCTCACCGAACGCGGCGCCAGCAACGCCCAACCGCGCTGCGACTTCGTGCTGCGCGCCTTCCCGGCCGCGGCCCAAGCCAGCTACGCCGAGCTCGCCGCCGAGGCCGCCAGCGCCGTGGCCACCGTCACCAAGAAGCTGAGGTTGGCCACCGGCCATGTGCAGTCCTAAGACCACCGGCACTCAGAGTGCCCACCGACCACCCGGATTTACCATCGCGGAACCGGCCAGTCGCTGGCCTTGGTGGCGGGCGCTGCCCTCCACCATCGGGGCGCTGATCCTGAAGCTGTACCGGCTGATCATCTCACCGCTGTACGGGCCGGTCTGCCGGTACTACCCCAGCTGCTCCGCCTACGGGCTGGAGGCCGTGAGCACCCACGGGCTGTTTAAGGGCTCCTGGCTGACCGCCAAGCGGCTGGGCCGCTGCCACCCTTTCACCGACGGGGGCGTGGACCACGTGCCGCCGGGCCGCCGCTACTTCGAGCCGGGCGCCGAGCCGCGCATCATTGTCTTGAACCATCCACCCATTCCTGCAGATGAGGAAACCGAATGAACTTCTTTGACGCAATCATGTTCCCGTTCCGAATGGCGGTGTCGTTCGTCCTCGGGTTCTTCCACGACGTGCTCAGCGCCATCGGCATGGACCCAGCATCCGGTGTCACCTGGCTGCTGGCCATCGTGCTGCTGGTGATCCTCATCCGCACCCTGCTGATCCCGCTGTTCGTCAAGCAGATCAAGGCCTCCCGCAACATGCAGCAGATGCAGCCGGAGCTGCAGAAGCTGCAGGCCAAGTACAAGGGCAAGAAGGACCAGCTCTCCCGCCAAGCGATGGCGCTTGAGCAGCAGGAGCTGATGAAGAAGCACGGGGCCAACCCGTTCTCCGCCTGCCTGCCCATGCTGGTGCAGATGCCGTTCTTCTTCGCCCTCTTCCAGGTGCTCAACGGCGCCGCCCGCGCGGTTGAGGAAGGCGAGGCCGTCGGCGCGCTCTCGCTGGAGCAGGTAACCCAGTTCGCCAACTCCACCTTCCTCGGCGCCAAGATGTCTGACACCTTCTTGGGCTCGATC
>CAYZBX010000208.1:0-2651 GCA_964476735.1 uncultured Micrococcaceae bacterium
CTGTCCGACTTCGGCCGCAAGGACAACATTTCGCTGATGGAGATCCCCGCGATGGCCATCTCCTCAACCGATTGCCGGCAACGCGTCAAGGACGGCAAACCGGTGTGGTACCTCGTCCCCGACGGCGTGGTGCAGTATATTGCGAAGCACAGGCTTTACCGCCCCAGTGAACAGACCCCGCAAGCAACAGCACAAGGTGAGGACGTGACCGTATGAGCGAGCAGCCGCTGTCCCGGCGTGCACGCAGGGCCCGCGACCGGCAACAACCTGAGTGGTTGGCGGACATGCCCGAGGGCCTCTCCGACGAGGAGAAGGCCGCCTACGAGGAAGAAATGGCCGCCGCCGCGCGCCGCGAACGAACCCGCAGCGCCAACCGCTCCCGCCGGGCCGCCGACTCCCCAGTGGACGCCATCCGCACCACCGACCAAGACCAGCAGGCCGAACCCGCCGCGGAGCAGGACGAGACCGAACTCGTCCCGCAGGTCGAGCAGCCCGGGCAGAAGCCGGCCGACGCCACCGTGCTGCAATCGCTGATCGCCCCCGCCGAGGACGCGCCGGAAGGCCCGGACGAACCCGCACCGGTCACCGAGGGCCAGCAGCTGCTGCCTGTGGAGGAATTCACCGACGCGGAGCACGACCCGCTTGTGCATGACGCGGACCTGGCCGGGCTCGTCAGCGAGGACGACGTCGCCGATCTGGTCGAGGAGGAAACCGACGAGCCGGAACCCGTTGCCGGACAGCTGGAACTGGACCTGTCCGTCGAAGAGGCGTTGGCCGAACGCGACCGCACCCCGACACCGCCGGTGCCCGGGCTGGCCACCAGCACCAACCTGTTCGCCTCCGCCATCGACCCAGCCCTGCTGGCCGAACAGTCCCGGCTGGCCGAGATTGCCGACACCATCACTTCCCGAGTGCAGATCGCCGGCGGCGCTCCGGGCCCGACCGAAGACCTGGCGCAGCCCGAGGACGAAGCCACCGGCAGCGTCCCGGTCATCGAGGCCGACGAGGCTGCAGAAGAGACGGACGCGGGCGAGGAAGACCTCGAGATCGACCTGAGCCCGCTGGAGGAGCTGCACCGCGGCACCGACCCCGACAACCTGCCGGACGAGCAGGAACCCGGACGAGAATTCGACACCTCCACGCTGAGCCACTCGGCGATCATTCCCGCCGTCGCCGCCGAGCTGGACGGGGAAGCCAACCGGCTGACCGAGCTCACCGAGGAACCGAGCTTCGACGCGGTGATCGGCAGCGGGGACGCCGACGACGAGGCGCCCGCCCAGGCGCACACCGAATCCGGCTACGCCGCCGAACACCCGGTGGAGGCGCAACGCGCCCACGGTCTAGAACCCCAGGAACAATCCACCGGTTTCGACTTCGGACTGGTCTCCACCTCGTCCCTGATCGTCGCGGGGATCGGCCTGTTGGCCCTGATCGTCGCCATCGTCCTGTTCATCATCAACTAGAGAACCAAGGAGCCCCTGCGTGAGCATCCCCGAGCAGTCGCTCGCCGAAGTCCGGACGGCCGCCGCGGCCGCCGCCGAACGACTGGGCGAGAACATTGTTGGCCTCGACGTCGCCGAGCGTCTCGGGATCGCCGACGCCTTCCTGCTTGCCGCTGCGCCTACCGAACGCCAAGTGCTGGCCATCGTGGACGAGATCGAAGACCAGCTGCGCGAACAACACGGGCTGAAGCCGCTGCGCCGCGAAGGCGCCGCCGAGGGGCGCTGGGTGCTGCTGGACTACGGGCACATCGTGGTCCACGTCCAACACCAGGAAGAGCGCACCTACTACGCGCTGGAACGCCTCTACGACGGCGCCCCCATCCTCGACCTGCAACTGCCGGACGAGGAGCGGACTGAAGACGAGGCCGAATAAGCCTTGTCCGCCCAGACCATCTACCTCCTCCGGCACGGCCAAACCGACTGGAACGCTGAACAACGCTTCCAAGGCAGTACCGACATCCCGCTGAACGAGACCGGCCGGCAACAGGCTCGTGCCGCGGCACCCTACATGGCGCAGCTGCGCCCGGACAGGATCGTCGCCTCCCCGCTGTCCCGCGCCCACGACACCGCGGTGGTCATCGCCGACGAGCTCCAAGCCGAGGTGCACCTCGACGACCGTCTGATGGAGACCGTCGGCGGGCATTGGGAGGGCAAGACCTTCGAGCAGCTGTACGCCGAGTTCCAAGAGGAGTTCAGCGCGTGGCGCTCAGGCATCTTCGGGGCCAAGACCGCCTCGGGGGAGTCCCGGCTGGATTTGGCCGAACGCTTCAGCAACGCGGTCGTAGAAGCCGTCGCGAAGACGCCGCCGGCGGGCACACTGCTTGTGGTCGCTCACGGAGCCGCAATCCGGGCGGCCGTGCCACACCTGCTCGGGCTGCCGGAGGAGCACTGGTCCATCATCGGCGGGCTGCAGAACTGCCACTACCATCGGGTGGAATGGAACGCGGACCGCGCCGGTTGGCGCCTGGCGGAGATGAACGTGAACCCCGCTAACATGCGGATCTAGGCACGTTGCGCGCCGATTTTGTTTTGCGCGCAGGGTATGTGTATATTAGATGAGTGCTCCGGGAACGGAAGCCAAACAAAACAAAATACGGGGGTATGGCGCAGTTGGTAGCGCGTCTCCATGGCATGGAGAAGGTCAGGGGT
>CAYZBX010000209.1:0-2642 GCA_964476735.1 uncultured Micrococcaceae bacterium
TCGTGGAATGGTGTGGGCGGTTTAGCTCTTTGGCCGGTAGCGCTAGCTCGCCGGGTTAGGAGTTGCCATCACCAAAGACGAACGCGGCGCCAGAGCCAAAAAGAAAATCAAGCAGCGTTACCAGCAGCATGATGATGATCACAAAAACGATCACAACGATGGAGTAGTTGACGAGCTCCTTGCGGGTTGGCGTGACAACCTTCTTGAGCTCATCGATCACCTGACGGAAGAAAAGCATCAGCTGCGCGAAGAAACCGCGCTTGCGAGGTTCGTCACCCTTTTTGGTGCGCTCCACGGCGGTTTGACTCACAGTCAGCCTCACTCAATACGTTGCGATCTTTGTGCAGTTTTCACTGCTGCGGACGAGCCGCTTTGCAGGGCAGACAGGACTCGAACCTGCAACCTACGGTTTTGGAGACCGTTGCGCTACCAATTGCGCCACTGCCCTAGGGTTTCCCCCGGTGCATTTCGCACCAGTGAAATAGTTTACGCATTTTCCCGGCACAAGTCGAACCGGGCCGCTCAGGCCGGTCGCATCTGGCGGAAGAACTATGTCGACAGACTACCAAGAAAAGGTCAGCCTGAGGACCATCCGCGCTAAGCTAGGGAGCATGCCAGTAGCTTCGCGTATTTCCCAACGAATTGCCTCCATTTCCGAGTCGGCAACCTTGGCGGTTGACGCCAAGGCCAAGGCCCTGAAGGCCGCCGGGGAACCGGTCATCGGCTTCGGCGCCGGCGAGCCGGATTTCCCGACCCCGGACTACATTGTGCAGGCGGCCATCGAGGCCGCCAAGGATCCGCGCTACCACCGCTACTCCCCCGCCGGCGGCCTACCGCAGCTGAAGGAAGCCATCGCGGCCAAGACCAAACGGGACTCAGGTTACGCGGTGGAGGCCAGCCAGGTGCTGGTCACCAACGGCGGCAAGCAGGCCGTATACCAGTCCTTCGCCGCCCTGCTGGACCCGGGCGACGAGGTGCTGCTGCCGGCACCGTATTGGACCACCTACCCGGAGGCGATCAAGCTGGCCGGCGGCGTACCCGTCGAGGTGTTCGCCGGGCCGGAGCAGGGTTACAAGGTCACCGTGGCGCAGCTGGAGGCCGCCCGGACCGAGCGCACCAAGGTGCTGCTGTTCGTCTCCCCCTCCAACCCGACCGGGGCGGTCTACACGGCGGAGGAGACCGCGGAGATCGGCCGCTGGGCGTACGAGCACGACCTCTGGGTGATCACCGATGAGATCTACGAGCACCTGGTCTATGACGGGCTGGAGTTCACCTCCATGGCGACCGCGGTCCCGGAGCTCGCCGAGCAGATCGTGATCCTCAACGGCGTCGCCAAGACCTACGCGATGACCGGCTGGCGGGTCGGCTGGATGATCGGCCCGGAGGACGTCATCAAGGCCGCCACCAACCTGCAGTCGCACGCCACCTCCAATGTGGCGAATATCTCCCAGATGGCGGCGCTGGCCGCCGTGCAGGGACCGCTCGATGAGGTCCACAAGATGCGCGAGGCGTTCGACCGCCGACGCAAGCTGATCGTTGAAGAGCTGAACAAGGTGGAGGGCTTCGACTGCCCGACCCCGCAGGGCGCGTTCTACGCCTACGCCGACGTACGCGGCACCTTCGGCCGCACCATTGGCGGGGTAACTATCACCTCCTCCGCGGATCTAGCGGCCGTCATCCTCGACCAGGCCAAGGTCGCCACCGTGCCCGGTGAGGCGTTCGGCCCCTCCGGCTACCTGCGCCTGTCCTACGCGCTGGGCGACGAGGACATCCGCGAGGGTCTGGGCCGTATCCAAGAGCTGTTGAAAACCTCCGACTAAGGAAAAGACACCATGGACCGTTTCCTCGCAGGCATGTTTGACCAGATTCGCAAGATCAGCTTCCGCCGCGGCCCCAAGCGCTGGGTCGGCGGGATCTGCGGTGGCTTGGCCCACCAATTCGGCTGGGACGTTCGGGTGGTGCGCATCGTCGTTCTTCTGAGCTTCATCTTGCCGTACATTGGCGTTCCCACCTACCTGATTGCATGGGCGTTGACGCCCGCTCAGGACGGCTCCATTCCGTTGGAGACCGCCGTCCGCAAACTGAACGCGTGATTGGACGCGTAAAAGGAGAACTATGCGCATTGGTCTGATGACCAGTGGTGGAGATTGCCCTGGCCTCAACGCGGTGATTCGCGCCGCGGTGTTGAAAGGCATCAAGGACTACGACGCCGAGATCGTCGGCTTCCGCGACGGCTGGCGCGGCGTGGTGGAGATGGACTACGAGCCGCTGTCCCGGATCACGGTTCGCGGTCTCTCCGGGACCGGCGGCACCATTCTGGGCACCTCCCGCACCAACCCGGTGACCCACCCCGGTGGCGGTCCGGAGAACATGATCAAAAACTTCCGGGAACACGGCATCGACGGGCGGATCGCGATCGGCGGCGAGGGCACCATGTCCGGCGCCAACGAGTTGGCCGAGGCCGGGGTGCCGGTGGTCGGGGTCCCGAAGACCATCGATAACGATCTGGACGGCACCGACTACACCTTCGGCTTCGACACGGCGGTGGCCATCGCCACCGATGCCATGGACCGGCTGCGCACCACGGGGGACTCCCACCACCGATGCATGGTGGCCGAGGTGATGGGCCGCAACGTCGGCTG
>CAYZBX010000210.1:0-2640 GCA_964476735.1 uncultured Micrococcaceae bacterium
GACGGGAATCGAACCCGCGTCATCAGTTTGGAAGACTGAGGCTTTACCATTAAGCTACATCCCCGGTGACAAGAGATTATCTTACCCGTGCCGGCGCTGCTGAACAAAATCGCAACACGCTGCGGCCCAGACGAGTTTCACGCTGACACGAATCTGGCCGGAGCCAGACCCCGTAGGGCGACTCCGGCCAAACTCTTGATTCGTCCAACAGCTGCCTTCTTAGCCGTTCCTGCGGCGCAGGTTCTGCCAAGCGAGTCCGGCGGCACCGAGCGTCAGCAACGCGGCGCTGCCGAACACCATGGCTAGCGCAGAGTTCTCTTCGCCTCGCTGCCCACCATCGGTGTGCACACGTTCTGGAACTGGGCGCTCAACCTTGGTCTTGACCGGCTGCTGCGGCGCAGGCTTTGCTGGCGCAGGCTTTGCCGGCAGAGGTGGCTGCGGTGCGGCCTTGGTTTGAGTTGGGGCCAGCTTCGGAGCTGGCTTCTCTGTCGGCTCCTTCGTCTTTGTCGGCGTCGGCGTCACCGTAGGCGTGGGCTTCGGCGTCACAATAGGTGTAGGTGTAGGTGTAAGCGTCGGAGTCGGTGTTGGCGTTGGTGATGGCGTAGGCGTCGGTGTTGGCGTTGCCATGGTGCCGTAGCAAACGATGACGTGCGAGATTTCCTTGTCGTCGTAAGCCGTCAGCGGGCCTGCCAAGTCCGGATCGGTGTAGACCCGATTTGTCGTGGCGGCCTTGATCACCACGCCGATGGCGCCCTCCGGGGCCGTGTAGGTATAACCGCCGGGTTCCGTCTTGTTGCAGTTCACGTCAGAGAAGCCGAGTTCGGTGAAGTAGGTCACCCAGTAAGGCGTTTGATTCGTTCCTTTACCTTGAGGCACATCAACGACCGCCCCGTGCGCGGCAACGATGCCACCGAAAGAAAGAGCTGCTGCAGCGGTCACAACTGTCGCGAACCTTGTTGACCGTTTCATTGGAATATCCCCTTTTCCCTAGATCGTTTCGCTCAGACCCCGGCCGAAACCGATACGCGCTCCTCTTGCAGAAACCCCTAGTTCATGTGATCTGCGCTACACACAAGCCTGCACAGATCATGTCTCACTTTGAATAGAATCAATGCATTTTCTTGAATATGACGCGGCGCAGGCAGCGCGTCGGGAAACTGTCGACAGGGGACGGACTAGGAAGCGTCGTCGGACGCCTTCGGAACGACCTTGGCATCTTCGGCCCAGACCACCCAATTGCCCACGTAATGGCCTTGCACCCACGGGGTGTCTTCGTCACAGGTGAAAAGGCGCAGGTATGCCTTGTCCTCCCCCGGCTCCCAAATGCTCTTGGCCAACGGATCCGAGACATCGGTTGCCCGCACCTTGTCCACCGCCTGGGATCGGGCAACCGTGAATTCCACGGCGTCGCCGGAGGAGTAGCGGACGCGAACCTTGTCCCCCGGCCTCATGGTGTGCAACCTTGCGAAGTGGTCGTCCACGACCTTGCCCGCAGGATCGAGTTGGTTCACGTGGGCGGCGACGATGGACGGCCCCGGCACGCCGGGCTTTTGGCTCTTCCAGCCGTCTTGGGCGAACCATCCGGCGCGGTTAAAATCGGGGACGAGGAAGCCTTGGGCGTTCAATTCGATGGGGTCCAGCGGCGCATCGAAGATCTGCTTGCCGGCACGGTAGCCGGAGACGCTTATCGGTGTTCCGCGCGGGGCGGCGACGGTTGGTGTTGCGGACGCCTTCTCGGATGTGGCGGATCCTGGGCCGTTCGTCGGGGCGCTACGGCTGGGGCTCGTGCTGGGCGTTGCCGTTTCGCTCGATCTGGGTGCAGTCGTCTCCGCCTGCGGTGTTCGCTGCCGTCCGGCGTCGTTGAGCAGCATGCCGAGGGTCACGGCCCCGAAGAGCAGGGTCGCCAGCACCATGGCCAGAGCAAAGATCCTGAGCCTCTCGCTCGAGGATTGCTCTTCCGGTGTCATGACCCGCCTACCTTTCGCCTCGCGGGGCTAGTGCTCCTGACATCCGGGACACCAAAACAGCTTCCTGCCTTGGGCGTCTCGAACCGAGATGTCGGTGGCGCAGCGCACGCATTGACGATTGTGCCGCTGATAAACATAGTGGTCGCTGTGCAACCGCTCGCGCAAGGACTCGTCCCGGATGGTGACGATGCGTCCTTCCGCAGCCCCGTACCCGAGCTGCTCAACCGTCGCTTCCCAGAGGCCCGTCACGTGTTCTTCGCTGACGTCCTTGCCCGGGGTCGCCGGGTTGACCTTGTTCAAGAAGAGCACCTCGGCGCGATAGATGTTACCGATGCCGGCGATGACGGACTGGTCCATCAGGAGCAGGCCGACCGGGGTGGTGCGGTGCAGGTTCTTGGCGAACGCCGCCACGTCCCCCTCCCTGTGTTGGAGTGGTTCGGGCCCGAGCCGGGCCAGCACCTGCTGCAGCTGGGCCTCGTTGATCACCTCACAGCGGTTGGGACCACGGATGTCCGCCCAACCGTCGTCACCGATCACCCGGATGCGGATGGCGCCGGTCGGCTCGTCCGGCCGCACGTAGTCTTCGCGGATCAGATCCTGGTAGGCGTTGAGTTTGCCGATCCGCACGCGGTCGATGAAGCCCTGGCTGCCGCCGAACTTTGCTTTGCCGTAC
>CAYZBX010000211.1:0-2620 GCA_964476735.1 uncultured Micrococcaceae bacterium
AGTACATGGTGTCCAGCAGCTCCGAGCGGGCGCGCCCGTCGCCGTGCTCGCCGGAGAGCGACCCGCCGTAGGAGGCGGCGAGCCGGGCCGCGTCGGTCATGAAGCTGCGCATGACCCGGTTGGTGTCCTCGAGCGGGAAGTCGATGCGGAGGTGACTACACCCGTCCCCGAAGTGACCGTAGGCCAGCCCGGAGAGCCCGTGGCGGGCCAGCAGCTCCTTCAGCTCGCGCAGATAGGGGCCGAGGTGCTCCGGCGGGACGGCGGAGTCCTCCCAGCCGGGCCAGGCCTGCTTGCCGTCCGCGGTGCGGCCCGCCAGCCCGGCCCCGTCCGCGCGGATCTGCCACAACCGAGTGGCCTCGGGACCGGCCGGGTGGATGACGTGGTCTAGGGCGCTGGAGTCGGCGATGAGCGCTTCGGCCCGGGCCACCGCGTCCGCGCTGTCCGCGCCGTCCACCTCGATCATCAGCCAGCCGCCGCCGGCCGGTAGCTCTGGCGTGGCGTCCGGGCCCTTGCGCTCGCGGACCACATTGACCAGCTCCGCGTCGAGCCCCTCCAGCGCCAGCGGACGGTGCGGCAACAGGCGCGTGACATCCTCCGCTGCCGTGGCCATGTCCGGGTAGCCGAGCACCGCCAGTGCCGGTTCAGCGGCCAGCGGGACCAGCTTGAGCTCGGCCTCCAGCAGCAGGCCGCAGGTGCCTTCGGTGCCGATGAGCGCGGCGGCGAGGTTGCGGCCATTCTCCGGGAGCAGGTGTTCCAGCGAGTAGCCGGAGATTTGCCGGTCGAAGCGGCCGAACTCGGTGCGCAGCAGGGCCAGCTGGGTGTGCACCAGCGCGTCTAGCCCGGGGACCGCGTCGAGGGCGGACTGCCCGGCGCCGACCTCGATGATCTGGCCGGTACCGGTCAGCCAGCTCAACGAGTGGATGTTGTCCGCGGTGCGGCCGTAGCTGAGCCCGTGTGGGCCGCAGGCGTTGTTACCCATCATGCCGCCCAGGGTGCAGCGGTTGGCCGTGGAGGGATCCGGGCCGAAGCGCAGCCCGTGCGGTTTGAGGGCTGCCTGCAGCTGGCTGAGCACCACCCCGGGTTGGACCCGCGCGGTGCGGGCCTGCGGGTCGATGTGCAGGATTCGGTTCATATGCCGGGAGAAATCGAGGACGATGCCCGGGCCGATCGAGTTGCCGGCGCAGGAGGTTCCGGCGCCCCGGCCGGTGACCGGGACGCTGAACCGGCGGGCGATCTCCACGGTGTGCACGACGTCCGCGGCGTCCTGCGGGAAGACCACGATCTCCGGGACCACCCGGTAGTTGGAGGCGTCCGTGGCGTAGATCCCCCGGGTCAGCGTCGAGTCGTCGACCTGTCCGCCGAGCCCCGCGGCCAACGCCGTGACGATGGCGCGGCCGCGCTGCTGAATGGTTGGACTGAGGTGGCTGGTCAATGCTGCTCCACGGGTGAAGGATCGGCTGGGACAAGGGAGGGGGAATCTGGTGTGCGAGTCACCGCGTTGGCCCCCACGCAGGAGAACGACGCGTGGGGGCCAACGGTGGACCGGCTTCTGGCCGGGCTCGCGGTCAGTAGCTGCCGCGCAGCTGCATGGCCGCACGGACCCGCTGCTGGGCGAGCAGCTGGGCGGCCACGTGGGTGGTCTCGCCCGTCTTCGCGGCCTCGTCCAGCGTGGTGTTGGCGTTGGCACGAAGCTTGGCCGAGACGGTGTCGAAGATCCGCTGCGGTTCCACCCGGAACGGGGAGAACCGGGCCTCCATGGCGAACGCGGCGGACACCACGCCGCCGGCGTTGGCGATGAAGTCCGGGATCAGCGTGACGCCGGTGCGCTGGAAGTAGCGCTGGGCGTCGGCGTTGGTGGGCAGGTTGGCGCCCTCCACGACCAGCTTGGCTTTGACGTCCTTGGCGGAGTCCTCATCGAGCACGTTCTGCAACGCTGCCGGCACGAGGATCTCGGCGTCGGTGAACAGCTCCTGGCCGGGCTCGATCCGCAGCTGCGGGTAGTCCGCGACGAGGTCGTCCCCGACTTCGTCGCGTTTGGCCAGCAGCTCGGGGATGTCTAGACCGTTGGGGTCGGCGATCGCGCCCTTGGCGGTGGAGATCGCGGTGATCGGGTAGCCGAGCTCGTGCAGCCGCTTGGCGACCGCGTGACCGACGGCGCCGAAGCCCTGCACCGCGACCCGCGGCTTGTTCAGGCCCATCCGGGTGGCGGTCTCGTCGACCACCTCGGCCACGCCGAAGCCGGTGATGCCCAGCTTGTCGTAGGCCACCCCGCCCAGCTCGTGGGGCGTGCCCACGGCGGCGCCCCGGCCGAGCTCATCGTTGATGATGGCCGCGTCGTTTTCGGTCAACCCCATGTCCAGACCGAAGACGTACTCCTCGGGGACCTCGTTGGACAGCCGTCGGACGAAGGAACGCAGGATCCGCTCCTTGTCCGGTGAGGCCGGGTCGGCCTTGATCCCGGCCTTGGCACCGCCGTAGAACAGGTCCACGGCGGCCCACTTCCAGGTCATCACCCGGGCGAGGCGGCAGACCTCGTCGACCGTGACGGTGGGCTGCATGCGGGTGCCGCCCTTGCCGATGCCGCGCGCGGTGTTGTCGATGACGAGGACGCCGCGCATCT
>CAYZBX010000212.1:0-2607 GCA_964476735.1 uncultured Micrococcaceae bacterium
ACGAGAACGACACCGTGGCCACCCACGAGATCCGCTTCGGGGACAACGACCGGCTGGCCGCGCTGGTGGCCAACGTGATCAAGGCGGACGCGCTAGTCATGCTCTCCGACGTGGACGCCCTCTACGACGGACCGCCCGCCGAAGGAGCCACCCGGATCCCGCTGGTCGCCTCCGAGGCGGACCTGGCGGACGTGAAGCTCGGCTCGACGGGCGCGGCCGGAGTGGGCACAGGCGGCATGGTCACCAAGGTGGAGGCCGCCAAGATCGCCTCCGGCTCCGGTATCCCCGCGGCCCTGACGAACGCGGAGAACGCCCGCGCCATCCTCGCCGGCGAGGACGTGGGCACCTGGTTCGCCTCCTCCGGGCGCCGCCGCCGCGCCCGCTCCACCTGGCTGATGCACCTTGCCTCCGTCCACGGCAAGCTGGTGCTGGACGACGGCGCGGTCACCGCCATCGTGGACAATCACCGCTCCCTGCTGCCGGCCGGCCTCGTCCGGGTGGAGGGCCGCTTCGAGGCCGGGGACCCGGTGGAGCTGGTCAACCTCTCCGGCGAGGTGATCGCCCGCGGGCTGGTCAACTTCTCCGCCAAGGAACTGCCCGCCATGCTGGGCAAGTCAACGCTGAAACTGCGGGCCGAACTCGGCCCCGAATACGACCGGGTCGTGGTACACACCGACGACCTGGTGCTGATCTAGGTCTCGTCGCTAAGGAGCTACACACATGAGCAACAACGAACCCTCACAAGAGGTCTTGGACGCGGTCTTCGAGCTCGCCCGGGACGCCCGCCAGGCCGCCCGCACGCTGGCCGGGGCCACCCGGCAGACCAAGGACGCCGCGCTGGCCGCCATCGCCGCCGCGCTGCGCAACAACATGCCGCAGATCCTGGCCGGCAACGCCAAGGACCTGGAAAACGGCCGGGCCAACGGCACCTCCGAGGCCATGCTGGACCGGTTGGCGCTGAACAACGAGCGCCTCGAGGCCCTCGCCGCGGCGCTGGAAGAGGTCATGGCGCTGCCGGACCCGGTCGGGCTGATCAAACGCGGCTCCACGCTGCCCAACGGCATCCGGCTCTCCCAGATCCACGTCCCGCTGGGCGTGGTCGGGGCGATCTACGAGGCCCGCCCGAACGTCACCGTGGACATCGCCGGGCTCTGCCTGAAATCCGGCAACGCGGTCATCCTGCGCGGCGGCACCGCCGCGGAGAACACCAACGAGGTGCTCATCTCCCTGATGCGCGCTGCGTTGGAAGAGACCGGGCTGCCGGCCAACCTCATCCAGACTGTTGACCCCTACGGCCGCGCCGGCGCCAACGCGCTGATGCGCGCCCGCGGACTGGTGGACGTGCTGATCCCGCGCGGCGGCCACGCGCTGATCCAGAACGTGGTCACCAACGCCAAGGTCCCGGTCATCGAGACCGGCGAGGGCCTGGTGCACGTGTACGTGGACGAGTCCGCCCGACCGGAGATGGCCACCGCCGTGGTGCTCAACGCCAAGACGCACCGCACATCCGTCTGCAACGCCGCGGAGACCCTGCTGCTGCACAAAAACGCCGCCGCGAATAAGGACGTGCTGGCGGCCCTCGCCAAGGCCGGGGTGCGCTTCCACGCCGATCAGCGCGCCGCCGAGCTGCTGGGCCAGCTCGACACGCCGGCGGAGGACGTCTCCGCCGCGACCGAGGAAGACTGGGCCACCGAATACCTCGACATGGATCTGGCGGTGAAGGTGGTGGACTCCATCGACGAGGCGCTGGAGCACATCCGCGCCTACTCCACCGGCCACACCGAGGCGATCGTCACCGACTCCAACGCCGCAGCCGAACGCTTCATCCAGGAGGTGGACGCCGCCACCGTGAACGTCAACGCTTCCACCCGGTTCACCGACGGCGGCGAGTTCGGTCTGGGCGCCGAGGTCGGGATCTCCACCCAGAAGATGCACGCCCGCGGCCCGATGGGACTCACCGAGCTCACCACAACCAAGTGGGTTGTCCGTGGCGACGGCCAAATCCGCTAAGATAAAGACCAGTAGTAAGCACTGCAACAACTAAAAGGACTAACAACCTCATGAGCCTCGCACTCTCCAACGCTCTCGTCCTCGCTGCCGATGTGCCAGTCGTGAACGAACTGCCGTTCCCGGCCTGGACCTACGGCGCCTTCGTCTTCGTCGTGTTCCTGGTGGGTCTGGCCATCATCCTGAACCTCGGCAAGGTCCCGCAGCGCCACGACGCAGTGAAGGGTAACGACGAAGAAGCACGCTTCGACTACACCGTCAAAAAATAGCGTTACGTGAAAAACACAGCAACCGGTGCCCGTCGTCGGATCGGCGTCATGGGTGGAACCTTTGACCCCATCCACCACGGGCACTTGGTCGCTGCCAGCGAGGTAGCCGCCAGCCTGGAGCTCGACGAGGTCATCTTCGTGCCCACCGGCCAACCCTGGCAGAAGCAGGGGCGGGACGTCTCCCCGGCGGAGGACCGCTACCTGATGACCGTCATCGCGACGGCCTCCAACCCCTCCTTCAGCGTGTCCCGGGTGGACATCGATCGCCCCGGGCTGACCTACACCATCGACACGCTCACGGACCTGAACGCCCAATACCCGGATGCGGACT
>CAYZBX010000213.1:0-257 GCA_964476735.1 uncultured Micrococcaceae bacterium
CGGCCGGAGGCGTTCTTCGGGTCGGTCTCGAGGCGCAGGCGCTCGGACGGGTACAGCGGCACCAGCTTGGAGAAGTCCACCCGGTCCTTGTTGTCCTCCGGCTCCTTGCCGTTCACGTTGGTCAGCTTGACCAGCGCGTTGAACTTCTGACGGGAGGACTGCTGTTCGCCTTCGCGTGGTGCGCGGATGGCGCCGACCACGGCGTCGCCCTTGCGCAGGTTGTAGCGCTTGACCTGAGCGAGCGAGACGTACACGTC
>CAYZBX010000213.1:267-2596 GCA_964476735.1 uncultured Micrococcaceae bacterium
AACGCGTAGTTGTCCAGCACGTCGAGGATACCGGCGACCGGCAGCAGGACGTCGTCCTCGCTGATCTCGGTATCGTCGTGGTCCGGACCACCGCGGCGGCGCCGGTTCCGACCGCCGCGTTCGTTACGGTCTTGGCGGTTGCGGTTGCGGGAACGACGGGACCGGGATGAACCCTGGTTGTCGTCGTCATCGGAGTCTTGCTGCTCGCGGCGGTTGTCTCGCTGCTGCTGGTCACGGCCGCCGCTGGAATCGCGGTCCTGGCGGTCGCCCCGGCCGCGGCTGCGGCGGCGCTGGTTCTTAGTGCCGGCATCGTCGTCGCCGTCGTCGCCGCGCTGCTGGTCCTGCTCACCGTCGTGATCGGTGGACTCGGCCGCTGCGGTCTTGGCCTGCTGGTCTTGCTTATCGGCGCCTTCCTCGGCTCCGTCCGCGTTGCGGCGGCCGCGGCTGGAACGGCGGCGTGGCTCAGCGTCGTCGCTGTCCTTCTGCTCCTGTTCGGCGGCCTTGGCGGCGGGTTTCTCAGCCGGTTGCTGTTCCTTTGCGGCAGGCTGCTGGTCCTTCTTGGCTGCGCCGTCGGCCTTGTCCTTGGCCGGCTTCTCAGCCTTGGCAGCGGAATCCTGACCGGTTTCCTGCTCGGACTTCTTCGCCGCGGCGGCACCGCCGCGCTGGTGGTCGGCGATGACACCGACCAGATCCATCTTGCGCATCCGGGAGGCGCCCTTGATACCCAGCTGAGAAGCGAGGGCCTGCAATTGGGCCAGTTTGAGACCAGCCAGACCGGCGTTCTGCGGGTTCTTTTCGGCTGGGGTAGTTTCAGATTTCTCCACACCTGGTTTCAGGTCAGTGGTTTCAGTCACGAAGGTTCCTTCTCCCTCGTCAGGTAATCACACGAGTGAATGCGGATTACTGTTTGGTTGATCATTTTCCGTGCTGAACTGATAGCTCAAAGCCACGGAGTGCCTAAGAAGCGGTTGAAGCTAGGCACGCACCGAAGGGGAGCCAAATTATCGGGATGGCCACACAAGAGATTCCAGTAGATTTACTGGCGGTGCTCTTTTACTGTAACACCTTTGGCGCTCACACCGGCAATCTGGACACGCCACTGGGCGGCTTGTTCGCCGAAAACGGACTCCGGCATGCCGGCTACCTGAGTGGCCTCGTCCTCGCTCCGGGCGAAGCACAATACGGTCGGTCCAGCCCCGGAGATGACGGCGGCGTGACCGGCTTGGCGCAGCTCGGCCATCAGGTGGTAGCTATCCGGCATGGTTTCGGCCCGGTACTGCTGGTGCAGCCGGTCCTCGGTGGCGGTCAACAGCACCGAGGAATCCTGGGTCAGGGCGTAGACCAGCAGACCGGCGCGCGCCGAGTTCTCGGCGGCCTCCGCGTGAGCGATCTGCGCCGGCAGCACCTTGCGCGCGGTGGATGTGGCCAGGCTGAACGAGGGCACGAACAGCACCGGGATGATCTGCGCCAGTGGCGGGGTGCTGATGGCGCCGTAGTGTCCGGGCTGAACCGTCCAGGAGACGGTCAGCCCGCCGTAGACGGCCGGCGCGACGTTGTCCGGGTGGCCCTCCAACGCGGAGGCGAACTGGAAGACCGTCTCCGCTCCCCCGCGTGCCTCTTCCGGCAGCAGCGCGTCCGCGCCGGCGGCCGCACCCACTAGGGCGGCGGCCGAGGAACCCATGCCCCGCGAATGCGGGATGCGGTTGTGCGCGATCAGCTCGAGGCCGGGCGCGCGGTAGCCGCGGGCGGCCAGATAGTCCTGCGCGGTGGCCAGCACGAGGTGCCGCTCGTCGCGCGGCAGATAGCTGGCACCCTCGCCGTGCACCTGGGCCCGGAAGCCGGATTCCAGCACGGTGAAGGTCAGCGTGTCCGTGACGTTCAGGCCGAGTCCAAAGGAGTCGTAGCCCGGGCCGAGGTTGGCGCTGGTGGCCGGCACCTCGACCTGGACGCTGGCGCCGACGGGGAGATCTTTCAACGGGACAGTCATAACGCGGTTCTGTGCCGGTCCTACTGCTGCAGGCCCAGCGCTTGGGCCACGGCGACCACGTCGAAGGGCACCTTGGTCGGTTCCACCGCGGTGCCATCGGCGTTGCGCAGCGCCCAATCCGGGTCCTTCAGGCCGTGACCGGTCACCGTGATGACCCAGGTCTTGCCGGTGGGCACGTTGCCCGCGGCGTGATGCTTGATCAGTCCGGCGGCGCCGGCTGCGGAGGCCGGCTCAACAAAGACGCCCTCCTTGGCCGACAGCCAGCGGTGTGCGGCGAGGATTTCCTCGTCGGTGACCGAGTCGATCAGCCCGCCGGACTCGTCGCGCGCGGCCTCGGCCTGC
>CAYZBX010000214.1:0-2592 GCA_964476735.1 uncultured Micrococcaceae bacterium
CCGACGCCCACCTTGATGATGTCCGCGCCGGCCTCGATGAGATCCTTGGCCCCGTCCGCGGAGACCACGTTGCCGGCGGCCACCACGGCGTTCGGCGCCACGGCGCGCACCGCCTTCAGCGCGTCAAACATCTTCTGCTGGTGCCCGTGTGCGGTGTCCACCACGAGCACATCCGCGCCTTGGGCCAACAGGGTCTCGGCCTTGCCGGCGACGTCGCCGTTGATCCCGACGGCGGCGGCCACCCGGAGCCGTCCACGCTCGTCCACGGCGGGCCGGTAGATGGTGCCGCGCAGGATCGAGGCCGCGGTCAGGGCCCCGGCCAGCGTGCCGTCCGCGTTGATCACCACCGCGTAGTCCCCGCCGGCCTGCTGCAGCTGGGCGAAGATCTGCGGCAGTTGCTCTTTGGTCACCTCGTCCCGGTGCAGGGTCAGCGGCACGTCCACCATGACGTTCTCCGCGGAGGTGAACTGATCGCTGAGCGCATAATCGGCCGCCCGGATGATGCCCACCGGACGCTGGTCGGAGTCCACCACCGTCACCGCCGGGTGGTTGCGCTTGGGCAGCAGGTGCTGCACCTCCAGAACCGGGTCCAACCGGCGCACCCACAGCGCGGTGTCGAAGAGCAGCGGCCGGGACTTCACCCAGTCGATCACCGCCCCGGCGATGTCCGTCGGAACGTCCTGTGGCAGCACCCCCAACCCGCCGCGGCGTGCCATCGCTTCCAGCATGCGCCGACCAGTCACCGCGGTCATGTTCGCCGAGACGATCGGCAGTGTGCACCCGGTCCCATCGTTGGGCGCCAAATCCACGTCCAACCGGGAGGTCACCTCGGAGCGGGACGGCACCAAAAACACGTCCGCGTAGGTGAGATCGGTGGTGGGTGTGTGCAAGAACTTCATCGTCAGTTGGCCTTCCAAAGTGCGCTGAAACACGAGTGTTACTCCAGCTTAGTTGCCGCAGCGGTGATACCCACCACACCTCCTTGCAGATGTTGGCCAAGCCGACCGCTTGTTCACTATGCTGGTGGGAAGGATCTCTGCGCGCGCCGACCAACCATGCTCACCGAATCTTGTCTGTCGGTGTTCGCGGAACCCACAAAAGCGCAACAGTATGGAAGAGGCGTAAACACCGTGCCAGAATTGACGTCCAGTCGTCTTTCGGAAGAGTTTCCCGGTAACGAATGGCTCGTTGCTGAGATTTACGAAAAGTACAAGTCCGATAAGAACTCTGTGGACAAGAAATGGTGGGAGATTTTCGAGCAGCTCGAGGGCAGCGACGACGGCGTCGGGTCCAGCAAGCCTGCTGACAACGGAGCCAGCAAGCCAGCCGCGCAGAGCCCGGCCCCGAAGACCACCAAGCCTGCACCGAGCACCCCAGCCAACAAGCCCGCACAGCAGGCCTCGGCGGTGCCAACCCCGGCCACCAAGCCGGCTGACAAGCCGAAGGTGAAGGCCAACCCGATTCCTTCCGAGCCCGAAGAACCAAAGGCCAGCCCAGCAGACGCCCCGGTCGCCGAAGACAAGGTGGACATCCTGCGCGGTCCGGCCCGGGCCATCGCCAAGAACATGGACCAGTCGCTGACGGTCCCCACCGCCACCACGGTCCGCGCCATCCCGGCCAAGCTGCTGATCGACAACCGCATCGTCATCAATAACCACCTGTCCCGGGCGCGCGGCGGCAAGGTGTCCTTCACCCACCTGATCGGCTACGCCGTGGTGCGTGCGCTCGCCCAGTTCCCTTCCATGAACGTCCGCTACGAGGAAGTCGACGGCAAACCTGCCGCCGTCCAGCCCGCGCACGTGAACTTCGGCATCGCCATCGACCTGCCCAAGGACGACGGCACCCGCCTGCTGATGGTGCCGAACATCAAGCGCGCCGAGACCATGAGCTTCTCCGAGTTCTGGAACGCCTACGAGGACCTGATCCGCCGGGCCCGCGCCGGCAAGCTCACCACCGAGGATCACCAGGGCACCACCGTGTCCCTGACCAACCCGGGTGGCATCGGCACCGTCCACTCGGTGCCGCGGCTCTCCGCCGGTCAGGCAGCCATCATCGGCGTGGGCGCGCTGGACTACCCGGCCGAGTTCGAGGGCGCCTCCCCGAAGACGCTGAACCGCTTGGCCGTCTCCAAGACCATCACGCTGACCTCCACCTACGACCACCGCGTCATTCAGGGCGCCGGTTCCGGTGAGTTTCTGCGGCTGGTCCACCAGCTGCTGTTGGGCGCGCAGAACTTCTACGAGGACATCTTCGAGTCCATCCGGATCCCGTACGAGCCCGTCCAGTGGTCGGCCGATATCCAGGTCAACCCGGAAGACCAGATCAACAAGGTCGCCCGCATCCAGCAGCTGATCCACGCCTACCGCGTGCGCGGCCACCTGATGGCGGACACCGATCCGCTCGAGTACCGGATGCGTCGTCACCCGGACCTAGACGTGCAGACCCACGGGCTGACCCTGTGGGATCTGGACCGCGAATGGCCGACCGGCGGCTTCGGCGGCAAGCAGATGATGCCGCTGCGCTCCATCTTGGGCCTGCTGCGCGACGCCTACTGCCGCACCACCGGCATCGAGTACATGCACATCCAGGACC
>CAYZBX010000215.1:0-2583 GCA_964476735.1 uncultured Micrococcaceae bacterium
GTTGCCTCGGCCCCTGGTGCAGCGGGTCATGAAGATCAAAAGAAATCGACACCGCCACCAACGCCGTCACGAAGCATCGAAAGACCCCGCCAGTTAGCGGAGGAAATCGCAGGTTCGCGTGAGTGCTGGAAGGGGCGAGGACTGCCCAGGCAGGTATACCCGCTCAGACGCTGTGTACCTTTGACTTCACAGTGGCTGCGGACAGGTCGTCTCATACATGCTGTCTATTAGTGCCGAGTAGGCGCGGGACAGATGGCTGCGGAGGATGCAGCAGGTTTCGTATTGATTGGCTGGTTTACTAACTCACGATGACTTTGGCTCGGCAGGAATCTTAGGTCGCGGCGTAATGTTCGGTATATCGTGATGCGGCTAGCGCCTAGAGGTTCTCTTATTCCAAGGGCAAGGTTTTATTGCGCGTAGTCTTTTCAGACGGTGGATAGTTGATCTATTTGTAGCGGTGACCGCTTGTTGTGGATCAGGTTAGTTCGTATTTATAGAATCCGGCCCCTGTGGAGCGCCCTAGGCGTCCGTGATCGATAAAGTCGCGTTTGAGGATATGGGCAAACTCTCGAAGTTCGGCGTCCTCGCTGCGGATGTTGAGGTTATAGGGTGTCTCCATGCCGATAATGTCATAGATTTCAAAGGGACCAAAGGGCGCGCCGGTGGCTTTGCGCCAAGTGGCATCGATAGCTGCAATGGCGGCGATGTCGCGTACGTAAAGTTTTGCTGCTGCTGTCATAAAGGGAACCAGGAGTGAGTTGAGAATGTATCCGGGTTGCTCTTTGTTCAGGCGGACCGGAAACATGCCGATTTCTTCAGCGAATGCAACCACTGCGTCGAGGTGTTGTGGTGCGGTACCGGCATGGCCCATGATTTCGGCGGTGTTTTGGCGCCAGATCTCGTTGGCGAAGTGCAGGGCCAGGAATTTTTCGGGACGACCTGTAGCCGAGGCAATATCACTGGGGAGTAAGGTTGAGGAATTGGTGGCAAATATCGTGCTTTCGGGTGCCATCGAGCCTACTTTGGCCCACACTTCACGCTTGACGTCCAGAATTTCGGGGACCGCTTCGATGACAATCTCTGCGTGTTCTAGGGCATCTGCCAAGGTGTTAGCGGTTCGGATGCGTCCAATAGCGGCAGTGAGTTTTTCAGGGGTTGCCCCAGGAAGGTCGCGTAGGTACAGCGGTTTGAGATATTGCCAGCGGGATTCAAGCTGCGCTAGCGTCTCATTGTTTGTGTCATAGGCGACGACGGTCTTGCCTTGGTAGGCGGCGTGAAATGCGATCTGGGATCCAAGGACGCCTGTGCCTAGTACCGTGAGATTTTGCATGATGTTTCCTTTTGTAGCCCTAGGGAGCCGAGGACCGTGTTGAGGGATGGGATGGTCTGGGGATTAGAAAGCTTCAAAGAGTCCGGCTGCGCCCATGCCCCCGCCAATGCACATGGTTACGACTGCGTATTTTCCAGCGCGTTCACGGGTAGCGAGTAGGGCGTGACCGCTCATGCGTGCTCCACTCATGCCGTAGGGGTGACCGATGGAGATCGCTCCACCGTTGACGTTGAAACGTTCCGGATCAATGCCTAGGGTGTCGCGGCAGTAAAGCGTCTGGGAAGCAAAAGCTTCGTTGAGTTCCCATAGGTCGATGTCGCTGATGTCTAATCGATGGTGGTTGAGGAGCTTTGAAACAGCGGCGACGGGGCCTATGCCCATTTCTTCGGGTGCACAACCGGTGACGGCCATCCCGTGGAAGAGGCCAAGTGGTTCTAGGTTACGGCGAGACGCTTCGTCTGCGTCCATGAGGACCAGTGCGGCTGCTCCGTCGGAAAGCTGGGAAGCATTGCCTGCGGTGACGCTGAATTTCCCCGGATTTTGTAAGTTGGGGTCTAGGACAGGTGAGAGTTCAGCCAGTCGTGCGGCGGTAGTCGTTGGCCGGTTGCCCTCGTCGTGGGTTAGCGTTTGGAGTTCGGGCGTACTGCTGTGGTCGTGTAGGTGCGGCTGTTGTGGTGGCAGGGGGACGATTTCGGCATCGAAGGCACCGCGTTGTTGGGCGGTTGCAGTTCGGCGTTGGGATTCAGCCGCATAGAGATCTTGGGCTTCGCGAGATATCCCATAGCGGCTGGCGACAAGCTCAGCAGTTTCGAGCATGCTGTGGTATAGGCCGGGAACATGGGTCTTCAGCCAGGGGTCCTGGGCACGGTGAGCGTTGAAATGCTGGTTCTGTACCAAGGAGACAGACTCTGCCCCTCCGGCGACAACAATCTGAGCATCCCCACTGCCAATCATATTGGCACCTACCGCGATGGCCATAAGACCGGAAGCACATTGACGATCTAACGTCATGCCGGGCACTGAGACTGGAAGCCCGGCTCGTAGTGCTGCCTGACGGGCAAGGTTCATGCTTTGGCTGCCTTGCTGCAGGGCCGTTCCCAGGATGACATCATCAATCTCCTCGGGTTCGAGGTCACCGCGTTGGACGGCGTGCTCGATAGCATGACCGGCCAAGGTTTGGGCTGGGGTGTCGTGGAATGCGCCCTTGTAGGCCCGACCGATCGGGGTACGAGCATAAGAGACTATGACGGTCT
>CAYZBX010000216.1:0-2564 GCA_964476735.1 uncultured Micrococcaceae bacterium
GCCAGCCCAGATGGTGGCATTGGCCAACTCGTCCTCTGTGACGCCGCCGAGAACCGCCTGTAGGTCTTGGCCGCTGAAACTGATCTTTGCGTAGGTGAGATCTTGGTCGTTGGGCAGCGTAAGTGCGTGTTCTGCGGAACTGAGGTCATCCAACGTCAGCGCGGCCTCTTCGAGGGTGACGGTGGTCGTGGGACTCCGCCGGGACGGGGTGACCGCGGTGTCGTACCGCGCAACCTGCAGGGTGTGCGGCCGTACGCTTGCTGCGCCGCTGCAGGGATCCACTCCGCGCTGGGTTAGCACGCCGACGTTGATACTTAACTCTTGGACTCCGCAGGTGTGGAGCCAAGCCTGCGCCCATGCGTCCATGTCCCGCCCGGAGGCCTCCGAGAGAACTTCCAAAAAGTCCTCCAGGGTGGTGTTGCCCCACGCATGCGTGCGGAAGTAGGCGCGGGTCGCAGTTCGGAACGCGTCTTGCCCCACATAGGCGACCAATTGTTTGAGGACCGAAGCGCCCTTGGCGTAGGTGATCCCGTCGAAGTTCTGTTTCGCGGCCTCCACGTCCGGAATGTCCGCCACGATCGGGTGGGTGGTGGGCAGCTGATCCTGTTCGTACGCCCATGCCTTGCGGCGCGCCGCGAAACTCACCCAAGCGGTGGCGAACTCGGGTACGGCCTCGGCGATGGCCAGTGTTCCCATGTAATCCGCGAAGGACTCCTTCAGCCACAGATCGTCCCACCAGCTCATGGTCACCAGATCCCCGAACCACATGTGTGACATCTCGTGCATCAGCACATTGGCGAGGGCTTCCCACTCGGCGTGCGTGGCGCCGGGCTCGAAGACCAGTCGGTCGTTAAAGGTCACCAGACCCGGGTTCTCCATCGCCCCTAGGTTGTACTCCGGGACGAAAGCCTGGTCGTACTTGCCCCACGGGTAGCGATAGTCGAAGTACTCCTCGAAGAAGTCGATGCCTAGTTTGGTCCACCGGAACAACCGTTCGTGGTCGAGGCGTTCCGCCAGCGAGGCACGGCAGTATAACGCCAACGGGATGTCTCGATGCTGATCGGTGAACCTGCTGTACGGCCCGGCCAGCAGCGTCGTGATGTAGCTGGACATGGGAGCCGTGGGGGCGAACCTCAGCTCCACCATGCCGCCCTCGAGTGCGGTCTTGCGGATGGGTTCCGTGTTGGAGGCGAGCACCCAATCGGCCGGACCCTTGAGGGTGAATGTGTAGCTGGCCTTGATGTTGGGTTGCTCGAAGCAAGCGAAGACCCGGCGGGCATCGGCCGGTTCGTATTGGGTGTACAGGTAGATCCGTCCGTCGGCCGGGTCCTTGTATCGGTGTAATCCCTCGCCGCTGGTCGAATACGCTGCGCGGCCGCGGATTACGACGGTGTTTTCCGCGGCAAGCGCTGGCAAGAAGATGCGTGCCGGCCCCGCGTACTGGGCAGGGTCAAGGTCCTGTCCGTTGAGCGTGATCTGCTCGATGCCGGCGTTGATGAAATCGACAAAGGTGGCAGAACCCGGGGAGACACACGGGAAACGAAGGGTGGTGGTGACCGGGAAAGTCTCTGCTTCAAGATCTTGGGCGTTGCGAAGATCCACCACTGCATCGATCGTGACGGGTGCCGCGTCAGAGACCCGAAGGAGGCCAGCTCGCTCGCTGGCCTCCTGTCGCGTCAGGTTCTGCTCGGCCAGAGCCGACAGAGCTGGTTGCTGCGGAGTCTCGGGGTATGAAACATGACTTTCAGACATGTTTCATACTGTACTGGCAAAGCTACCGTCGCGGTACCTTTTGGCCCTTCGCGAGGACGGTCAGTCCCGATTCGGTGACGGTGAAGCCGTTCGCGGCGTCTTCTTCCTTGTCGAAACCGATGCGGGTGCCGGGCGGGACGACCACGTTCTTGTCGATGATGGCGCGCTGTACCACGGCGCCTTCGGCGATGACCACGCCATCCAAGATGACCGAGTCCTTCACGGTGGCGCCTTTCTCCACGCGGACCTCGGGGGAGAGCACCGATTCCATGACGGTGCCGCCGGTCAACACGACGCCTTGGGAGAGCAGGGAATCGTAGGCGGAGCCGGCGGTGCCGTCTGCGGCGCGGACGATCTTGGCCGGCGGGCAGTGGTGCTGGCGAGTGAAGATCGGCCAGTCTTGGTTGTACAGGTTGAACTCCGGCAGCGGCTTGATCAGATCGATGTTGGCATCGTAGTAAGAATCGAGGGTTCCGACATCCCGCCAATAGTGCGGCGAACCGACCTCGGCCATGGCCTCGCCAATGATGGAGTTCTCGGTGAAGTCGTAGACCCCGCACTCGCCCTTGGACACGAAGTACGGGATGATGTCCCCGCCCATGTCGTGGTTCGTCTCCTCCTGCTGCGCGTCGTGCTCCAGCGCGGCGATGAGCGCGTTGGTGTCGAAGACGTAATTGCCCATCGAAGCCAAGAACTGCTCGGGGTCATCGTCGAGGCCTTTGGTGGTGGCGGGCTTTTCCACGAACTGCTTGACCTTCTTGGCGTCGGTGGGGTCCGTTTCGATGACGCCAAATGACGAGCACAGTTCCATT
>CAYZBX010000217.1:0-2517 GCA_964476735.1 uncultured Micrococcaceae bacterium
GGTCGTCAGCCAGGTGCTGCCGTTCCGGGTAAACGAGTACGTGATCGAGGACCTGATCGACTGGGACAGGGTTCCCGAAGACCCGGTCTTCCAGCTCACCTTCCCCCAGCGCGGCATGCTGCTTCCCGAGCACTTCGAGGAGGTGGCCGAGCTGATGCGCCGCGAGGCCTCCGCCGCCGAGATGAAACCGGTGATCGAGCGCATCCGCTCCGAACTCAACCCGCATCCGGCGGGGCAGATGGACCTCAACCTGCCGTTGCTCGATGGCGAGCCGCTGCCCGGCATGCAGCACAAGTACCGCGAGACGGTGCTGTTCTTCCCCAGCCAGGGCCAGGTCTGCCACAGCTACTGCACCTTCTGCTTCCGCTGGGCGCAGTTCGTCGGCGACAAGGACCTGAAGTTCGCCTCCAATGAAGCGGATTCCCTGCACCGCTACCTGGCCGAGCATAAGGAAGTCACCGACCTGCTGATGACCGGCGGCGATCCCATGGTGATGAAGGCCAAGCACCTGCGCATGTACCTGGAGGGGCTGATGGCGCCGGAGCTGGATCACGTTCAGGACATCCGCATCGGCACCAAGAGCCTGACCTTCTGGCCCTACCGCTTCGTCACCGACCCGGACGCCGAGGATATCCTCGAGTTGTTCAGAGAGTTGGTGGCTGCCGGGAAGCATGTCGCCTTCATGGCGCACTTCAACCACTGGAAGGAGATGGACACCCCCATCTGCCGCGAGGCGATCCGCCGTATCCGTGCCACCGGGGCCGAGATCCGCACCCAGGCGCCGCTGCTCAAGCACATCAACGACGACGCCGACCAGTGGGCGAAGATGTGGACCCAGCAGGTGCGCCTGGGGATGATTCCCTACTACATGTTCGTGGAGCGCGATACCGGCGCCCGCCACTACTTCGAGGTGCCGCTGGTGCGCGCCTGGGAGATCTACCGCGAGGCGATGAAGCAGGTGCCGGGCCTGGCGCGCACGGCTCGTGGGCCGTCGATGTCGGCCGATCCGGGCAAGGTGGAGATCCAGGGGGTGACGGAGATCCAGGGTGAGAAGGTCTTCGTGCTGCGCTTCATCCAGGGCCGCGACAGCGACTGGGTGCAGCGGCCCTTCTTCGCGAAATACGACGAAGAAGCCACCTGGCTCAACCACCTGGAACCGGCGCTGGGGGAGAGCGAGTTTTTCTTCGAGGCTGAGTTCGCGGCCATGAAGGACGAGAAGCAGGCGCTGATCATGAAGGCGTCGTGATTCACGTCCCATCGCTTCCGGGAACCGCGCTTCGGCGCGGTTTCCTGCTTTCCACGTTGCGGTCAAACGTCACGTAAACGCTGGGGGCGACTAGAATGAACTCGTGTGAATCTTGCTCCCGTTGACCGGGCCGTTACCCGGCAGAGCTTTTTTCCGCTAAAGTAGAGCAGAGTGGTGGATCGACGGATGCATGCCGTCACTGCCTTGTGTGTTTGCCTACAATGCAAAGAAGAGGTGTCTTCATGAAACGCCATGCTTTCTCGGCTGCTGCCTTCTCCGGTGCGCTTCTGGGCGCCGCGATGTTCTCGGCTCCGGCCGTGGCGCAGGACCGCTTCATCACCATCGGCACCGGCGGTCAGACCGGCGTCTACTACGTGGTCGGCCAGTCGGTCTGCCGCATGGTCAACCGCGGCAGCGACGAGCACAACATCCGCTGCAACGCCCCCTCCACCGGCGGCTCCGTGGCCAACGTCAACGGCATGAAGAGCGGCGAGCTGGACATGGGCGTGGTGCAGTCCGACGTCCAGTACCGCGCCTACCATGGTGAGGACAACTTCGCTGAAGATGGTGCCTGGGAGGAGATGCGCGCCGTCTTCACCATGCACGGCGAGCCGCTGACCGTAGTGGCCCGCGCCGACTCCGGCATCGAGCACATCTCCGACTTCCCGGGCAAGCGCGTCAACATCGGCAACCCGGGCTCCGGCCAGCGCAACACCATGAACGTGGTGATGGACGCCATGGGCTGGGATACCGACGTCTTCTCCCTGGCTTCCCAGCTGGATGCCGCCGAGCAGGCCGCGGCTCTCTCCGACAACAACATCGATGCCATGGTCTACGTGGTGGGCCACCCCAACGGCTCCATCCAGGAGGCCACCACCACCATCGATGCCCGCCTGGTGCCGGTAACCGGCCCCGAGATCGACAAGATCATCGACGACAACCCCTATTACACCCGGTCGGTGATCCCGGGCGGCCTCTACCGCGGCAACGACGAGGACGTCGAGACCTTCGGCGTGGCGGCGACCTTCGTCAGCTCCACCGCGGTGGACGAGGACGTGGTCTACGAGACCGTCAAGGCGGTGTTCGAGAACTTCGACCGCTTCAAGCGCCTGCACCCGGCCTTCGAGAACCTCGAGGAGGAGCAGATGATCTCGGACGGCCTGACCGCGCCCCTGCACGACGGTGCGGCTCGCTACTATCGTGAGCGTGGCTGGATCGAGTGATTCCGGCTGCGTCAGCCAATCACCCGTGGTGATCGATGCGCGGACCCC
>CAYZBX010000218.1:0-2499 GCA_964476735.1 uncultured Micrococcaceae bacterium
AGAAGCCCAGCTGGGAGATGGTGCCGTAGGCCAGGATCAGCTTGATGTCCACCTGGCGCAACGCCCGGTAGGCGCCGACCAGCATGGTCGCGGCGCCCAACGAGACGGCGGTCCACTGCCAGTAGTCGGTGGGCGCAAACGCCGGGGCGAACCGCGCCACCAGGTACAGGCCGGCCTTGACCATGGCGGCGGCGTGCAGGTAGGCGGAGACCGGGGTGGGTGCCGCCATCGCCCCGGGCAACCAGAAGTGCAGCGGCACCAGCGCGGACTTGCTGACCGCGCCGATCAGGATCAGCACCACGGCCACCGGCACCAACTGGTGCTGGCCGGCGGCGATGAGTTCCGGTCCGGCCGCGACGATCTCCGAGATCCGGGTGCTGTTCGCCTCGAAGGCGACCATCAGCAGCCCGACGAACATGGCCAGCCCGCCGCCGACGGTGACGATGAGGGCCTGCAGCGCGGAGCGACGCACGTAGATGCGGTGACCGGAGTAGCCGATCAGCAGGAAGGACAGGATGGTGGTGAATTCCCAGAAGATGAACAGCAGGACGACGTCATCTGCGATCACCAGACCGAACATGGCGGCGGCGAAGGCCAACAGCTCCGCGCCGAAGGCCCCTAGGTCCGCGTCGTCATCGCCCTTGAAGTAGTGCGCGCAATAGGTCAGCACGAGGGCTCCGACGCCTAGGATCAGCAAGCTCAGCAGCGCCGACAGCCCGTCCATCCGCAGCGCGATGTTCATCTGCAGCTCCGGGATCCACGTGATGACCTGCTCGTACGGGGGTCCGTTGGCACCGGGCTCCCCGCTGGCCGTGCCGGCGAGGAAGGCGGGGTAGTTGATCAGCAGCCAGAGGAGCGCGACGACCGGACCGGCGGCGAGCAGATAGAAGGCTCGGCGGCCGAAGAGGCGGAACAAAAAGGGGGCAAGCAAGCTGAGCGTCAGCAGACAAATCAGCACAGCAAGCATGTAGGACCCTAACAGGATACGAGAACGGATTCAGTTCCTCTAGTCTAACCGCTTGCCACCAGCTCGCCTGGCCAGCGGCCCGGTCACGGCCGGCCGTGCGGTGAACGCGGACCCAATGAGCGAAAAAACGCTGCGGTGTTTTCGCCGCGGCGACCGGTCTTCTCCGATACCATGCGGAAGTATGATGCACAAACGTCAGGTGACCGCATGGGCGTTGTGGGACTGGGGATCGGCAGCCTTCAACGCGGTCATGGTGACGTTCGTGTTCAGCGCCTACCTTGCCTCCGACGCCTTCGGCCCGGACGCCCGCGGCACCACGGTGCTCTCCATCGGCAATGCCATCTCCGGGTTCATCGTGGCGCTGACCGCCCCGGTGGTCGGTGCCCGGGCCGATGCCGGCGGCAACCGCAAGCATCAGCTGGGGCTGCACACCGCGATCGTGGTCACGCTGATCGGCGCCTGCTTCTTCGTTCGCCCGGAAGAGGGCTACCTCTACCTGGGGGTGGCGCTGATCGCCCTGGCGAACATTTCCTTCGAGTTCGCCGAGGTCTCCTACAACTCCCTGCTGCTGCGGGTCTCTTCCCCGCAGACCATCGGGCGGATCTCCGGGATCGGCTGGGGCGCCGGCTACCTGGGCGGGATCGTCCTGCTGCTGCTGGTGTACGTGGGCTTCGTCTCCGGCACCGAGCACTGGTTCGGGATCAGCAATGACGACGCCTTGAACATCCGGGTGGTGGCGTTGGTGGCGGCGGCGTGGTTCGCGCTGTTCGCGCTGCCGGTCTTCTTCGCCTTGCCCTCGGACGAGCCGGTTTCCGGCAAGTCCAAGCTCAGCTGGGCGCAGTCCTACCGGCAGCTGTGGGCGACCCTGCAGGGGCTGTGGCGCAACGACCGCAACACCATCAAGTTCCTCATCGCCTCCGCCGTCTACCGGGACGGGCTGGGCGCCGTGTTCGCCTACGGGGCGATTCTGGGCACTCAGGTCTTCGGTCTGTCCCCGGCCGATGTGATCATCTTCGCCATCGCCGCCAACGTGGTGGCTGCCGCCGGCTCCTTCGTCGGGGGCTGGCTGGACGATCGACTCGGTCCGCTGCCGGTCATCTACGCGTCGCTGATCGGCATGGTGGTGGTCGGCGTCGTGATGTTCTTCCAGGACGGCCCGCAGGCCTTCTGGATTCTCGGGCTGGCACTGTGCCTGTTCGTCGGGCCGGCCCAGTCCGCGTCCCGGGCCTTCTTGGGGCGGCTGACCGATGCCCGCACCGCCGGCGAGCTCTACGGGCTCTACGCCACGACCGGCCGGTCCATCGCGTTCCTGTCCCCCGCGCTGGTTGCGGTGCTGCTGCTGATCACCAAGGACCAGCGGTTCACCATCGTGGCGATCGTGGTCATCTTGGTAGCCGGGGCCGCGAGCCTATTGATGGTGCAGAACCAGACCAAGGCGGGCACGGCGCTGCCGACCGCCTGAGGGCCGCGACGCCTAGCGTTCGATGACGGTGCGGTGGAAGTTCTGGAAGCTGCGGGAGGCCGTCGGACCG
>CAYZBX010000219.1:0-2495 GCA_964476735.1 uncultured Micrococcaceae bacterium
GCGGCCGCAGCCGGGGGTACCACGGGACAGCGGCCGCGTCGAGACGCTCGGCGGCGATCTGCGCGGCGGAGTTCGCCGCCCCCACCACCGCCACCGAGGAGCCCCGGAACTGCTCCGGGCCGGGATAATTCGCCGAATGCCACTGCGTGCCCGGGAACGATCCCGGATACGCAGGCACGAAGGGGGCGGACCAGGTGCCCGTGGCGGCGACAATATTGGTGGCCGTCCAGGACCTGCCCTCGGCCTGGACCCGGTAGTGGCCGTCAAGGTAGTTGACCCGGCGGACCCGCACGGGCCGCTCCACCGGAATCCGGTAACGCTGCTCATAAACGCTCAGGTAGTCAATGACATGCGACGACGGGGGAAAACCGTCGTAGGACGGCATGGGCCTGCCCGGCAGATTCGAGAACTCTGCGGTGGAGAACAGTGTCATCGACGGCCACACGTGGCGCCACGCCCCACCGGGGCCGTCCTGGTCATCGAGAACCAGGGTGTCCACCCCGGCGCGCAGCAGGTAATAGGCGGTGGCCAGTCCCGCCTGGCCACCGCCGATGATGATTGCCTCATGATGGTTGCCGCTGTTCACGTGAGGCTCAGTCCATCTGGAGGACGGTGCGCAGCTCGGCGAAGAGCTCGGGACGGACCTGATGGGTGACTATGCGCCCCACCCTGGTCTTCTCCAGCAGCCCGGCCTCCGTGAGCCGTTTCAGGTGGTGGGAGACCGTCGGCTGGCTCAGCCCCGAGATTTCCGTGAGTTCGTTGACGCTGATGGGTCCGCAGCCCTCGGCCGCCAGGTGCGAGAGGATCCGCAGGCGGGCAGGGTCAGCCAGGACCTTGAATAAGGTGGCATAACGCTGCGCCTCCTCTTCGCTCAGGGGCCCTGAGCCCAGGGAGCAGCAAGCGGAGAGATCCGTGAGGAGGAGAATCTGCGGGGTTGGCATAACGCCCATCCTAGTATTGACAGTCATCTATATCATGCCTAGTTTTCATATTGATGAATGTCAATGTATTGAAAGAGTCCGCATGACCGCTCCCCACCGCCCGCGCATGTCCTTCCTCGACACATACCTCCCCGTCTGGATCATCCTCGCCATGGCCGGCGGCCTGCTCATCGGCCGGGGCATCCCCGGCATCAGTGACGCACTGGGCGCCCTGGAGGTCGGCGGTATCTCGCTACCGATCGCGCTCGGCCTGCTGGTGATGATGTACCCACCCCTGGCCAAGGTCCGCTATGACAAGACCCGCGAGATCACCGCCGACAAACGCCTGATGGGTGTCTCCCTCGTCCTCAACTGGCTCGTGGGTCCGGCGTTCATGTTCACCCTGGCCTGGACCTTCCTGCCTGACGAGCCAGCGCTGCGCACCGGGTTGATCATCGTCGGACTGGCCAGGTGCATCGCCATGGTGCTCGTCTGGTCCGACCTGTCCTGTGGCGACCGGGAGGCCACCGCCGTGCTCGTGGCCATCAACTCCGTCTTCCAGGTGATCATGTTCAGTGTCCTCGGCTGGTTCTACCTCCAGGTCTTGCCCTCTTGGCTGGGCCTGGCAACCACGTCAGCTGAATTCTCCTTCTGGTCAATCGTCACCTCCGTACTCGTCTTCCTCGGCATCCCCCTGGCCGCAGGTGTCCTCTCCCGCATCATCGGCGAGAAGGCCAGGGGACGCCGCTGGTACGAGACGAAATTCCTCCCCGCGATCTCCCCGCTGGCGCTGATCGGCCTCCTCTACACCATCGTGCTGCTGTTTTCCCTGCAGGGCGAGCAGATCACCTCCCAGCCCTGGATCGTGGCCCGGCTGGCGGTCCCGCTGCTGGCCTACTTCATCGGCATGTTCTTCATCTCCCTGGCAGCTGCGAAGGCCTCCGGGATGAACTACGCCCAGTCAGCCTCAGTGTCCTTCACCGCCGCGGGCAACAACTTCGAACTCGCCATCGCCGTCGCCATCGGCACCTTCGGCGCCACCTCCGCGCAGGCCCTGGCCGGAACGATCGGCCCGCTCATCGAGATCCCCGTGCTCGTCGGCCTGGTCTACGTCATGCTGTGGCTGGGACCGAAACTCTTCCCCGGTGACCCGAGCCTGCCCCCGCTAAAGACCTCCACCACCCATACCTCCGAGAAGGAGAGCATCCCCTCATGACCACTCCCCACCCTTCTGCCCTGTTCGTCTGCGTCGGCAACGGCGGCAAATCCCAGATGGCCGCCGCCCTCGCCGCCAAACATGCCGGTGACCGCCTGGAGATCCACTCCGCCGGCACGAAGCCGGGCACCAAGCTCAACGCCCAGTCCGTCGAGGCGATTGCCGAGGTCGGGGCCGACATGTCTGGCGGTCACCCGAAGGGGGTCGACCCGCAGCTGCTGCGCCGCGTCGACCGCACCATCATCCTCGGCGCTGCCGCCCAGCTCGAACTGCCCGCCGACGCCCGCGGCACACTCGAGCGCTGGGTGACCGACGAGCCCTCCGAGCGCGGCAGCGCAGGCATGGAACGCATGCACCTG
>CAYZBX010000220.1:0-583 GCA_964476735.1 uncultured Micrococcaceae bacterium
GGAGGCCCGGATGACGTAGATGGCGGCGGCCGCTCGCTGCGGGTCGATTCGTTGGCTGAGCCGCAGCCAGGCACGCACCAGCAGCATGCAGCCGATGGTCAGCAACACCGCGCTGAGGATGACGCCGCCGGTTTCGGTGCGCAGCGGAACCAAGATGGTGGTGCCGGCGAACAGGGACTCACCTGCTTGCGGCAGGCTGCCCACGCCCCAAGATCCGACCGCGATGAGGACGGCTGCCAGCAGACCCTGCGCCAACGCGGGCCGGACCTCGTCTTCCGGCGCGCCGAACAACCACCGGGTGATCCGGTGCCCACCCAGGAATCCGGCCAACTGGCCCAGCCTTCTGCGTGCCGGCTCCAAGCCGCCCGATTCCGGCCGGTCCCGATTACTCAGGTACATGCTCATGCGCTGCGGTCCACCAACCGTTTGCCCATCCGTTTCGCTGCGCGGCCGACCTCACGCAGGTCGAAGAACGCCGCACTGCGCCGGTCAAGGAAGAAGATCCAGAAGGCCATCACCGCGGTCACCGCCAAAGAGATCACCTTGGGCAGGATGCCCAGCCCCAAGAAGCCCCAGACATGCA
>CAYZBX010000220.1:593-2480 GCA_964476735.1 uncultured Micrococcaceae bacterium
AGGAACGCCACGGTGAAGACCACCCAGCTCAGCTGCCAATTGTCTTTGATCCCGATCATGGTGAACAGCGGCAGCAGCCAGAGCAGATACCACGGGTGGATGACCGGTGAGAGGATGACCAGCGCGGTGAACGCCAACGTCATCCGGATGCTCAGCTGGCGATCCGGCCCGCGGAAGATCAGGATGAGTACGAGGACCACGGAGCTCAAGCGGCCAGCAAGCTTCACGATGGAGGCCAGCAGGTTCTCGTCGAAGCCGAACGCGTTGCCAAGGTTGCTCAGCAGCAGCTGGGAGAAGCCGACCGGGGACCAGAACGTGTAACCGGTGCCGGTGCCGAGCATGACCTTCACCCAGCCGAACCCGTAGCCATTGAGGTAGCCGATGATCGCCATCAACGCCAAGAAGATACCGCCGCACAGGACCCAATAGCCAAACTTCTTCATCCAGCGCGCTCCGGCCGGCGACCACATGAGGCCGATGAACGGCAGCAGCACGATGGTGATCGGTTTGATACCCACGGACACCGTCAACGCCAGCACCGCGAGCACGCCTTGCCGCCGTAGTGCGAAATACACGGCGGCCAGCGCGAAGGCGACCATGAGCACATCGTTGTGCCCGGACGCGACGTAGGAGATCAAGAAAAGGGGGTTGGCGCTGGCCAGCCACTGGGCACGAGCCGGATCGATCCCGTGCTGCCGCGCCAACAAGGGCAGGAACAACAAGCACAGCAGAGCGCCGGCGACCGCAAGCAGACGCAGATAAAACAACGCCCACTCCAGCGACCCATCCGAGGCCTGCACCGCCAGCGCCTCCATCCAGATGAACACCGGTCCGTAGGGTGTGCCGTCTTCGGCCCACATGGAGTCGGTGCCGAGCTGGAACCAGTTAGAAATGGTTGAGATACCGACCGAGTACGGGTCCCCGCCGTTGAGCACCAGTCGGCCCTGGCCGACGTAGGCGAAGATGTCACGGGAAAAAATCGGCACCGTGACCAGCAGCGGCAACATCCAGATGATGGTCGCCGCATTGACGATGCGCAGCGATCCCCGGCTCCACCAAGACGTCCTGATGCGCTGCCAGTTTTCCCGCAGCCAGAGCGCTAGCGGCTCCCGCCAGCTCATCGACATGGCAACCGGGTCTTGGATGTAGCCGGTGTCGTCAACATCGAGGCGCGGCTTTTGCGCCATCACCACGCCCCGGTCCGGGTCCTGACCGCTGGCGGTTCTCAGGGCACGGCCCAAGAGCAGCCATCCGTAGATCATCAACCAGACCCCGGCGGTCAACAGCACGGTGGACAGGATCGCGCCGGTGACGGTCGTGCGCAGGAACAGGAACAGCGGTAGCGTGTTCAACTCGGAGACCGCGGGCAGCCAGCCCACCCCGAAGGACCCGAAAAGGACCAAGACGGAACCGAGGAACCCCCACGCCACGGCCGGTCGCACCCCGGGTGCCGCCCAAGACACGTGCCGTGTCGCCACCTTCGTGTCCGTAGCTTTCATGCAGGCCTTCCGAAAAACTGTCCGCTGAGATTCTCTGTTCTATCTTAGGCGTTGGGCGCGGCAGGAACGGTTAGCGCCCGTTGTGCCTTAAGATTGAAGGAGTCCCCTCATCTATCCCCGAGCTAGCCTCGTGCCCGGAAAGGTCCGCATGCGCCGCGTCAAAGGTGAAAGCCCTGCAGTCAAGAAGCAGTACGATCACATGTTGCTGCTGTGGGCGGTGCTCTTAGGCGGCGGAGTGCTCACCGCGACCCTGCTAAACCTGATCCGGCCGGAACTGGGCTACCCGATGGCCGTACTGTTCATTCTGGGATTCCTCACCCTGTGGCTGCTCTCCCCCGCGCTGGCGCGGGAGAAGGCCCTGACTCACTTCGACCCCGAAGAACCGCCT
>CAYZBX010000221.1:0-2471 GCA_964476735.1 uncultured Micrococcaceae bacterium
TGGCGGCGTACCCTTCGACCGACTCAACAACGTCCCTGGACATCACACCTAGGGCACCTAAGTCTGCTTGAGCTGAAACCCTCCTCTAGGAGGACGTTGCACTTGGCTGATTTGAGGGTGGTGCATTTGGGTACGAAGCTTCTACAGGCACTCATTTGGGTGGCCAGCGGAGTCGCTAAAGCGACCGCGTTTTTGCGGAAACATCTGACTTGGTTCCTCGCATACTTTGAACACGCCTACGGATCTCCCAGCGATTGTTGTCCAGGTGTGCCATTGTCGAGGTATGGCAGACACCACAACGCGCTGGGAGCAGCTCTGGCTACCGATATGGCCGCTAGCGTCCGATGACCTCAAGGCAGGCATCTACCGCGGCTCTCGTCAGAACGCCCTACAACGCCGCTACATCGAAGCCAACCCCCAGGCCGTCAGCAACTTGTTGGTCGTCGATATCGATCATGAGGACGCCCTGTTGAGGTCCATCTGGGATCGGGAAGGATGGCGCCCCAATGCGGTAGTCGAAAACCCTGCCAACGGCCACGCACATGCCGTCTGGGCACTCAAAGAACCCATCACCCGCACTGAATATGCTCGACGTAAGCCGCTAGCCTTTGCAGCAGCTGTCACTGAAGGACTGCGCCGCTCTGTGGATGGCGATAAAAGCTATTCCGGGCTGATGACCAAAAACCCGGAACACGACCACTGGAACGCTTCTTGGTGGTCCAATGAGCTGTACACGCTACCGCAGCTTGAAGAAAATCTGACCGGTCATGGGCTTATGCCGCCACCATCCTGGCGACGCACACGACGCAAGAACCCTGTGGGCCTGGGACGCAACTGCGCAATCTTTGAAACTGCACGGACATGGGCATATCGAGAACTCCGCCATCATTTTGGCGACTCACATGGGTTCTTCAATGCCATCAGCTGGCACGTTTCCGAACTCAACGCTGAGTTCAACGAACCACTGCCAGCAAACGAAGCCCACCAAATTGCTACCAGCATCCACAAGTGGATCACCACCCAATCACGGATGTGGGCCGACGGACCAGCAGTCTACGAAGCCACCTTCACTACGATCCAATCAGCACGAGGAAAAAGAAGCGCAGCGACTCGTTTAGCGAAGCAAAAAGCCTTGATCGAGAAAGCTATCAACGATGACAACTAGAGAAAGAATCCCTCGTAACGGTAAAACCGCACGTGAGGTCGCCGAAAAGACCGGCCTGTCCATCCGCACCATCATGGAATGGACAGCCGAATCCAGAGAGACCTATCTCAACCGCGCTGAACAACGCCGGCAGAAGATCCGAGAACTCCGCAAAACAGGTTTATCCATGCGCGCTATAGCGGCCGAGGTTGGATGCTCTGTGGGCACCGTCCACAACGCACTCAATAACGACCTATGATCTTTCACAAGGGGTACCTACTGTGCCCAAAAATCAGTAGAGTGTCACGCATGGGACTTCTTCTGCGCCCAAAAACTAGTAAACTCTGACACACCAGGCCTTTAGAGCGCCCAGATATACTTCCCATTGCTTGTCAGCATTGGGTTTTTTCAATATACTCAAAACCGTCGTACTACTATGTCCGATCCCAACCGGTTCAGCGTTTCTGCTTGACCGGTATTTTTATGCTCTTGATAGAGTGCGAAATGGCTCTATTCCGTATGCCCATTTTCAGCCGGTTCAGAAAGTAATCTGACCGGCTTTTTTCATATCCAAAATCAATAGCGTTCGAAAGCTCGAACCGTCCTCGACGGCTCGAGCTTTTTCATGCCCGGACACTGTCTCAACGGGCAGAACCCGCACCTAATAGGTGAGAGGAGGTGAACTAATGCCCTCCGAAACCACCATTAGGTTTTCTATCCCCCTCCCACATGGGGATTTGCTGGTTGAGATGCCTCCGGAAGTCTTTTGGATGCTTCTCGGCATACATTTTCTCAAGATGATTTTTCCCTTTGTCACTGCCTGGTTACCGGAAACTGTCCATGCCAGAGCCATTAAAACTATTAAGGCTTTGAAACCAAAGAAGATCTCCAAGGAGCAAGGATGCTGCAAGAAAAAGGACCATTAACGGACCTCTCAAAGCCCAGTGCAACGCCCCAATTTTTGGGTGCCCGACCAGGGGTGAGCGAACTTAGGCGGCCTAAGTGTCTAGCTTGCTCCGTCGGGTCAAGCGAACTTAGCCGTGCTAAGTGTCTAGCTCGCTCCGCATCCAAGATTGTTAGGCATGGCCAACATCATTCGGCTGCAAATGTCCGTAAAACGATCATCGGACACGTAGGTACATATAGGAGGGTGCTGACAGGAAATGTCAGCACTGTGCACTTGAGTGCCAGAGGTGTGGTCATGAATTTAGGGAAGCTCAGAAGAGCTCGGGTCGCATTGGTCGTTGAGGTCCTGACGGAGCAAGCTATAGACCTAGGTGTGATGTCCAGGGACGTTGTTCTGGCCCCCGCCCGTAATGACACCGTG
>CAYZBX010000222.1:0-2465 GCA_964476735.1 uncultured Micrococcaceae bacterium
AGGCGGCGTGGTGGTCGGGGTCGGTGGTGCGGATGAACCGGTCGTAGGAGACGTTGAGCACCTCGTCGTCCATGCGCTTGAACACGGCGGCGTTGCGGGCGGCCAGCTCTGCGGTGGCCATGCCGAGCTTCTCGGCGGTGGTCTGCATCTTCTGGCCGTGCTCGTCGGTGCCGGTCAGGAAGAAGGTGTCGTACCCGTCCAGGCGTTTGAACCGGGCCATCGCGTCGGTGGCGATGTACTCGTAGGCGTGGCCGATGTGCGGCTCGCCGTTGGGGTAGGCGATGGCTGTGGTGAGGTAATAGGTCTGCTGTGTGCTCACGATTAGTTACGTTACCTGATCAGTGTCTCAAAGCGCGCGGCGACGGCGCCCAGCTTGGTGTCTCTGGTGCTGCCGCCGCCGCGTGCGTGTGGTTTGTTCGGTGTGCTGCCGAGGTCAGTCTTCGAGGTCGATCTCCGAGACCACGGTCGCGTTGATCTTGTCCTTCAGCTCGTCGTGCACGCCCTCCGGTGTGGTGGAGTCCAAGGTCAGCACGGCAAGGGCGTCCCCGGCGACGTTCCGGGAGACCTGCATGCCGGCGATGTTCACGTTGTTCGAGCCCAGGGTCTGGCCCAGCTCGCCGATCACGCCGGGGCGGTCCTGGTAGCGGATGAACATCATGTGCTCGGTGAGCGGGACCTCCAGCTCGTAGTCGTCCACGCCGATCAGCTTCTGGATCTGGCGGGGACCGGTCAGCGTGCCGGTCACGGAGACCTGCTTGCCGGAGGAGGTGGCGCCCAGCACGGTGAGCTTGTTGCGGAACGCGTCCGACTCGGTGGTGGTCTTCAGGTTCACGGCCACCCCGCGCTGTTCGGCCAGCACCGGGGCGTTGACGTAGGAGACCTGCTCGGAGGTGTGCCCGGCGAAGATGCCCTTCAGCGCGGCCAGCTCCAGCACCTTCACGTCCTGGTTGGCGATCTCCCCGGCCACCGTGATCTCCACCGCGGTCAGCGAGTCCTTGGCCAGCGAGGAGACGATGCGGCCCAGCTTCTCGATCAGCGGGATGCCCGGGCGGACGTCCTCGTTGACGCGGCCGCCGGCCACGTTCACGGCGTCCGGGACCAGGTCCCCTGCCAGCGCTAGGCGCACGGACTTGGCCACGGAGATGCCGGCCTTCTCCTGGGCCTCGGCGGTGGAGGCGCCCAGGTGCGGGGTGACCACCACGTTGTCGTGGGCGAAGAAGGCCAGGTCGGTGGCCGGTTCCTTCACGAACACGTCAACCGCGGCGCCGGCGATCTGCTTGTTGGTCAGGGCCACGTCCAAGGCGTCCTCGTCCACCAGGCCGCCGCGGGCCACGTTGATGACGTAGGCGGTGTCCTTCATCTTGGCGAACGCCTCGGCGCCGAGCATGCCCATGGTGTCCGGGGTGCGCGGCATGTGGATGGTCACGAAGTCGGATTGGGCCAGCAGCTCGTCCAGTTCCACCAGCTGGGCGCCCAACTGGGCGGCGCGGGCGGAGGTCACGTACGGCGGGTCGGCGCCGATGTGCAAGCAGAGGGCGATCATGCGTTCGGCGACCAGACCGCCGATCCGGGCTAGGCCGATGATGCCCAGGGTCTTCTCGAACAGCTCCACCCCGGAGTACTTGGAGCGCTTCCACTCCCCGTTCTTCAGGGCGCCGTTGGCTGGGGCGATGTTGCGGGCGAGGCCGAGGATGTGGCCGCAGGTCAGCTCCGCGGCGGAGGTGACGTTGGAGGTGGGGGCGTTGACCACCATGACGCCAGCCTGGGTGGCGGCCTTGATGTCCACGTTGTCTAGGCCCACGCCGGCGCGGGCGATGACCTTCAGCCGCGGCGCGGCGGCGATGGCCTCGGCGTCCATCTGGGTGGCCGAGCGCACCATCACGGCGTCGGCCTCGGCGAGGGCTGGGAGTAGGGCGGCTCGGTCTGCACCGTCAGTCTGGCGGATCTCAAAACCGTCGCCGAGGGCTTCAATGGTCGCTGGGGAGAGTTCTTCGGCAAGGAGTACAACAGGTTTAGCGTTGGACACGTGTTCCTCTAACGGTGTGGGTGTGGTGGGTAATGGCAAAGCCGGGTGCTTGCGTCATGGTGGTGAGAAGCACCCGGCTTGTCCAGTGGTCACCGGACCCTAGGTGTGGGCCGGTCGTTTGTGGGGCGTGGCGCCGGCCTTAGCGGGCGGCGGTGCCTTCGTAGTCGTCCTCGACCTGGATCCAGGAGAACAGCTTGCGCAGGTCCTTGCCGACGGCCTCGATCGGGTGGGCTTCGCCCTTGGCACGCAGTTCCTTGAACTCCTTGCCGCCGTTGGCCTGGTCGTCCATGAAGCGCTTGGCGAAGTTGCCGTTCTGCACGTCTTCCAGGACGGCCTGCATCTTGGCCTTCACGTCGGCATCCACCACGCGTGGGCCGGAGACGTAGTCGCCGTATTCGGCCGTGTCGGAGACAGACCAGCGCTGCTTGGCGATGCCGCC
>CAYZBX010000223.1:0-2461 GCA_964476735.1 uncultured Micrococcaceae bacterium
CGTCCAGAGTCTCGACCAGCTTCTTGACCGCGCTGGTGCCCATGCCGTTGTCGTCTTCGCCGTTCAGCGCCATCAGCGCAGAGCCGATGATGATCGGGGTGTCGTCGCCGGGGAACTCGTACTGGTCCAGCAGCTCGCGCACTTCCATCTCAACCAGCTCGAGCAGCTCTTCGTCGTCGACCATGTCGGCCTTGTTCATGAACACAACGATGTAGGGCACGCCGACCTGGCGGGACAGCAGGATGTGCTCGCGGGTCTGCGGCATGGGGCCGTCAGCGGCGGAGCACACCAGGATGGCGCCGTCCATCTGGGCGGCACCGGTGATCATGTTCTTGACGTAGTCGGCGTGTCCCGGGCAGTCAACGTGAGCGTAGTGACGGGTCTCGGACTCGTACTCAACGTGCGAGGTGGCGATGGTGATGCCGCGCTCGCGCTCTTCCGGCGCCTTGTCGATACCGTCGTAGGCGATGGCCTGACCGCCGCCCCAGATCTCCGCGCACACGCGGGTCAGCGCTGCCGTCAGCGTGGTCTTGCCATGGTCAACGTGACCAATGGTGCCCACGTTTACGTGGGGCTTTGCTCGTTCGAATTTTGACTTTGCCATTTTCAGTAAGCCTCTAAATATTTAGTCAGACCGGATTCGATCAGCCTTTGCCCTTGGCGATGATTTCCTGGGCAATGTTGCTCGGTGCCTCGGCGTATTTCAGGAACTCCATGGTGTACGTAGCGCGACCCTGAGTTGCTGAGCGGAGGTCCGTAGCATACCCAAACATTTCCGAAAGCGGCACTTCGGAATTGACCACCTTGCCGGAAACGCTTTCGTCCATACCGAGAATCAAGCCGCGGCGACGGTTCAGGTCACCCACTACGTCACCCATGTTTTCTTCCGGCGTGATCACTTCCACCTTCATGATCGGCTCAAGCAATACGGCACCGCCGTGCTGGGCGAGCTGCTTGGTGGCCATGGAGGCTGCGATCTTGAACGCCATCTCGGAGGAGTCGACGTCGTGATAGGAGCCGTCGAAAATGGTCGCTTTGAGACCGAGCAGCGGATAACCGGCCACAACACCGTTCTGCATTTGCTCGCTGATGCCCTTTTCGACCGCGGGAATGAAGTCCTTGGGTACCACGCCGCCCACGATTTCGTTGACGAACTGCAGTCCCTCTTCACCTTCGGCAGCAGGCTCGAAGCGAATCCAGACGTGACCGTACTGACCGCGGCCGCCGGACTGGCGCACAAACTTGCCTTCGATCTCGCACGAGTTGCGGATGGCTTCGCGGTAGGCGACCTGCGGCTTGCCGATATTTGCCTCAACGCTGAACTCTCGGCGCAGGCGGTCGACAATGATGTCGAGGTGCAGCTCACCCATGCCGGAGATGATGGTCTGACCGGTCTCTTCGTCGGTGCGCACCCGGAAGGACGGATCCTCCTGAGCCAGCTTGCCCAGGGCCACGCCCATCTTCTCCTGGTCGGCCTTGGACTTGGGCTCCACGGCCACGGAGATCACCGGGTCCGGGAACTCCATGCGCTCCAGGATGATCTTGTCGTCCTGGTCGCAGAGGGTATCACCGGTGGTGACGTCCTTCATGCCGATACAGGCGGCGATATCGCCGGCGCGCACTTCCTTGACCTCCTCGCGGGAGTTGGCGTGCATCTGAACGATACGGCCGACGCGCTCCTTCTTCATCTTCACGGAGTTGAAGACGCTGTCGCCGGACTTCAGCACGCCGGAGTAGACGCGGATGAAGGTCAGGGTGCCGACGAAGGGGTCGGTGGCGATCTTGAACGCCAGGGCCGCGAAGGGGGCGCTGTCGTCCGCCTCGCGAGTGGCCACGGTGCCGTCCTTGTCGTCCAGCTCACCCTCGATGGCCTTGACCTCGGTGGGTGACGGCAGGTACTCGATGACCGAGTCCAGCACCGCCTGCACGCCCTTGTTCTTGAACGCGGAGCCGCAGGTGACCGGCACGATCTCGTTGTTGAGAGTGCGACGACGCAGGCCGGCCTTGATCTCTTCCTTGGTCAGCTCACCGCCTTCCAGGTACTTGTCCATGAGCTCTTCGGACGCCTCGGCGGCGGCCTCGACCATGTACTCGCGATACTCCTCGGCCTTCTCCTGCAGCTCGGCCGGGATGTCGACGAGGTCATAGGTGGTGCCGAGGTCGGCCTCGTTCCACTTGATAGCCTTCATCTCGATCAGGTCGATGACGCCCTGGAACTCCTCTTCGGTGCCCCAGTTGATCTGGATCGGCACCGGGTTGGCACCCAGGCGGTCCTTGAGCTGGTCAACGACATTGAAGAAGTTCGCACCGGTACGGTCCATCTTGTTGACGAACACCATGCGCGGCACTTCGTACTTGTTGGCCTGACGCCACACGGTCTCGGTCTGCGGCTGGACACCGGAAGAACCACACAGCACCACCACGGCACCGTCGAGCACCCGCAGGGAGCGCTCCACCTCGA
>CAYZBX010000224.1:0-2452 GCA_964476735.1 uncultured Micrococcaceae bacterium
CCTAACCCTCTGCTTGCAAAGCAGATGCGCTACCAATTGCGCCATGCCCCCGAGGGTTGATCTGAAAAAGTCTAGCAGCCTAGAGCTTGTCTGTCTCGGCCGACCAGTCTTGTTTCTGATCCTGAACATCTTTCCACTACTTGAATCCCAGGGCAGCCAGTACGGAGATGATGATCGAACCGAGGATTCGTTTCTTCATTCGTGTCTCCTTCAACCTGCCGTGTGAGGTTCTGGAAAGGTGTTCCGTGGGCGTACCAAGACTTGAACTTGGGACCTCTTCGTTATCAGCGAAGCGCTCTAACCGCCTGAGCTATACGCCCTCAGCACGAGAATTAACTTTATAGGAGGTTCCGCGAAAAACAAAATCGGCTCCCGGTTGATCTTCCGGGAGCCGATTTCACGCAGTTTTTCGACCTTGCTTAGTCGTCGGTGAGGGTGACCCCGATGCCGCCGACCAGTGAGGAGGAGATGTTGTAGGCCAGCGCGATCAGCATCGAGATGGCGGTCAACAGGACCACGTTGATCACGGCAATGATGGTGGCCACGGAAGCGACCTGGCCCAGCGAGACCAGCGACTGGACCTCGAAGCCCTGTCCGTCGGCCTCAGAGCCGAGGACCTGGCCCAGCAGCTCGTTGATCCGGTCGAAGATGCCAGAGAGGTCCATGATGGTCCACAGTGCCACTGCGCAGACCACCGTGATGATGCCCAGCGCCACGGAGAGCAAGAAGGACATCTTCAGCACCGACCACGGGTCCACCTTGGAGATGAGCAGGCGGGCCTTGCGCACCTTGGCCTTCGGTGCGGGGCGCACCAGCGCCGGGCGGGCCGTGCCACCCTTGGCCGGGGCCTTGCCGCCCTGAGCGCTTGCCGCTGGCGCGTTGGAGGGCTTCTTCGGCAGTGGCCCGCCGGCGCCGGGTTTGGCCGCCGGTTTGGCGGCAGCCTTGGTTACCGGCTTGGTCTTTGCCGTTTGCTTCTCCGCCGGCTTGTTCTGCGGACTACTCACGCCTGGCCTCCGTCGTCTTCGGTGGTGTCGTTCTCAGGATCAGTTTCTTCAGAGTCCAACGGTACTTCATTCACCGGCTCGGTTGCATTCTCTGCGACCTGCTCGGTCTCACCGTCAGGATTTTGCTCGTCTTCGGCATCCTCGGCTGCGGCCAAGTCCCGTTCGGAGTTTTTGGTGACGGCCACGATGCGGTCGTCCTTGTCCGGGCGGGCAAAGATGACGCCCATGGTGTCCCGGCCCTTGGCGGGGACCTGGTCTACGGCGGAGCGGACGATCTTGCCCTTTTCCATGACCACGAGCACTTCGTCGTCTTCTTGGACGATCATGGCCCCGACCAGGTGGCCGCGTTCTTCTTGGTAGCGGCCGACCTTGATGCCGAGTCCGCCGCGGTTCTGGATGCGGTACTGTTCGGATTCGGTCCGCTTGGCGTAGCCACCGTCGGTCACGACGAACACGTAGGAGTCCTCGGTGACGACGTCCATGGCGAGCAACTCGTCCCCGGCACGGAACTTCATGCCGGTAACACCGGAGGTGGCCCGGCCCATGGGGCGCAGGGCTTCGTCGGTGGCAGTGAAACGCAGGGACTGGCCGAGTTTGGAGACCAGCATCAGGTCATCGTCCGGTTCGACGAGCTGGGCGGAAACGACTTCGTCGCCTTCACGCAGGTTAATGGCGATCACGCCGGCAGTGCGCGGGGTGTCGTACTGGGTCAGCGCGGTCTTCTTCACCAGACCGTTACGCGTAGCCAACACCAGGTAGGAGGCTTGCTCGTAGTCGCGGATGGCCAGCACCTGGGCGATGGTCTCATCGGGCAGGAAGGCCATGACGTTGGCGACGTGTTGGCCCTTGGCGTCCCGGCCGCCCTCCATTAGCTCGTAGGCCTTGGTCCGGTAGACCCGGCCCAGGTTGGTGAAGAACAGCAGCCAGTGGTGGGTGGTGGTGACGAAGAAGTGTTGAACCACATCGTCCCCGCGCAGGGAGGCCCCGCGGACGCCCTTGCCGCCGCGGCCCTGCTGCCGGTAGTTGTCCGAGCGGGTGCGTTTGACGTAGCCGTCGTGGGTGATGGTGATGACGACTTCTTCTTCTGGGATCAGGTCTTCGACCGACATGTCCCCGTCGAAGCCGGGCAGGATCTTGGTGCGGCGTTCGTCGCCGAACTTCTCCACGATCTCTGCCAGCTCCTCGGAGATGATCTCCCGCTGGCGGGCCGGGGATTCTAGGATCTGCCGGTATTCGGCGATCTTGGCCTGCAGCTCGTCGTAGTTGTCTTGGATGTTCTGGCGTTCCAGTGCGGCCAGCCGGCGCAGCTGCATGTCCAGAATGGCCTTGGCCTGGCGCTCGTCGATGTCCAGCAGCTCCATGAGCCCGTCGCGGGCCTCGTCCGCGGTGGCGGAGAGGCGGATCAGCGCGATGACATCGTCCAGCGCGATGAGCGCCTTCAGCAGGCC
>CAYZBX010000225.1:0-2387 GCA_964476735.1 uncultured Micrococcaceae bacterium
CTCCTACCACCACATGTCAAGAAGAATGTTGGTGAACCCCGCATCGCGCAGTCGCTGGGCGATCGCGAAGTATTCTCGATCTGCCTGCTTGCGCTGTTCCTCATTGCCAGTGAACCCAGCCTCAAAGTCGAAGTGCTGATCTATGAAACGGACCCACGTATCAAGACGAGTCACCAGCTCTTTAGGCGCTGTTGCGTACAGGTACTCGATAGGCCCGGCGTTCAGCTCACCGTCCAAAGCTCCAAGCTCAACGAAAGGTTGATCGCAGTAGTCATACATGAATTTGATCGGCCGCCGATTAGGGATCATGTCTCCAGCCAATAGCAGAAGTAAGATTTGGTCTCTGCTTCTTGAGCCTAAACTATGTCGAGCATTAGTTAGGTGGCAGCTATGATCTTGAGTGGAGAAACCAAGTTCAAGCCCCGTGATGAGCGTCTCCGTTCCTCGATTTGGCGATGGGGCAGCGGTGGGCTTAGACTTGAACGGTACCGAAGACCGTCGGACGTGAGAATTCACTATAAAACTCTCAATGAGTGCCCTACGCAGGTGAACCAGACTGATCCTCCAGAACAGTGTTCTGTTGAGAGAAATTCAGCCTCGTGCACTTGCGCGAGGCTTTTTTATTGAGCTCAAGCTTTTGAATCTTCACTTCCCGACTGGTGAATACCAGATTGGAAGGAGAACCATGGCTAGACCGGACAAGGCAGCCGCGGTAGCGGAGCTGAAGGATCTCTTCAGCAACTCCTCTGCCGCCGTTTTGACCGAATACCGTGGTCTCACCGTTGAACAGCTGAAGACTCTTCGCCGTTCCATGGGTGAGAACGCGACCTACGCCGTGGTGAAGAACACGCTTACCGAAATCGCAGCTAAAGAAGCTGGCATCACCGCCTTTGAAGGCAAGATGTCTGGCCCATCTGCTATCGCTTTCGTCACCGGTGACGCGGTGGAAGTGGCTAAGAGCCTGCGTGACTTTGCCAAGGACAACCCAAACCTGATCGTCAAGGGCGGCTACATGGATGGCGCCGAACTCGACGAAGCAGGTATCAAGAAACTCGCGGATCTTGAATCCCGTGAGGTACTGCTGGCCAAGGCTGCAGGCGCCATGAAGGGCGCACTGTCCAAGGCCGCAGCACTCTTCCAGGCCCCACTGTCCCAGACCGCTCGGGTTACCGACGCGCTGCGGGCAAAGCTGGAAGAAGCTGCCTAAGCAACCGAGGCTGCGTCACGCGGCGCAACCTCACCCGACCGCGAAGCGGTCACTCGGCCTACCGGCCACAAGAAATTTCAAGATCCACGCGAAGACTGACACAAGTTTTCAGCTAGACCTATAAGGAGCGCCACCATGGCGAAACTGACCACCGAAGAACTCATTGACGCCTTCAAGGAACTGTCCCTGATTGAACTGTCCGAATTCGTCAAGGCTTTCGAAGAGACCTTTGAAGTAACCGCAGCTGCCCCAGTTGCTGTTGCTGCTGCCGGCGCTGCCGGTGGTGCTGCTGAAGGCGGCGCCGCTGAAGAGCAGAGCGAATTCGACGTTGTCCTCGAAGCCGCTGGCGACAAGAAGATCGCCGTCATCAAGGAAGTCCGCGCACTGACCTCCCTGGGTCTGAAGGAAGCCAAGGACCTGGTTGACGGTGCACCAAAGGCCGTTCTGGAAGGCGTTGACAAGGAAGCAGCCGAGAAGGCCAAGGAGCAGCTGGAAGGCGCTGGCGCTACCGTCACCCTCAAGTAAGCATTTGTGCTTAGCTGCTTAGCTTTCTAGCTAACAAGCAATCGAAGGCCCCCGCCGCTGGGAAACCAGCAGTGGGGGCCTTCGCGTTTCTTAAGCGCCGTGGACCTGATGAAGCCGTGAAGGCGTAGCCGTCCCGAGCCTTGCACTCGGAAGAACAGCAGTGGTCGGGGCGGGAAACCCGCAAAGTTCGGCAATATTCGGCGTTTCGGCACCTAAAGGTGCTATTCTTCTTTTCGTTAGAGATGACTGCGCACAGGCCACATCCGCCACCCGAGCACACAGATGGTGGGGGAATTCACAGGGTCTGCACTTGAAGCTGGGTTGACGTTGAAGATACGATGGATCTTTGCGCAACCCTTCTGTTCCTTAAGCCTTCATATAGCGGTGGGCAAGGTATTTATGAGAAGCGGAATGCACTAGGAAACCTGAAGGTCTGTGGAAGGATCCATCTTGGTCGCCTCGAGCACCTCTAACAACTCAACCGCTAGCTCAGCCCGCAGCGCCGAAAGCGCCGGCCGAGTTTCATTTGCAAAGATTAAAGAACCTCTTGATGTGCCAGACCTGCTGGCGCTTCAGACCGAGAGCTTTGACCGCCTTGTCGGTAACGAACGCTGGGCAGCCCGCGTCGAGAAGGCTCTGGCCGAAGAGGATCACT
>CAYZBX010000226.1:0-2382 GCA_964476735.1 uncultured Micrococcaceae bacterium
TGAACGAGCAACGCGCGGCCTCCGCCCGGGTCGCAATCCCGGACGTGAAGGGCAAGGCGCAGACCGAGGCGCAGAACATCCTCACCGAGGCCGGCTTCCGCCCGATCGTGGAGGAGGAGTTCTCCGCCGACGTGGACAAGGGCTTAGCGGTGGGCACCACTCCGCCGGCCGGCGGATCGCTGCCGAACAACTCCGAAATCACCCTGCTGATCTCCAAGGGACCGGAACAGGTGACCATCCCGAAGGACCTGAAGGGCAAGTCCGAGGCCACGGTGCGGGACAAGCTCAACGAGCTGGGCCTGTCCGTGGACAACGTGGATCAGGTGGATTCGCCGACCGTGCCGCGGGACCGCCTGATGTCCACCAACCCGGCGCTGGGCTCCAAGGTGAAGGTCGGCTCCTCGGTTGACCTGACCCTGTCCTCCGGGAAGGTGAAGGTTCCCTCCGTGATGGGTCTTAGCTTGGCTGATGCCACCAAGACGCTGGAGGACAAGAAGTACGGGCTGTCTATCGAGGCTCGCTACGAACAGTCCGAGGACGGTGTTCCCGGCACCGTGATCAAGCAGGACAAGTCCGCCGGGGACAGCGTGGATCAGGGCTCCACCGTGGTGGTGACGATCGCGACCGCCCCGCCGAAGCCGACCCCGACGCCAACCCCGTCACCGAGCCCGAGTGATGACGATGACGAGGAATCCGAGTCGCCGTCCCCGAAGCCAAGCAAGTCCAAGAAGAAGGACAAAGAGGACGAGGACTAGGCCTGCGGTCTACTGGCCGAGGCGGGTGAGTAGCCCGAGCCCGACGGTCGAGTCGGTGAACGGGTTGTACTGGTTCAGCCACGGGAACACCCAGGTCATCAGGGCGTAGACGATCGCGGCGATGATGATCAACGCTTCGATGATGCGCAGCCACAGCGGGCCGGGCAGGTGGCGGAAGATCCACGCGTACATGCTCTTGCTCTCTTTCTGCTGGCTTAGTCGCGCCCGGACTGGGCCGCGTTGACGGTCTTTTCCACGATCCGCTCGATCGCCTTCGGCGGGCCCTGGGAGGCCGGCCGCTGATCCACCAGTTCCGCGTGGGTGATCATCCGCTCCAGCGTGGTGTAGGGCGGGTGGCAGGTGGTCAGCGTCAGCCAGGAGGAGTCGGCCTGCAGCTGCGGGTTCATCGGGTTCGGGGCGATCACCTCGGACTGGCTGGGTTGGACGATCTTGGTGACCTTGACCTCGTAGGTGAAGAAGCCGTTGAGGGTCTGGATGTAGACCCTGTCCCCGTCCACGAACTTGTCTTGGTTCCACAGCACCGCGCCGTGGGTCTGCCGGTGCCCGGCGATCGCGAAGTTGCCGCTCTCCCCAGGCCACTGGGTATCCGGGTAATGACCCAGGCCCACGGTGTTCAGCACCTCGTCGGTGGTACCTTCGGAGATCGGCACCGCGTAGTCCTCGCCGAGGCGGGGGGCGTACATGACGCCGAAGACGTCGCCCTCGCCGATGGTGAGCTTCAGGCCCTCCAGCCCCTTGTCCTTGCCGTCCTTGGCCGAAGGGTCGTAGCCGGCGAACAGGTCCTGGGTGGCGGCCTTCTGCGCCTTCTCCGCGTCGAAGTTGGTCCACCAGAGTTCCCAGACCACAAAGAGCAGCAAGAAGATGCCCAACGTCATGAGGATTTCACCGATGCCGCCGATGATCATGGCGAACCAGTTGCGTCTACGTCGTGCCAACGTTTGTCCCGTTCTTCGTTAGAATGGTGTCGTCTTATGTAATTTACCAGTGAGGTTGATCAGTGCCTGTATCGCGTCCCCGCAAAGGTGTTCAGCAGAAGCGTGACCGCGCGGCCCAAGCAGAACGCCGAGCCGTCGAAGCCGAGTTCGGGCTGAGCGAGCCGCTGCCTCTCTGGTACAAGGTGATCATGTTCGGCCTGATGATCATCGGGCTACTGTGGATCATCGTCTACTACATCGCCCAGGGTCAGGCCCCGGTGGCCGCGGCCGGTGGCTGGAACATCGTGATCGGCTTCGGCTTCGTGCTGGTCGGCTTCTTAATGACCATGCGTTGGCGCTGATGTAGGAATTCTTCGAGGGAACCCGGACGAAACGTCCGGGTTTTTTCTTGCCCACAGGTCCTGTGGATAACTTTGGGGACAACCGAGATCTTCGAAACCACTTTCGACGGTCTTCGAAACCGAACTGTCAAACAAGCCTTGTGTATCCACACCGTACCGAGTTTTCCACAGGTCGTGGAGAACTAACACTGGACCGAGAGAAATGGTTGTTTCTCCTTGAGTTTCCGGGGAAGGGGTCGGATGGGACGGTGTGGACTTACACATTTGTAAGTTGTCCACAGTGTGGATAACCGCTGTGTATAAGTCTGAAAACAATTTCGTGAATTACAC
>CAYZBX010000227.1:0-2381 GCA_964476735.1 uncultured Micrococcaceae bacterium
AGCACCCGCAGCACACCATCTTCTGCCTAGACCCGGTGATCTGCCCGTGCTCCACCATGTACCGGATCCACCCGGCCTACCTGGCCTGGGTGCTGGATGAGCTGCTGGCCGGTAACGTGGTCAACCAGATCCAGGTGCCGGCCGTGGACCAGACGGACGCCAAGACCGCGCTGGAACGGATGCTGGCGGCCAAGCCCCGCAACTAACGAACCCACCCGCTCACACCCGTCTGGGGGACGCCATGCGTACACACGGCAAACGGCACCTACTCATCGTCGGCTCCGGGATCACCGGCAGCTACGCCGCACTATTGGCGCTCGAGGCCGGGCTGGAGGTCACCGTGGTGACCAAGGGCAGCCTCGGCTACTCCAACTCCGCCTACGCGCAGGGCGGCATCACCGCCGTCACCGCCGACTCCGTCAAGCTCGGCGACTCGGTGGCCGCGCACATCGCGGACACCACGGTGGCTGGGGCCCAACGCAACGACGTGGCCGCGGTGACCAAGCTGGCCGGCGAGGCGGCCGCCCACATCCGAACGCTGGCCCGCCTCGGGGTGGACTTCGACCGCAACCCGCACGGCTTCGACCTCGGCCTGGAGGGCGCCCACTCGCACCCGCGGATCCTGCACGTGGGACAGGACGCCACCGGGGCCGGCATCATGGCGGCCCTGACCGCCGGGATCCGGGCAGCTGCGGACGCCGGCCGGCTGCAGCTGCATGAGCACACCGCGGTCAGCGAACTGAACGTGGAGCACGGCGCGGTGCGCGGGGTGCGGGTGGAGCACGACGGCGGGCACGCAACGCTGGCGGCGGACGCCGTGCTGCTAACCACCGGGGGACTGGGAGACCTGTACCTGCACACCACCAACCCGGCCGGCGCCAGCGGCGACGGCGTCTGGCTGGCCGGGCAGGCCGGGGCGGCGCTGAAGGACCTAGAGTTTATCCAGTTCCACCCCACCCTAGTGGAGGGCAGCAGCTTCATGATCAGCGAGGCGCTGCGCGGGGAGGGCGCGGTGCTGCGCGACAAGCGCGGTCACCGGTTCATGCCCGCCGTCCACCCGGCGGCCGAGCTGGCCCCGCGGGACGTGGTCTCCCGGGCCATCCACGAGCAGAAGCGCCGCACCGGCGGCAGCGTCTACCTCGACGCCCGCGAGCTCGAGCACCGCCACGGGCCCGGCTTCGTGGCCCGCCGCTTCCCGACCATCACGCAGAAGCTGCGCGGCCTAGGCTACGACCTGGCCGCCGAGCCGGTCCCGGTGACCCCGGCCCAGCACTACTGGATGGGCGGGATCTACACCGACTTGAATGCCAAGACGACCCTGCCCGGGCTGTACGCGGCCGGCGAGAGCGCCTGCACCGGCGTCCACGGGGCGAACCGGCTGGCCTCCAACTCGCTGCTGGAGGGCGTCGTGTTCGCGGCGGCCGCGGTCACCGCGGTCGGCGCCGAGGCCTGGGCCGAACCCGCAGTGCTGCCGGCCGGCACCATCTCCGAGGGCATCCTCATTCCGGAGACCAGCATCCAGCCGACCGAACCGAAGGGCATGGCCGACGCCGACGAGGCCTTCCGCATCGAGGCCATCCTGGCCGGGATCCAGACCATCGCCGACGACCACCTCGGGGTGGTGCGCGACGCGGCCGGGCTGGAACGCGCCGAGAACGCGTTCGCGCTGCAGGCTAGCGCCAACGGCCACCACCTAGCCGGGCTGGGCGCGCTCATCGCCTACGCCGCCCGGCTGCGCACCGAAAGCGTCGGCGCGCACTACCGCAGCGACTACCCGCACACCGAAACCGACCACCGCACCACCACGGTGCTGCAAAACGTCCGCACCCGGGCGCGGCAGCTCACCCCGGCCCACGGCCGCTAACCGCGCGGCCGATTCTCACCACGAAGGAAGCACACCCCGATGACAGCCCCCTCCGGCATCCTGCCCCTAGACCTGCGCCTGGTCCGACCGCTGATCCAGGCCGCGCTGATCGAGGACGCCCCCACCGGGGACCTCACCGCCAACCTGCTGATCCCGCAGCGGGCTACGATCAACGCGGTGGTCAACGCCCGCGAAGCCGGCACGCTGGCCGGCTCCGAGGTGTTCACCGAGGTCATGCACCAGGTGGACCCGGGCGTCCGTGTTGGCTTCCAGCTGGCCGACGGCCAGCCCTTCGCCGCCGGGCAGCGGCTGGCCACCGTCAGCGGCAACGCCCGCAGCGTGCTCACCGCCGAGCGGCTGGCGCTGAACCTGCTGCAGCGGCTCAGCGGCATCGCCACCACCACCGCAAGCTATGTGCGCGCCGCCGGCGCCGCCCGCAGCTACCGCGGTGCGGCCGTGCGCATCGCCGACACCCGCAAGACCACCCCGGGGCTGCGCGCCCTGGAACGCTACGCGG
>CAYZBX010000228.1:0-2372 GCA_964476735.1 uncultured Micrococcaceae bacterium
CGCCGAGGTTGTTGACGAAGACGAGGACGAGAAGAAGTAACCTTCTTCCCCTACATCTCACTTCACACGCTGATGGGCTGGGCACCAAGGCACACATGCCACGGCCCAGCCCATCGGCGCATCACCCCTCCGCAACGCAAAGGACAACACATGACCGACGAGAACAAAGACCTCCCGGAAGAACCGCAGCACGGCGACGAACAGGCCGCCGAAGAGGCGATCGCCGAAGCCGAGCAGATCGTCGCCGATGTCGAGGAGCAGACCCACTCCGATCGCGAGGAGGAGCTGCTGGATGACCTGCGCCGCCTGCAGGCCGAATACGTCAACTACCGCAACCGCGTGGAACGGGACCGGGACGTGGCCAAGAACAACGCCATCGCCTCGGTGTTCAGCGGGCTGATCCCGGTGTTCGACGACATCACCGCGGCCCGCGAACACGGGGACCTGACCGACGGCCCGTTCGCGGCCATCGTGCGCAAGCTCGAGTCCGTGCTGGAGGGCTTCGGGCTGGAGGTCATCCACGAGGTCGGCGTCGCGTTCGACCCGACCATCCACGAGGCCATGCTGCAGGCCCCCAACGAGGAGATCCCGGCCGACCACGTCGCCCAGGTCCTCCGGCTGGGCTACAAGCACGGCGACCGGCTGCTCCGCGCCGCCCAGGTCATCGTCTCCACCGGGGCGTAGGCCGCGGGAGCTCGATGACCACAGACAACACCATAACGACAACACAGAACACAGAAGGGAGGCACCATGGCCTCACAGGATTGGCTTGAGAAGGACTTCTACCAGGTCCTCGGTGTCTCCAAGGACGCCTCCGCCGCGGACATCAAGAAGGCCTACCGGAAGCTGGCCCGCAAGTACCACCCGGACACCAACCAGGGGGACCTAGCCGCGGAGAAGAAGTTCAAGGACATCACCGAGGCTCACACGGTGCTCGCCGACCCGGAGCAGCGCAAGGAATACGACGCCATCCGGGCGATGGGCTCCGGTGCGCGCTTCACCGCCGGCGGACCCGGCGGCGGCGCCGGCGGCTTCGAGGACCTCTTCGGCGACATGTTCGGCGGTGGCTCCCGCGGCTACAGCTACTCCACCCGGGGCGGCGGACCGGACCTGTCCGACCTCTTCGGCCAGTTCGGCGGCGGGGCCGGTTACGGTTCCGGCGGCCCCTTCGGCGGCTTCGGCCAGCCCACCAAGGGCGCGGACCGCACCGCCAGCACCACCATCTCCTTCGCCGGCTCCATCAACGGGACCACGGTCAAGTTCCGCGTCCCGGACTCCGGGGAAACCATCGACGTCCGCATCCCGGCAGGGATCCGCGACGGCCAGAAGGTGCGCGTGGCCGGCAAGGGCCAGCCGGGCCAAGCGGGTCCGGGTGACCTGCTGGTGACGGTGCAGGTGCGCGAACACAAACTGTTCAAGCGCGAGGGCGAGAACATCCGCATCACCGTCCCGGTGACCTTCGACGAGGCCGCACTCGGCGGCCAGATCGAGGTACCCACGCTGGAGGGCAAGACCGTGAAGCTGAAGGTGCCGGCCGGCACCAACTCCGGGCGCACCCTGCGGCTGAAGGGCCGCGGCGTGAAGACCAAGAAGCACACCGGGGACCTGCTGGTCCAGCTGGAGATCGTGGTCCCGCAGAACCTCAACGAGGCCGCGGAGGCCGCAGTGCAGGCGTTCCGGGAAGCCACCGCCGCCGACAACCCACGGGAACGATTGGTCGCGGAAGCCCGACTCTAAACCCGACGAAGAGTCGAGCAAGGCACCGAACTGCGAAGGAGGTCAGTGAAGGATGAACGAGAACATCGTGGGCGAACACGCGCCGATCTACCTGATCTCCGTGGCCGCCCAGCTAGCGGACATGCACCCGCAAACGCTGCGGCAATACGACCGCTTGGGCCTAGTGGTGCCCCGCCGGCAGGGCGGCAGCCACCGGCGCTACTCGGCTCGGGACGTCGCCAAGCTCCGGCAGATCCAAGCCCTGTCCAAGGACGGGGTCTCGTTGGAGGGCATCCGGCGGATCCTGCAACTCGAGTCCGAGGTGGAGGCCCTGGAGGAGCGGGTCGCCGGGCTGCAGCAGCGGGTCCGCCAACTGAACATGGCGGCTCGCGCCTCGCTGCGGCCCCAAGAGCAACGGGGCGACACCCGGGTGTTCGTCGCGGACGGCACAGGTGGCGTCACCACCTTCGCCGGCGGCCCCCGCACCACGCTGTTCACTAGGCCGCTGCCACTGCCACGGGCCCGGACCCGGCGGGTGCTGGCGATCGGCACCACCAGAACCGTCGCCACCAGGAAGGGCGCACCACCGGCACCCTCAACGGGGCACCGCCCAGACAACGAAAGAGCCCGGGCTTCGCAGCTGCGAAGCCCGGGCT
>CAYZBX010000229.1:0-2370 GCA_964476735.1 uncultured Micrococcaceae bacterium
AGCGAGTTGCCGACCACGAACAGCGAGGAGCATGCCATGGCCGCCCCGGCGAACGACCCTGATGGACTCAGTCCCGCCGAACAGGCCGTCGCGTACGCGCTCGGCTCCGGCAACATGGAGCTGGTCGGGCTGCACGCGCACATCGGCTCGCAGATCTTCGCCGCCGAGGGTTTCGCCGAGGCCGCCAAGAAGCTGATTGGGTTCCTGGCCAAGATCAAGACCGACTACGGCCAGGCGCTGCCCGAACTGGACCTCGGCGGCGGTTACGGCATCGCCTACACGGAGGCCGATCAGCCCCGGGACATCGAATCCATCGCCGCGCACTTGGCCGAGAACATCGTGGCCGCCTGCCTCGAGCATCAGGTCGCTATGCCGCAGGTCTCCATCGAACCGGGTCGGGCGATCGCCGGCCCGGCCGGTGTCACCCTGTACACGGTCGGCACCGTCAAAGACGTCACAGTGGACTCACCGGTTGGTCCCGTGACGCGCAAATATGTTTCAGTAGACGGAGGAATGAGCGACAACGCGCGCCCGGTCCTCTACGATGCTGATTACACGGCCGTCTTGGCTTCCCGCAGCTCCACTGCGCAGCCGGTGCTGTGCCGCGTGGTCGGCAAACACTGCGAATCCGGTGACATCGTGGTCCGCGACGTGTACCTACCGGCCGACATCGGCCGCGGAGACATCCTCGCGGTGCCGGCGACGGGAGCGTATTGCCACTCGCTGTCATCGAATTACAACTACTTGACGCGCCCCGCCGTTGTCGGGGTCAAGGACGGGCGCGCCGAACTGATGGTTCGGGCAGAAACCGAAGAGGAAATGCTCGGCCGCGACGTCGGCTTTGCCGAGGCCCGGTTCTTTGACCAGGTCGCCGGCAGCAAACCTTAAAACTGGAGGAGAAGAACTCAACGTGACGGATGTAAAGCAGCTGAAGGTTGCGCTACTGGGCGCCGGGACAGTCGGTGCCCAGGTGGCCCGAATCCTGTTGGAAGACAGCGCGGAGATTACCCGCCGCGTCGGCGCCGAACTGAGCCTGAGCGGCATCGCGGTGCGCAACCTGGACGGCAAGCGTGACGCCCAGCTGCCCGCCGAGCTGTTCACCACCGACGCCGCCGGCCTGATCGCCGAGGCGGACATCGTCATCGAGCTCATCGGTGGCATCAACCCGGCCAGCGAATACATCCGTGCCGCGCTCACCTCCGGCGCCGCCGTGATCACCGGCAACAAGGCCCTTATCGCCCAGGAAGGCGCGCAGCTGCACGCCCTCGCCGCCGAGCACAACACCGTGCTGGCCTACGAGGCCGCCGTCGCCGGCGCCATCCCGATCCTGCGGCCGATCTCCGATTCGCTCGGCGGGGACAACATCACCAAGGTGATGGGCATCGTCACCGGCACCACCAACTTCATCTTGGACAAGATGGACACCACCGGTGCGGCCTTCGACGACGTGCTGGCCGAAGCCCAACAGCTCGGCTACGCCGAGGCCGACCCGACAGCCGATGTCGAGGGCCACGACGCGGCAGCCAAGGCCGCCATCCTGGCCTCGCTCGCCTTCCACGGCAACTTCAACTTCGACCAGGTCTACTGCGAGGGCATCACCAAGGTCTCGGCCGCGGACATCGCCGCCGCAGCAGACGAGAACCAGGTCATCAAGCTGCTGGCCATCGTGGAGAAGACCGACGACGGCGTCTCCATGCGCGTGCACCCGACGCTGATCTCCCGGGAGCACCCGCTGGCGGCCGTGCGCGGGGCCTACAACGCCGTGTTCGTCGAGGCGGAGAACGCGGGTGACCTGATGTTCTACGGCCAGGGCGCCGGCGGCAACCCCACCGCCTCCGCCGTGCTGGGCGATCTGGTCACCACCGCGCGTTCGCTGGTGTCCGGGGAGCTGACCGCGCCCGTCGAGTCCAATGAGGAGCTGCCCGCCTTGCCGATCGACGACGCGACCACCAGCTACGCGGTGACCATGCGCGCCGCCGATCAATCCGGCGTGCTCGCCCAGATCGCCTCGCTGTTCGCGGAGAACAACGTGTCCATCGAAGCCATGCGCCAGACCGCGCTGGATGAGCACGAGAAGACCAACGGCGTCGCCGAAGCATGGCTGCGCATCGTCACCCACCCGGGCCGCGAGGCCGACCTAGCCGCGACCGTCGAGCAGATCCGGCAGCTGAGTGTCGTGAAAGAAATTACCTCCGTTCTGCGAGTAGAAGGAAACTAATGGCTCACCAATGGCGCGGCGTGGTCCGCGAATACGCCGACCGGTTGCCGGTCACCGAGGACACCCGCATCGTCACCCTCGGCGAGGGTGGCACCCCGCTGGTGCACGCACCCAAGCTCTCCGAACTGGTGGAGGGCACCGTGTACCTGAAG
>CAYZBX010000230.1:0-2343 GCA_964476735.1 uncultured Micrococcaceae bacterium
GTTCGCCACCTGGATTGACACCACCCCCGTCTATCACGAGGGCGGTCCCGGTCACCACCTGCAACTGGGGTTGGCCGTCTACTACAAGGACCTGCTGAACGACTGGCGCCGTCACGGCTGCTGGATCTCCGGCCACGGCGAAGGCTGGGCCCTGTACTCCGAAGAACTCATGCACGAGCTGGGCTACCTAGATGACCCGGCCGACTATCTGGGCATGTTGGACGCCCAACGCTTCCGGGCCGCCCGGGTGGTCTTTGACATCGGCCTGCATTTGGGGCTGCGCCAGCCGGAGCACTACGGCGGAGAGATCTGGAACGCGGAAAACGGCCGCCAGTTTCTGGACCAGCACTTCAACATGTCCGAGGGCGAACGCGAGTTCGAGTGGCTGCGCTACATGGGCTGGCCCGGGCAGGCGCCCTCCTACAAGGTGGGCCAGCGCGTCTGGGAGGACATCCGCGCCGAACAGGAACAGCTACTGGGTACCGACTTTGACCTGAAGGACTTCCACACCCGGGCCCTGAAGCTGGGATCCGTCGGCTTGGACGTGCTGCGCGATGCACTGAAGGTAGCCGCATGAGCCGGCTGATCTTGGGCTCTGCCTCCACGTCCCGGGCCCGGATCCTCACCGGAGCCGGGATTGAGTTCTCCGTACTGGTCTCCACCGTAGACGAGGACGCCGAGCTGGCCCGGGCGCAGCAGGCCGGGACGGTCGCCAAGAATTCGCTGGCGGAAGCCGAGTTCCTCGCCGCGATCAAAGCCGCCTCGGTCGCCGCCAACCCGGCGGCGCAGGGCAGCTTTGTGCTGGGCTGCGACTCCGTCTTCGAACTCGGGGATACCTCCTACGGGAAGCCGTACACCGAAGAACGAGCCTTCGAGCGCTGGCTGTTGATGCGCGGCAAGACCGGCACCCTGCACACCGGGCACACCCTGATTGACAACCGGCCGGACTCCCCTAGCTACGGCAAACAGGTATCCATGCCCGCCAGCAGCGAAGTCACCTTTGGCCACCCCAGCGACGAGCAGCTGCGCCGCTATGTGCGCACTGGCGAACCGCAAGGCTGCGCCGGCGGGTTCACCATCGACGGTCACGCCGCCGCCTTCATCGAACACCTCAGCGGCGACCACAACGCGGTCATCGGCGTGTCCGTCGCGGTGCTGGCTCAGCTGATGGGCCAGCTGGGCGCGGACATCACGGACTTCTGGACCGACACGGGGCCGCACTAGTCTTGTAGGTTTCCAACAAAAGTTCAGTAATTTTGGCTGCCCCGCGGGCCTGCCGCCAGCAAAACCAGGGCACGAGGACATAGGCTCCCCTAGGAGCCTTTTGTAGGAGAAAATAGATACATGTCAGAGAAACTTAGCGCCACCGCGTGCGGGCCAACGAGCTTTTCCAAGGTGCTGATCGCCAACCGCGGCGAAATCGCGGTCCGAATCATCCGTGCCGCACAGGATGAGGGCCTCGCCTCGGTGGCCGTGTACGCCGAACCGGATCAGGACGCCATCCATGTCCGTCTCGCCGATGAGGCCTTCGCCCTCGGCGGGCAGACCGCGGCCGAGTCCTATCTCGACATGGACAAGATCATCGACGCCGCCCAGCGCAGCGGGGCCGACGCCATCCACCCCGGCTACGGTTTCCTGTCCGAAAACCCCGACTTTGCGCAGCGCGTCATCGACGCCGGCCTGACTTGGATCGGCCCCTCCCCGCAGTCCATCGCCACCCTCGGCGACAAGGTCTCCGCCCGGCAGCTGGCCCAATCCGTCGGCGCACCGCTGGTGCCCGGCACCAAGGAACCGGTGACCTCCGCCGACGAGGTGGTGGCCTTCGCCGACGAGCACGGCCTGCCGGTCGCGATCAAGGCCGCCTACGGCGGTGGCGGGCGCGGCATCAAGGTGGCCCGCTCCATCGACGAGATCCCGGAACTGTACGACTCCGCGGTCCGCGAGGCAACCGCGGCGTTCGGCCGCGGCGAGTGCTTCATCGAACGCTTCCTTGACGCGCCCCGCCACGTGGAAACCCAGTGCCTAGCCGATACGCACGGCAACGTGGTGGTGGCCTCCACCCGTGACTGCTCACTGCAGCGCCGCAACCAGAAGCTCGTTGAGGAGGCCCCTGCCCCGTTCCTGTCGGACGAGCAGAACCAGCGGCTCTACGAATCCTCCAAGGACATCATGAAGGCCGCCGGCTACCAGGGCGCGGGCACTTGTGAGTTCTTGGTGGGCCAGGACGGCACCATCTCTTTCCTCGAGGTCAATACGCGTCTGCAGGTGGAGCACCCGGTCACCGAGGAGATCTCCGGCATGGACTTGGTCCGCGAGCAGTTCCGCATCGCCCGCGGCGAAGAA
>CAYZBX010000231.1:0-2334 GCA_964476735.1 uncultured Micrococcaceae bacterium
TCATCGTCTTCCCGCAGCTGAGCAAGGCCGAAATCCTGGAGATCGTGGACCTGTTCGTCTCCCGCGTGGGCGCCAAGCTCGCCGACCAAGAGATGACCATCCACGTCACCCAGGCCGCCAAGGAAGAGCTGGCCGAGCGCGGCTACGACCCGGCCATGGGTGCCCGCCCGCTGCGCCGGACCATCCAGTCCGAGATCGAAGACCAGCTCTCCGAACGCCTGCTGTTCGGTGAGATCAACCCCGGCGCGGAGATCACCGTGGACTTCGAAGGCGAGGGCCGTGACGGCAAGTTCACCTTCCACTGGACCGAAGGCCGACCGGCCCTAGAGCCGGGCGAAACCCCGGAAGCCATCGAAAGCTAACGGGCCGCACTAAACACAACGGAAAAGCCTTCTTCGCGACGAAATAAAATCGTTGCCGAAGAAGGCTTTTCTTATGCCGAAAAATGGTCCAGACTGGAATAATGAGTTTTGAAACAAGTCTTTCAGATCGGTGGAAGAACCTCGATCACTACCTCGCGTTGCCCAGACTGAACGATCTGGCGCTGAATCCCAACGGTAAGGAACTGGTCACGACCGTTGCCTTGTTGAACGCCAGCGGCACCGAGTACACCAACCAGCTGTTCGCCATCGACCCGGCAGGCAAGCGCCCGGCCCGCCAGCTCACCCACGGCGCGGAAGGTGCCGCCAACCCGGTCTTCACGAACACCGGGGATCTGATCTTCACCTCGGCGCGGACCGGCCAAGACCAGAGCGCCAAGAACGCCGGCGAGAAGCAGGCCCGGCTCTACCGGCTCCGCTGCGGGCACGACGGGATCGTGGCGGGGGAGGCCGAGGAGATCTACACGCGCTCCGGGGCGCTCATCAAGCTGCTCGCCGCCAAGAGGGCCGACGTGTTGGTCGGCGCCGCCGCGGTGATGCCCGGCGCGAGCAGCGACGAGGAAGATGAGAAGTACCGCACCCTGCGCAAGGACGCGAAGGTCGATGCGATCTACCACGCCTCGTACCCGATCCGGTTCTGGGACCACGACTTGGGCCCGGATGGTCCACGACTGGGCATCTTCGAGCCCGCCGAGGAAGACTTAGTGGCCAAGGAAATCGGGGAACAGGAAGCGCTCAAACACGGCTTCACCGGTGAACGGGCCTACGCCAGCAGACCCGTGAAGCTCCGCTTCCTGGGCGAACAACAGCAGGCGGCGCTGCGCGGTCCGATGCTGGAGGCGGATCAGGCCCAGCTCAGCCCCGATGGGCAGACCATCGCCTACGGTGTGGGCACGCCCGCCGGCAGGTTCGCCCAAGAATCCGCCGTCGAAATCATGGAGGTGCCCACCGGCCGGGTCCGCAGGATACTGGAGCCGGAAAACGGCGAATACGGCCCCGGCCCGTTCTCCCCGTGCGGCCGCTACCTGGTGATCTACAAGATCAAGAAGACGACCCCGGAGCAGGCGATCTGGGGAGACGTCGGCATCTACGATCTGGAAACCGAACAGCTGCGCATGCTCACCGCCGAGCCCCGCCACTGGTTCTCGGTGCACGATTGGTCCGCCGACGGGACGCGACTTTACGCCGGCGCCGACGACGGCGGCCGCTATCGGTTGTTCGAGATTGACGTGGAAACCGGCGCCTACAAGGTGCTGGCGCAGGACCCGGACGCCTCCTTCATCGAGGTCAAGGCCGGGGCTGAGGCCATCTACGCGCTGCGGGCCACCGTGGACTCGCCGCCGCTACCGGTGCGGATCGACCCGGCGGATGGCGCCGTCACGCCGCTGCCCGCGCCGCCGGGCGCGGAGCTGACCGGGCTGCCCGGGACACTCACCGAAGTGGAGACCGCCGCCGAAGACGGGGTCAAGGTGCGCGGCTGGCTGATCCTGCCCGAGGGGGCCAGCCAGGAGAAGCCGGCGCCGCTGCTGACCTTCATCCACGGCGGTCCCGTGATGAGTTGGAACATGTGGTCCTGGCGTTGGAACCCCTACCTGCTGGCGGCCCACGGCTACGCCGTCCTGCTGCCGGACCCGGCGCTATCCACCGGCTACGGGCCGGAGTTCGTGGCGCGCGGCTGGAACAGCTGGGGGCGAAAGCCGTACACCGACCTGATGGCCATCATCGACGAAACCATCAAGCGCGCGGACATCCGCGAGGATCAGACCGCCGCGCTGGGCGGCTCCTTCGGCGGCTACATGGCCAACTGGATCGCCGGTCAGACCGACCGCTTCAAGGCGATCGTCACGCACGCCTCACTGTGGGCGCTGGATCAATTCGGTCCGACCACCGACGCGGCGTTCTACTGGGATCGGGAGTTCTCGGCCGAGGGCTTGGCGGAGAACTCGCCGCACAC
>CAYZBX010000232.1:0-2310 GCA_964476735.1 uncultured Micrococcaceae bacterium
GGCATCTTGGCGAGGTTGGCGACGACGAAGCCGCCTTCCACGTCCTTGCCAACGCCGGTGATCATGGGGTGGGAGGACTTCCGGGCGGCGTTGGAGCGCAGCACGTCACCCAAGGCGACGACTTCCTTGTCCGTGTTCGGGATTTCCACGCCGATGGCGGACTTGCCCGGGATCGGCGAGATGATCCGCACGTCCGAGGAGGCCACGGCGTAGGAGATGTTCCGCTCCAGCGCGGTGACTTTCTCCACCTTGGTCCCGGGTGCCAGCTCGATTTCGTAGCGGGTCACGGTTGGTCCGCGGGAGAACCCGGTGACCTCGGCGTCCACCTTGAATTGCTTGAAGGTCTCGGTCAGGGCGGCCTTGACCGTCTCGTTGGCCTCGGATGCCACCTTCATCGGTGGGCCTACGGGCAATAGTTCGTTCGGTGGCAGCGTGTAGGTGACGTCGCCGGAGAGCTGCAGCTGCTCCGAGCGTTGCGGCAGCGGTGGCAGCGCCACGGTCTGGGCCGCTGTCTCCTCCTCGGCACGCTTCGGCGGCAGACCCGCCGTGGTCGGTTTGGCTGCGGGCACCGGGCTCATGGCCTCGGTGACCGGTTCGGCTGCCATGGACTTCTCGGCTTGGATTGCGTCCACATCGTAGACGTCCGTGTCCTCGGCCGGCTGATCCGGTTCCGGGGTGCGGCGCCGACCCTTGCGTGCCGGTTTTGTCGCTGGGGTGTTCTGTTCCGGGTCCGCCGCCAGCTCGTGGTCGGCGATGACGGCCTTGTCGTAGGCCTGAACCCGGTCCTCTTGTTCGCTGGCAGGCTGCGCCTGGGCGCGCTCTGCGCCGAAGAGGCGTGTGAACAGCCCGCCTGGCTTCTTGCCGCGCTGCTTCTTGGTGCTCTTGCCGTCCCCGTACAGGTAGGACTGATCGTGTTCGTTGGCGCCGAATTCCTCGGTGGCGGTTCCGTCTGCGTCGCGTTTACCCTTGGCCGGGTCGTAGGCGGCCGGGTCCTGCCCCATCGCCCATTCGTAGCCGGCGCGCATCCGGTCACCGATGTGCCGGACGGGGGTGGCCGTCAGGATCAGCAGGCCGAGCGCGGCTAGCAGGATGTGTCCGATCAGCACCGGCCACGGGGTCAGCAGGCCGGACAGCGGCACGGTCAGCAGGAACCCGAGGACCCCGCCGGAGTTCAGCAGGTCCTCAAACGCGGAGGCCAGCAACGGCAGCCCGGTGGTGATGTGTGCGATGCCGGCGAACGCGAACACCATGACCCAGGCACCGATGGCGATCCGGCTGTTGTCCCGGTGTTCTTGCGGGTGCCGGAAGTAGCGCACCGCACCCAAGAAGAACGGGAACGGCAGCGCCATGGCGGCCAGCCCGAAGGGACCGGCGGCGGCGTAGTGTACCCCGTCGGTGAACCAGCTGTGGAGTTCGCGGGCTCCCCACCACTCGGTGAAGGCGATCAGCAGGCCGGCGAGCAGCAGCAAGAATCCCATGCCGTCGCGTTTGTCCGGGTTGGGGACCTCAACGTTGCGGCCGAGGGAGCGGAAGAGGGCACCGGTTGGTCTGGCTAACAGCAACCACAAGCTGTACGCAAAACGCACCGCCCAGTGTTGCTGGGGCGGCTGTTCCACGCTTTTGGTGCTTGGTGATGAAGTTTTGGACCGTGGGCGCGCGGGGGAAGTTCGTGTCGCCATAGGCCTTAGGGTATCGTTTCTGGGCAGCAAAATACAGCGTACCGGCTGCTTGGGGCCGGATCCGCCGGCTGTTTTAGACCTCGATGACCACCGGGACGATCATCGGTTTGCGGCGCAGCTTCCGGCCCACCCAGCTGCCGATGGTGCGGCGCACCACCTGCTGCAGCTGATGCAGCGAGGCTTCCGAGTTCTTGGCCAGCGCGGCCTCCAACGCGTCCTCGATCTGCGGCACGATGCTGGCCAGCACCTCATCGGATTCGGCCAAGCCACGGGCGTGGATATCCGGTCCGGAGACCACGGTGCCGCGTTGCCGGGAGATCACGGTGACGATGGAGATGAAGCCCTCCTCACCCAGGGTGCGGCGGTCCTTCAGGTCATCCGGGGTGATCTCCCCGACGGAGGCGCCGTCCACGTAGACGTAGCCCACCTCCACTTGGCCGACGATGCGGGCCTTGCCGTGGGAGAGGTCCACCACGGTGCCGTTGGTGGTCTGCATGACGTTCTCGGCCGGCACCCCGGTGTCAATGGCCAGCTGACCGTTGGCCTGCAGGTGTCGGATCTCCCCGTGCACCGGCATGGCGTTCTTCGGTTGCACCAGGTTGTAGAGCACCAGCAGCTCACCGGAGGAGGC
>CAYZBX010000233.1:0-2286 GCA_964476735.1 uncultured Micrococcaceae bacterium
CCGCGAAGAAGACGTGCTTGCGCTGCGCGACGCCGTCGCCGACGGCACCATCGACGTGATCGGCACCGACCACGCCCCGCACACCGCGGAGACCAAGTGCTGCGAGTGGCCGTACGCCGCCATGGGGATGACCGGGTTGGAGACCATGCTGCCGATCGTCAAGGCCGCGCTCATCGACACCGGCAAGATCAGCTGGGCCGACTTCGCCCGCATCGCCAGCTACACCCCGGCCAAGATCGGCAACCTCGAGCACATGTTTGGCCAACAGATCGCGGCCGGCGCCAACGCCAACCTGATTTTGGTGGACCCGGATGTCAGCTACACCGTGGTGCCGGAGGAGCACGCCTCTAAGGGTCGCAACTCCCCGTACCGCGGCAAGGAGGTCAGCGGCAAGGTGATGTACACCTTCTACATGGGCCACCCGGTGGTCGCCGACGCGACGCTGACCACCCCGAACACCACCAGCAACGCCAAACACTAAGCGGCTTCGAGGAACAAGAGCTTTTTCGTGGACTACCTACCCGCCATCTTGATCACGCTCGGCATCATCGTGGTGATCGTGAGCGCCATGCTGCTGGGTTGGCGCAACCAACAGCGCCGCCACGGGGGCATCGCCGCGCCCGCCGCGGTGCCGGACGAGGCCGCCCTCGGGCAGCCGCTGCTGGCGGTGGAAGGCCAATACGTCTCCACCACCTTCGCCGCGGACCCGCTCACCAGAGTGAACGCCCACACGCTGGGGGACAGGGGTAACGCCCTGATCCACGTACACCCCGGCGGCGTGGCCTACTACCGGGAAGGCGCCGAGAACTTCTTCATCCCCAGCGGCCAGCTGACCGGGGTCCGCTACGGTTCCGGCCAGAGCGGCAAGTTCGTGGAAAAGGACGGACTGGTCATCCTCGACTGGCAGCTGGGCGCAGCCGAACAGCAACCACCGCTCGCGGTCCAAACCGGGTTCCGGCCCCGCTACGCAGCAGAGAAAAAACCCCTCCGTGACGCTCTTGCAGAGCTAACGGCCAGCACCACCAAGGAGAACAACGCGTGAGCACGCAGAACACCCCACGCCAGCACCGGCCCGAAGCCCTGCTGGTCCTTGCCGATGGCCGTACCTTCGCCGGCAACGCTTTCGGCGCCAACGCCACCAGCTTCGGCGAGGTGAACTTCACGACCGCCATGTCCGGCTACCAGGAGGCGCTGACCGACCCGGCCGCCGCCGGCACCATGATCACCATGACCTTCCCGCACATCGGCAACACCGGGATGAACACCGCCGACGCCCAATCCGCCACCATCTGGGCGGCCGGGCTCATCGTGCGCGAACTCTCCCGCCGCCCCTCCAACTGGCGGGCCCAGTCCTCCCTCGAAGAGGACCTCGCGGCGGCCGGGGTCACCGGCATCGAAGGCGTGGACACCCGCGCGCTGACCCACCACATCCGTGACCACGGCGTGATGCGCGCCGGCATCTTCGTCGGGCAGGACGCCCAGGCCCCAGTCAAGGAGCTGCAGGAGCGGGTCAAAGCGGCGCAGCTGGACACCAACGCCTACCTCAACGAGAACCAGGACGCCGCAGCCAAGACCGTCACCGCGGAAGAGCTGGGCGTCGAACCGGCCGAGGCCGGAGCCGGCACCGTCACGGTAGCGGTGCTGGACAACGGCGTGAAGAAGGCAGACCTGGCCTCGCTGGTCCGCCGCGGCGCGGAGCTGACCGTGCTGCCGGGCGGTGCGAGCGCCACGGCCGTCAAGGACACCGGCGCCGCCGGCGTCTTTGTCTCCGACGGCCCGGGCGCCCCAGAGGACCTCGCCGACCGGGTCGAGGCCGTGAAGGAACTCATCGAGGCCGGGCTGCCGGTCTTCGGCATCGGCCTAGGCCAACTGATCATCGGGGCCGCCGCCGGCGCGCCGATCACCCGGCTGGCCGTCGGCCACCACGGCACCAACCAGCCTGTCGCCAACGCCAAGACCGGCAAGGTGGAAATCACCGCCCAGTCCCACCAGTACGCCCTCGACATCCCGGCGGACGGCACGCTCGCCGGGGTCACCGTCACCCACCGTTCACTCAACGACGGCGTGGTCGAAGGCATCGAGCTGGACGGCAAGCAGGTGTTCGGCACCGCGTTCCACCCCGAAGGTGGCGGGCCGCTGGATGCCGCCGGCAACTTTGACCGCTTCATTGAATCGTTGAACGCCCCACAGGGTCACTAAGAGTAGGAAAAAAGACGCATGCCTAAACGTGAAGATCTGCGCTCCGTGATGGTGATCGGCTCCGGCCCGATCGTCATCGGACAGGCC
>CAYZBX010000234.1:0-2281 GCA_964476735.1 uncultured Micrococcaceae bacterium
GGCCGCTTGGGTGGCGCTGAAATGTCCCGCTCCGAGTTCTACCGTGAAGGCCGTGTGCCGCTGCACACCCTGCGCGCCAACATCGACTTCGGCAAATACGAAGCCAAGACCACCTATGGTCGCATCGGTGTCAAGGTGTGGGTCTACAACGGTGACCTGACCGATAAGGAACTGGCTGCCCAGGCTGCCGCTAGCGCCCCACGTGGTCGCGGTGGCGACCGCCGCCCGTCCGGTGACCGTCGTCGCCGTGGCAACCGCGGTGGCGCCCAGCAGGCACAGCAGCAGCAGGAAGCGCCAGCAACTGAGGCACCAGCATCCACTGGTGCTGAAGGAGGCCAAGCCTAATGCTTATGCCACGCCGCGTGAAATTCCGCAAGCAGCACCACCCATCCCGCTCTGGCAAGGCCAGCGGCGGCACCCAGGTGGTCTTCGGTGAGTGGGGCATCCAGGCCCTGTCGCCGGCCTACGTGACCAACCGTCAGATCGAGGCCGCGCGTATCGCCATGACCCGCCACATCAAGCGTGGCGGTAAGGTCTGGGTCAACATCTACCCGGATCGCCCGCTGACCAAGAAGCCGGCCGAAACCCGCATGGGTTCCGGTAAGGGTTCCCCAGAATGGTGGGTTGCTAACGTCAAGCCAGGCCGTGTGCTGTTCGAACTCTCCGGTGTTTCCGAAGAGGTCGCACGCGAAGCACTGCGCCTCGCGATCCACAAACTGCCATGTAAGGCACGTATCGTACGCCGTGAGGGTGGTGAATAACGATGGCTCTGGGTTCGAAAGAATACGCTGTTGACAAGCTCGACGGCATGGATCAGGCCAAGTTGTTGGAGGCACTGAAGGAAGCCAAGGCTGAACTGTTCAACCTGCGTTTCCAGACCGCTACCGGTCAGGCCGAAAACTCCTCCCGCCTGAAGGCCGTCAAGCGCGACATCGCTCGCATCTACACCGTCCTGCGCGAACGTGAGCTCGGGATCCGGGAAGATGTGGTTGTCCCAGCTGAGGAAACCAAGAAAGACAAGAAGGCTACCAAGAAAGCCGCTAAGAAAGGCGACGCATAGTGAGCGAGAACCAGGAAACGACTGCACAGTCAGCACCTGAACGCGGCTACCGCAAGAGCCTGCGCGGCTACGTGGTATCCGACAAGATGCAGAAGACCATCGTGGTCCAGGTCGAAGATCGCAAGAAGCACGCGCTCTACGGCAAGGTCATGAAGACCACCAAGAAGGTCAAAGCACACGACGAAGAGAACACCGCCGGCATCGGAGACTTGGTTCTGCTCGCAGAAACTCGTCCGCTGTCCGCAACCAAGCGGTGGCGTCTGGTAGAGATCCTCGAGAAGGCCAAATAAGCCCACTCGTTTCTCACTAGAAACAACTTCAACGAAGGCCCGAACCGGATTGATTTCCGGATCGGGCCTTCGCTCTTTAAACGAGGCTATGCCTAGCTGCTATCCGTCGACGGCAGCCTTCATGCAGCGCATCGCAGCGAGGGTCTTCGGGATGCCGATGTAGGGCATCAAGTGAGCGATCGCCTCGCCCACCTCCTGCCGGCTCATCCCAGCCACCTCAAGGGCCGTCTTGATGTGCCCCGTCAGCTGAGGTTCGACCCCACCCATGGCCGCCAACGCGCCGATGTTCAATAGCTGGCGGGTCCGTAGGTCAATGCCCTCGCGCTGATAGGTGCCGCCGAAGACAGCGCCGACGACCCAATCGGAGGCACCCGGGGCGAAAGCGTCCAACTGTTCCTTCCAAGCCGCAGCGCCCTCCGGAGACTGGGTCTGCTCGACGAATTCATTACCTTTATCCATGCTGAACGTCACGGGATACTCCTTCTACCAGGGTGGGGGATAAAATCAAGTCTAGGCATAGCTGAAAGATTTCTTGCGTTCGTGCTTTTCACAGAGCTAGGTGCTTAGTAGCATGGAACGCAGAGCAGCCACGAAGCGATCGTGGGGACAGGCAGAATCATGAGCATCGAGATCGAAGTCGTTGATACAACGGAAACCCCGACCGCAATCGTCTCGGGCGAATCGGTGCCCGCCAGCAAGCTGCCGGAATTCTACGACCACGCGTTCAACGCCGTCTTCGCAGCCATCGAATCCGTCGGCTTAAAGCCCAGCGGCCCTGCCTTTGGGCTATATACCGCCATGGGCGAGGGCGACGATCCGCACTTCGATCTCGAGGTCGGTGTGCCCATCGGCAGCGCGTTCGATGGCGCCATTGATGTGCCCGGTCATGAAACGGTGTTCGCCTCCGAGCTGCCGGCGGGCCGTGCCGCGA
>CAYZBX010000235.1:0-2275 GCA_964476735.1 uncultured Micrococcaceae bacterium
GGACGCTACGAGGGCATCGATGAGCGCGTCTACGAGTGGGCGGCCGAACACCCACGCATCACGGTTCGGCCGGTGAGCCTAGGCGACTACGTCCTCAACGGTGGGGAGGTGGCGGTGCTGGCCATGGTCGAGGCCATCGGACGCCTCGTCCCCGGAGTCATCGGCAACCCCGAATCCCTCGTGGAAGAATCGCATTCGGCGGGACTGTTGGAGTACCCCGTCTACACCAAGCCGGCGAATTGGCGGGGCAAGCAGGTGCCGGAGGTCCTGCTCTCCGGCAATCACGCCAAGATCGCTCAGTGGCGGACCAGCAAGCAGCTGCAGCGTACCGCCGAGCGACGTCCGGACTTGTTGGCGAACGTGGATCCGAACACGCTGGACAAAACGGGGCAGGCCGAATTGGCGCAATTGCGTTCCGCTATGAAAGAATAGGGAGCTGTGTCTACCGGGTCTGCGCCTGCCACAGGGGGTTCCGGCCAACGGTCAGCCACCGCCATCAATCCCACAGTGATCTGATGGTGAGACTCTTCTTCAGCCGTTCCGATCGGAACGGCAGCAACACGAGTATTTGACCTGTGTGCAAGTGCTCAAGGAGATTATTGCATCATGCATACTCTTGATTTCGTTGACGCAGCATCCCTGCGCGATGACATTCCTGAATTTGCCGCCGGCGACACCGTTCGCGTGCACGTGAACATCGTCGAAGGCAAGACCTCCCGCGTTCAGGTCTTCCAGGGCTTCGTTGTGGCCCGTCAGGGCCGCGGCATCGGTGAAACCTTCACCGTTCGCAAGGTGTCCTTCGGCGTCGGTATCGAGCGTACCTTCCCGGTGCACTCCCCAGTCTTGGACAAGATTGAGGTAGTGACCCGTGGTGACGTTCGCCGCGCCAAGCTGTACTACATGCGCGACCGCCACGGTAAGGCCGCTCGCATCCGCGAGAAGCGCGACAACACCGAAGCCAAGTAAGCTTCCTCGGGAGTTCGCACAAGAGTGCAAACAACTGACATCGCTACCAAGCGCCAACCGATCCGTGGTTGGCGCTTGGTGGTTTTAATGCTCGTTGGAGTGGTCGTGTTCACCGGCATCCTGCGCGCCACCGTGCTGGAGATCTACACCATCCCCAGCAACTCGATGGAACCGACCCTGGATGCCGGACAAAAGATCCTCGTCAACCGTTTGGCCTACGTGAACGCCCCGCCACAAAAGGGCGATCTGGTGGTCTTTGACGGCCGCGGCAGCTTCACCCCCTACGAGCAGGACAAACCCCTGTTGCAGGCGGTCGGCCAATGGCTCGGAGAGCTCAGCGGGATCACCCCGCCCGAGGGGATCTTCATCAAGCGAGTCATCGCCACCGAAGGAGACCATATCTCCTGCTGCACGGAGGAAGGCAGCCTCACGCTCAACGGTGAGATCCTCGTGGAGGATTACCTTCCGGCCGGGGTGGCGCCCTCAGAGACCGCCTTCGACATGGTGCTGCCGAAGCAACGCCACTGGCTGATGGGCGACAACCGACCCGAGTCCGCGGACTCCCGCGACCTGCTCGGTGCGCCCGGCGGAGGGGCCGTACCGGTGAAGAAGGTCATCGGCAAGGTCCTTGGCGAGCACTGAGCCTGCCAAGAAAACCATGGCCCGTCCGCTAGTATTGAACCGTTCCCCCGAAGCTGGCGAGACCGCCCAAAAGAAAGCCACCGGCAACCACATCATGAATCTCTCCCTGAGCCAGGAAAAGAAGAGCCTTGTCTGGCGAAGCATCCGAGAATTCCTGATCATCATCGCTATCGCCGTCGTGGCATCCTTCGTCATCAAGACGTTCTTTTTCCGCGCCTTCTACATCCCGTCCGGATCGATGGAAAACACGCTCCAGATCAAGGACCGGGTCTTCGTCAACCTCATGCGTCCGGGGATCTGGGACATCGACCGTGGTGACATCATCGTCTTCACTGACACCGATGACTGGCTCAAGGACACCACCTTTGACACCAGCAGCGAGGAGCCGAATGCGCTTGAACGTGCGCTGATCTTCGTAGGGCTCCAGCCGGACCCTGCCGAGCAGCACCTGATCAAAAGGGTCATCGGCATGCCGGGTGACAGGGTCGAGTGCTGTGATGACTCCGGCAAAATCAAGGTGAACGGCGTCCCCATCGAGGAACCCTACATCCGTCCCGGGGTTGCACCATCCGATTTTGAGTTCGACGTCACCGTTCCGGCGGATTCACTCTGGGTCATGGGGGACAACCGCAACCGATCCGCCGACTCCCGCTACCATATGGACGAT
>CAYZBX010000236.1:0-2265 GCA_964476735.1 uncultured Micrococcaceae bacterium
AGGCGTTGGCCATGGGCGCGGACGCCGTCATGCTCGGCGCCGCGCTGGCCCGCGCCAGCGAAGCCCCCGGCAAGGGCTGGCACTGGGGCCCGGAGGCCCGGCACCCCGAATTGCCCCGTGGCAACCGCGTCAACGTCGGCACCGTCGGGTCCATGGAGGAGGTCCTGTGGGGACCTGCCCACCACACTGACGGCACCTCCAACCTGATGGGGGCGCTGCGCCGCTGCATGGCCACCACCGGCTACTCCGAACTGAAGAAGTTCCAGTCCGTAGATGTGATGGTCACCCCGTAACGATGCTCAAGACCGCGCTCAAACCCAAGTGGATCGCGATCCTCGTGCTCTCGCTGGTCGTTGCCACGCTGTTCGTGCTGCTGAGCCGCTGGCAGTTCGAGCAAGCGGAGGTCAAGGGCAGCGCGCCCGAGACCACCACCGAGAAGGTGGTGCCGCTGACCGAGCACCTCACGGTCGACAAACCGCTTTATCAGGACGAGGCGGACCAGTTGGTCAGCCTCGAGGGACGCTACCTCGCCGACAAGCAGGTCTACATCCAAGACCGGCTGCGCGAGGGGGTCAAGGGCTATTGGGTGGTCACCGCTTTCGAGGTTGACGGCAGCGACGGGTACACCATCCCGGTGGTGCGCGGCTGGCAGGAAAGCCTCGACAGGGCCAAGGAGTCGCAGGCCCCGAGCGGGACCCTCCAACTCGATGGCAGGGTACTGCCGCCGGACGCCCCGGACTTCGGCTACCGAGCGGATCCGGAGGTGTTCCGCTCGCTGTCCACCGCGGAGCTGATCAACATTTGGGACGTGAAGTCCTACTCCGCCGTCGTGGTGCAGTTCAACACCTACGCCACGGGAGCGGTCCGGCTCAGCGACGAACAACAGGGGCTGGCGCCGGTCACCGTCGGGCCTCAGCCGGCCCAGCAGCAGCTGAACCTGTTGAACGTGTTCTACGCCGTGGAGTGGGTGTTCTTTGCCGGCTTCGCACTATTCCTGTGGTGGCGGCTGGTCCGGGACGACCACCGCAAGGAGCTGGAACAGGCACGGCTAGACGAAGAATGGAAACAGCAGTGGTACCGCGAGCAGGGGTACCTCAAGGAAGAAGAGAATGAGCGAAGAAAATAACCGCGTCGAAACAGAGCTGCCCACCCCGCCGCCGCGGCCGAAACCCGAACGGCGTTTCGGTGGCACCCACCAGCAGATCCGCTCGGCGCTGGGCTTCTACCGGTTCATGGCCTACGTGACCGGCGTGTTCTTGCTGCTGCTGGTCGCCGAGATGGTCGCCAAGTACGCCTTCGGCCTGGAACTGTTCGCCGGCGGGACCACGGTGGCCGGGGAGGTACACGGCTTCGGATTCGCGCCGACCGGTTCCGTCGAGAACGGGGTGAACCTGTCCATCGCGGTGCTCATTGTGCACGGTTGGCTGTACGTCGCTTACCTCATCGCCGACTTCAGGCTCTGGTCGCTGATGAACTGGCCACCGACCAAGCTGCTGCTGATCGCTCTGGGCGGCGTCGTGCCCTTCCTGTCCTTCATCGTGGAGCACCGCGTCCACAAGGAAGTCAATGCAGAGCTGGCGACGTCACCGGAAGCCATCCAACGGTACTGACCCGGTGCCGTCTTTCAGCGTGTAAGAATCCCCGAACTCTGGCATAGAATGAGACCGTGAGCGAAACCCCAGCATTAGAACACCAGACAGTTCTTGTCATCGACTATGGCGCCCAGTATGCGCAGCTAATTGCCCGCCGTGTTCGCGAGGCCAGCGTGTACTCCGAGGTCATCCCGCACACCACGCCGGTGGCGGAGATTTTGGAGCGTCAACCAGCGGCCATCATCCTCTCCGGCGGCCCCTCCTCCGTGTACGCGGAGGGCGCTCCGAGCATCGACCCGGCGCTGCTTGAGGCCGGAGTTCCGGTCCTCGGCATCTGCTACGGCTTCCAAGTGATGGCGCAGGCACTCGGCGGCACGGTCGCCAAGACCGGGCAGCGAGAATACGGCGCCACCGACGCGACGGTCACCGAGGCGGGGCAGCAGTCCGCGCTGCTGGCAGATATTCCAGCGGCGCTGAAGATCTGGATGAGCCACGGCGACGCGGTCACGCAGGCCCCGGACGGATTCGAGGTCCTCGCGAGCTCTAGCGCCGCGCCGATCGCCGCTTTCGCCGATGAGCAGCGCAAGTTGTACGGCGTGCAGTGGCACCCGGAGGTCAAGCACTCCGAGCGCGGCCAAGACGTCATTCAAAACTTCCTGTATCGGGGCGCTGG
>CAYZBX010000237.1:0-2220 GCA_964476735.1 uncultured Micrococcaceae bacterium
TCATACCCGGCCAGCGACTTCTGTTGCTGCCGCACCTTCTGGGCTAACCCCACGACGGAACGGTCGGCCTGGAACTGCGCGAAGGAGGACTCCAGGATGCCGCGTGCTCGTTCCCGACCGTACTGCGCCAGCAGGTTGATGGACATGTTGTAGGTCGGGGCAAACGATGAGTTCAGCGGATAGGTCCGCTTGGAGGCCAAGCCTGCCACATCGTTGGGGTTCAGCCCGGGGCGGTGGATGACCACCGCGTGGCCTTCCACATCAATGCCGCGCCGGCCGGCTCGACCCGTGAGCTGGGTGTACTCCCCCGCCGTCAGGTTCACGTGGGTGATGCCGTTGAACTTCTGCAGCTTCTCAATGACCACGGTCCGGGCCGGCATGTTGATCCCCAGCGCGAGGGTCTCGGTGGCGAAGACCAGCTTCAGCAGCCCGGCCGCGAAGAGCTCCTCGATGGCTTCCTTGAAGATGGGCAGCAACCCCGCGTGGTGGGCGCAGATGCCGGCCATGGCCGCCTTGCGGAAATTCCAGTACCCGAGCACCTCGAGGTCCTCGGCCGGCAGCAGCTGGGCGATCTCATCGACCCTAGCCGCGATGATGGCCTGCTCAGTGCGATCGGTGAGGGAGATCCCTGCGTTCATGCACTGGTAGACAGCATCGTCACAGGCTGCGCGCGAGAAGATGAAGTAGATGGCCGGCAGGAGTTCTGCTCGGGTGAGCGAGCGGATGACGCTTGGCCGGGAAAGCTTTTGTTGGCGGGCCCGGGGTTGGCCTTGTCCGCCGCGTTCGCGCTCATGAAAATCGCGGCCCGCACCGCCCCTACCCCGCTGCCGGTCGCGCCGGCGGCCCTGTTTGGTGCCGGCGTTGCGGTAGCGCGCGTGTGCGGAGCGGGTCTTCCCCCAGTCCGCCCGTTGGTCCCGACGTTCGGCGGCGTTGACGAGGCGCAGCAGCTCCGGGTTGATCTTGGCGCGCTCGCTGCCGTCGCCGACGAACAGGTCCAACAGCCGGTTGCCCACCATCATGTATTGCCACAGTGGCACGGGACGGTGTTCGGAGACGATCACCGACGTCGTGCCGCGCACGGTGTCCAGCCAGGCACCAAATTCTTCCGCGTTGGACACGGTGGCGGACAGCGAAACCAATTGCACGGATTCGGGAAGGTGGATGATCACCTCTTCCCAGACCGCTCCGCGGAAGCGGTCCGCCAGGTAGTGGACCTCGTCCATGACCACATAGCCGAGGTTCAACAGCGTCGAGGAGTGCGCGTAGAGCATGTTGCGCAGCACCTCCGTTGTCATCACCACGATGTCCGCTTCCGGGTTGATCGAGGTGTCACCGGTCAGCAGGCCGACCTTGTCTTCGCCGTAGCGGTGCACAAGGTCGGTGTATTTTTGGTTCGACAGCGCCTTGATCGGAGTCGTGTAGAAGGCCTTCGTGTTCCGGGCCTGAGCAAGGTGGATGGCGAATTCGCCGACGATGGTCTTGCCGGCGCCAGTGGGCGCGGCCACGAGCACCCCTCTGCCCGCCTCCAGTTCTTGGCAGGCTTGCACCTGGAACTCGTCCAGTTCGAAGGTGAGCTGGTCCCGGAAGCGGCCAAACTCTGTTTTGGCCAGTCGGCTACGTTCTTTTGCGGCCTGGTATCGTTCTGCGGGCGAGCTCATGGTTCTACCCTAAACGATCATGACTACTGGCTAGGGCAATTCATCTAACGGGGTAGCCGCATCGAGCCCGGCCCCGTCCTCGCCCAGCTGCGCGGCCTGCCGCTTGGCGCGACGCCGATCGTTAAGGGCCGCTAGGCCGGTGGCCACGCCGAAGAGCAACACCAGCGGGATCGCCAAGTAGAACATGGTGAAGATGTCGCTGCCGGGGGCGGCTAGTGCGGAAATGAGTGCGATCAGGAACACGGTGATGCGCCAGTGTTTGATGATCTGCTTGGCAGTGACGATGCCCATCATGTTCAGCCCGACTAACAGCACTGGCAGGATCATCGCGATCCCGAAGGCCAAGAGCAGGTTGAGGACAAATGTGAGGTAGGAATTGGCGTTGACGAGGTTCGAGGTCTGGTCGACGTTGAAGGTCAGGAACATCCGCACAGCTTGCGGCAGGATCCAGTACCCCAGCCCGATGCCGGCGAGGAACAGCGGCACGGCGGCGGCGAGGAAACCGACGGTGTAGCGTTTTTCTTTCTTCCGCAGAGCGGGCATGATGAAGGCCCAGACCTGG
>CAYZBX010000238.1:0-2203 GCA_964476735.1 uncultured Micrococcaceae bacterium
CCTCGGGGTCGTTGTCGAAGTTCAGCGGGTAGATGTCCTGGTACTTCTTCGGCGGATTCTCCGCGTAGGCGATCGAGCCATCGGCCTGCATGGTGAACCATTGCGGGTGCTCTTCCACCCACGGGTGGTCTGGCGAGCACTGCAGCGCCAAGTCCAGTGCGATCTCTAGGTTGTTCTTCTTGGCGACCTTGACGAAGTCGAGGAAGTCCTTCACATTGCCCAAGTCCGGGTGCACCGCCTCGTGCCCGCCGCCCTTGCCGCCGATGGCCCACGGCGAACCGGGATCCTGTGGCCCGGCGGTCAGCGTGTTGTTCGGGCCCTTGCGGTGGGTGACGCCGATCGGATGGATCGGTGGGAGGTAGACAACGTCGAAGCCCATGGCCGCGACCTCGGGCAACCGTGCTGCGGCCGTCTTGAAGGTGCCAGAGGTCCATTCGCCGGTCTCCACGTTGAAGCTTGCGCCGATTGATCGCGGGAAGAACTCGTACCAGGCCCCGCGGTGCGCCAGCTCGCGTTGAACCTGAATCGGGTACTGCGGAGAGGATGAGACCAGCTGCCGGTACGGCTTCCTCGACAGCGCCGCCTGAACGTCGGCAGCGTGTGTGGCCCGGAAACGTTGACCCACTGGCAGTGCTTTGTTGCGTAACAATTGGGCCAATTCGGTAAAGATCTTGGCCTCTTTACGTGAACTCTTTTGGTCCTTGGCGACCGCCTCGAAGAGGTTCGCGCCCTCGGCAAGCATCAGTTCGCTGTCCACCCCGGCGGCAATCTTCACCCCGGCCGCGTGGTCCCAGGTGGCAACGCTGTCCGCCCAGCCTTCGACCGCGAAGGTGTAGTCCCCGACCTTCGGCGGGCGCAGCGTGGCGTGGAAGCGGTCCGTTCCGGCGGCGCCGGGAACCATCGTTTTCTCTTGAATTCGCGCGCCTTTGGAGTCATACAGGACCGCGGTCGCGGCGACCTTGTCGTGCCCCTCACGGAACACGATCGCGGAGATGTGCAGGTCCTCGTTCGGCGCGGCCTTGGCGGGGAAGGCGCCACAATCGATCACCGGAGCAACATCGGTGACGACAATACGACCGGTTTTTAGATCAGCATACGGACGTGGAGCAAGATTCTGTGTAGCGTTCACGTCTCTTAGGCTAGTCAGCCACCATGGAGTTTGCACACTTATTTATTGGCTACGCTATGAAGCGTGAAAGCGATTAGACGGTTTACTGTGCGTACCCATTTGCCGGCCGAATTGGCTGGTCTGAGCGAGCTGGCTGCCAACCTACGTTGGAGCTGGCATGTTCCGACGCAGCGGCTCTTCGAGTCCCTCGACCCGCAGCAGTGGGCTGCCGTCGGTGGCGACCCGGTGGCGCTGCTGAGTTCCTTCCACCGGAACCAATTGGCCGAACTCGCCGCGGACCCGGAAATCGTGTCCCGGACCCAAGAACTGACCGAGCAGCTGCGCAGCTATCTGCGGGAAGACCGCTGGTACCAGCGCGAGGTCGCCCCGCAACAGGACGCACCGGAACAGATCGCCTACTTCTCCCCCGAATACGGGATCACCGCTGTCTTGCCGCAGTACTCCGGCGGCTTGGGCATCCTCGCCGGCGACCACCTGAAGGCTGCCTCCGATCTGGGCGTGCCGATCGTCGGTGTGGGTCTGCTGTACCAGTCCGGCTACTTCAACCAGTCCCTCTCCCGGGACGCCTGGCAGGTGGAAAGCTACCCGGTCCTCGATCCGGACAACCTGCCGCTGAGCCAGCTGAAGGAAGCGGACGGCACCCCGGCCACCATCACCCTTGACCTGCCGAGCGGACGAAAACTGCACGCCGCCATCTGGATCGCCCAAGTCGGACGGGTGCCGCTGCTGCTACTTGATTCGAACGTGCCGGCGAACGACGACTTTGCCCGCACCATCACCGACCGCCTCTACGGCGGTGGCGGCGAGCACCGCCTGCTGCAGGAAATCCTGCTGGGCATGGGCGGCGTCAAGGCGCTGCGCGCCTACAGCCGCATCACCGGCGCGCCGAAGCCAACGGTGTACCACACCAACGAGGGCCACGCCGGATTCCTCGGCATCGAGCGGATCCAAGAGCTGCTCACCCGGGGGCTGCACTGGAACCAGGCGCTCGCCACGGTCCGCGCGTCCACCCTCTTCACCACCCACACCCCGGTGCCGGCCGGCATCGACCGCTTCGATCGTCAACTGATCCAT
>CAYZBX010000239.1:0-2148 GCA_964476735.1 uncultured Micrococcaceae bacterium
AAACACCTTCAGCTACTCGGACGTTGGCCTCCAGGCTCCGGAAGCGGGCACCTGCACCGAAGATCCTTTCCGCAACACCGCCACGGTGACCGAAAAGGACAGCGGTGACACCGCCACGGACACTGCCGAGGTCGCCATCTGCACCGGTGTTGACCTGGAGATCACCAAGGTGACCTCCTACACCTTTGACCGCACCTACGACTGGTCCATCACCAAGACCGGCTCCGACGACCAGCAGGTCTTCGGCAGCTCCGGCGACGTGGACTACTCGATCGACTACAAGGTGGTTGTGACCGCCGAGGGCTACGAGGATCACGACGCCAAGTTCGGCGGCGAGATCACCGTGACGAACCCCTCGACGTGGAACACCGTGACAGCCGCGGAGATCACTGACGTGCCATCCTTCGACGGTGTCACCTGCACCGTTGAAGACGGCACCGACGTGGAGCTGGCACCGGGAGCGAGCGCAACCCTGTCCTACACCTGTGACGGGATGCCGGCCCAGCACGGGGAAATCCCGGCGCAGGGCACCAACACCGCCACGGTGACCTGGGACAAGGACGCGGCCTACTCCACCAACTCCGAGACCAGCCACACCATCGAGGTTGACCCGACCCTTGAAGAGGACCGCTACGCCACCGTCACGGTGGAAGACCTCAAGGCCCCCGAGGGCACTGAGTTCGGCGAGCTGCACTTCTGGGACGTCTACAACGGCAACGAGGAGCACAGCAAGGAATACACCTACACAGTCGAGGGCACCGTCCCGGCCGGCCAGTGCGTGACGGTCGATAACACCGCCACCCTGATCGGCATCCCGGAGACCTCCGCGGACTACAGCACCGAGGTGTGTGCCGGCGCTGATCTGCTGATCGAGAAGACAGCAGACTACAGCTACGACCGCCTCTACACCTGGGGCATCGAGAAGACCGGCGAGGACGACAAGGTGGTTGCCTACAAGGACGGCCAACCGGTCGAGATCACGCTGGACTACCTCGACTCCGTGACCGCGGTCGACTATCAGGACTCCAACCACACGGTGACCGGCACCATCACGGTGACCAACCCGGTCCAGTGGTCCGATGTTGACGTGAACGTTGCCGACGAGCTGGAAGGCTTCGACTGCACCGTGAGCGACGAGGGCAAGGCCACCATCAAGGCCGGCGAGTCCGCGGAGTTCAGCTACAGCTGCACCGGGACCCCGGAGAACCTCGACTCGGTGACCAACGTGGCCACCGTCAGCTGGGACAAGGACGCCATCAAGTCCGAGCACGGCGAAGCAACCGCTGAAGCGGAAGCCGACGCTGTGGCGGACGTCGTCACTGACGAAAATGTGGTCGTCACCGACGAGCTGGCGCCGGAAGGCACCTTCGGCGAAGAGCTGAACTGGCACGACGTCCACGCCATGGACGATCACACCCAGCAGTTCGCCTACCAGTACACCGGCACCGTCAAGCCAGGCGAGACGGTCATCGTGGAGAACGTGGCGTCGTTGAACGATACCCCAGAATCCTCCGACGACTGGACCACCAAGGTGACCGGCGAAGAGCCGCCGGCAACCCCGGGTAAGCCGGGCGAACCCGGTAAGCCGGGCGGACCGCTGCCAGTGACCGGTGCGCAAGCAACCGGCATTGCGATCGGCGGCCTGCTGCTGCTCACCGCGGGCGTCGGAGCCTACCTCTGGTCCCGCCGCCGCACCCAGGAAGGCTAACCGCTTTCTCCCGTGAGCTGACCCCCCTGCAAGCGGGGAGAGGGCAAGGCCCGCACCTTTACGAAGGTGCGGGCCTTCGCCTTGCCGCCCTGCAAACGCAACCGGTGGGCAAGACACAATCCTGTAATGATTTATAATTATCGATCTAGAGGTTCTCGAGTCACGGGTCTCCCGCGATCGCGCAGAAGTCTTCGGCGTGTTGTTTGCCTGTGCTGCCTGTCACGCGTCGCTGATGGTCAGCGGGGTGCGTGGGAGGAGTTAATATTTGTCAGCCTATTCTCGGCTGTTAGTTATCCTGACCCTTAGTAAGCGTGCGAACTGTCTGTTCGTCACCGCTATGTAATCGTGTGTCGCGCAAAGCGACATCATGCAGAATCTCATTAGGGGGATCAGTGGCTGCTGCTTCAGCTGACTCGCGCAAACAAGCGCAAAAAGCCATG
>CAYZBX010000240.1:0-2143 GCA_964476735.1 uncultured Micrococcaceae bacterium
GCGGCGTGGCCCTAGGCATCGGCGCCGATCCGATGCTGCTGGCTATCCCGGTGGCGCTCGCCGCCACCTGCGCCTTCATGCTGCCGGTGGCCACCCCGCCGAACGCCATCGCCTACGGCTCCGGCTACGTGACCATCGGTCAGATGGTCCGCGGCGGCCTCTGGTTAAACCTCATCGGCATCGTGCTGGTCACGCTGGTGACCATGACGCTGGCGGCTTGGGTGTTCGGCCTGGCGCTGTAGCCACCCGAACACCGACGCCGACGGAACTGCCGCTGTACGTTTGCGCGTGCAGCGGCAGTCTTGTTTGCGGGGGATCCTCGGGGACGGATCGGCCTAACCGTTGAGGGCGAAGATGCCCCAGAGGATCCCGGCGAAAACCAAGATGCCGATCAGCGTGATGAGGATGATGAGCCGGGTGCTCGAGTTGTCCATGGGGCTCCCTAAAAGACGGTTCCGGTGATGATGGACAGCAGCACGAATACGAAGACGAGGATGCCCACGATGGTGATCATCAGGATGAAGGCGGCCGTCTCTTTGTCCATGGTCATCCATTAAACACGTTCCCCGGCGCGGCTCCCAACCGTTGGGGCAGTTGGAACCGGACCGGGGAATCCGTGAACAGTATATATCTTGAATTGAATAACTTAGATATCGGTTAGATCTGGAAGAAGTCCGAGTTGTAGAAGACCAGCGGTTTTTGTTCAGGCCGAACGCGTTCCGCGGCGAGGTGCTCCAGTCCGTTGGCGATCAGGTTCTCCCGGATGCCGTTGGCGGCCGGGCCCGCGTTGACCTGGGCGCCGTGGACTTCCAGCAGCACCACCTTGTGGTCGCCGGCCGGGAACGAGTCGTAGACGGAGGTCTCGAACCAGAGGGAGGACTCGGCGAGGAACAGCGGGCCCGAGGCGCCCGGGGTGCCGCCGTGCACGATCGGGATCCCGGCGAAGCGGTCCCCCTCTTTGGCCGCCAGCTGGCGGCAAATATCGTGTTGGCCGTCGGCAAGGACGGAGATGCCGATGCGTTCGGCCTCGCGCAGCCGCGGCCAAGTGCGTGAGGTGTTTTGGACCGCAAGCGAAACCAAGACCGGTTCGAGGGAGACCCCGACGGTAAAGCTCGATGCGACCAAGGCCTCTTTGACACCGTTGATTTCCGCCGTCAGGGCCACGATTCCGGAGGGGTACTGGCCAAAGGCTTGGCGCACACTTGCCGGGTCTAGGTGGGTGTTCAGGCGGGCGTTGACGTGCTGATCGGCACGCTGAGAAAGGGTGGTGGTCACAACAGACTCCTTGATGCAGTACTTGCCGCTCCCGATCCAATATCGCCGAGGAACGACCGAATCCTCACCTAGGGCACCCCGCACGCTGCGGAGGGTTGCCGGCCAATCAGCTAGGGCTGTTGAGTTGCATTGGCACTCGTGATTCTGTTTTCCAGCCTAGGGCAGGGCCGCCGCCGGCGCAAAAGTGCCACGTGACTATTGCGTAACGTTGCATCGCGCGTGTGCGCGGATGCTAGTTCTCGAAGCGCAGCCGGATGGACTCGCCGTGGGCCGGCAAGCCCTCGTTGACGGCCAGCGCCTCGATGTTCTCCGCGATGGAGCCCAACGCCGCCGCAGAGTAGTGGATCAACTGCTGGCAGCGCATGAAGCTGGTCACGTTCAACCCGGAGGAGAACTTGGCGGTGCCGGAGGTCGGCAGCACGTGGTTGGAACCGGAGGAGTAGTCGCCCAGCGGCACGGGGGAGTAGTCCCCGATGAAGATGGCCCCGGCGTTGCGGATTCGGGCCGCCACCGAGCGGGCGTCCGCGGTCATCACCTGCAGGTGCTCGGCGGCGTACTCGTCGACCACCGCGATCGCGGTGTCGAGGTCATCGACCACGAGGATGCCGGACTGCTCCCCGGTGAGCGCCTCGTGGATGCGTTTGCGATGCTCGGTGGCACCGGCCTGTGCGGTGATGGCGGCGTTGACGGCCTCGGCGAACGCGTGCGAGGTGGTGACCAGCACGGAGGCGGCCATCGGATCGTGCTCGGCCTGGGAGATCATGTCCGCGGCCACGAACTCCGGGTTGGCCGTATCGTCGGCGAGCACCGCGATCTCGGTGGGGCCGGCCGCGGCGTCGATGCCGATCACCCCGCGCAGCGCCCGCGT
>CAYZBX010000241.1:0-2137 GCA_964476735.1 uncultured Micrococcaceae bacterium
CGATGACGATGATGTCGAGGGAACCCGAGCCGACCAGCATGTCCATGATCTCGAGGGCCTGTTCACCGGTGTCCGGTTGGGAAACCAGCAGGGAATCAGTGTCCACCCCGAGCTTCTCCGCGTAGATCGGGTCGAGCGCGTGTTCGGCGTCGATGAAGGCAGCTAGGCCGCCGTTCTTCTGAGCGTTGGCAACAGCGTGCAGGGCGACAGTGGTCTTACCGGAGGATTCCGGCCCGTAGACTTCCACGACGCGACCGCGCGGCAAACCACCGATGCCCAAAGCAACGTCCAAGGCGATGGAGCTGGTTGAGATGGTTTCGATCGGTGCCCGGGTTTCGTCACCCAGGCGCATGACGGAGCCCTTACCGAACTGTTTGTCGATCTGAGCAAGTGCTGCCTGGAGTGCTTTGTCCCGGTCTGTTACCGCGGCCATGGTTCACCTTCTTGTAGTTGCGATCTCGCCGCTCACGTGACGGCGCTTATCTTTCAGTCTCTGACTATATTTTCTGCCGCTGACACTTTAGCGGCGGCACACATGGTTTGTGGAAAACGGATGTGTTTTTAGCGGCGTGGAAGGCCGCGTGGAATTCTGTAACCAGCCTAGCCTATCCGAACAGAGTTTCGAACAATGCGCGGGTGTGTCTTCAGTTCTTGGTGGGCTTTTCGACGCCGAACCAGCGTTCTTGAGGCACCTCTTGGATCAGACAGATTTCCCGCCAGACCAATTTCGGATCGATGCCCTCCGCCAGCGCGGCGCTGGCGGTGCCGTCGTAGTCTTTCAGAACCAGCGAGTCCGCGAGCACGTGCGCGTACCCTGCCCCAAACTCGTCTTCCATGAGTTCCCAAAACCGTGACATTCGCATGCTGTTCATTGTACGGCGGTGTGGGCAGGCACAGCGAAGCCGCTCCCCCGTTGCGGGCGAAGCGGCTTCGAAAGTTGGCCTAGCGCTCGGCGTTAGTTCGCGGAGATGCCGTGGGCTAGATCGTCGGGAAGTTCATCTGGAATCACGGCACCGAAAGCGGATGAGAATTCGCTCGGCACGGTGTCTGGAACGGAGACACCCTCAGCGAGGGCAATGCGCTCGGATACTTCACGCAGCATGAGCGAGAGTGGCACGTCCAAGGCAACACAAATGGCGGACAGCAGCTCCGAGGATGCTTCCTTCTGGCCGCGTTCAACCTCGGAAAGATATCCCAGTGATACCCGGGCACTATGCGATACTTCACGAAGTGTCCGGCCTTGACGCTGACGGATGTCACGCAGGACATCACCGATTTCTTGTCGAAGAATCACCATTGTGGGCTCCTTGGCCTTGTCGCTGACGGTGTTTTCAGCTTCCAGTTTCTTCCAATGTACAACGCCATTGATGGAAACCGGTTGTCTTACCATGTGGATAATCTACTCCTGAATGGTGTGGCTGGAAATGAAACTACTTGTTACAGCGCCGAGGTGGCCTGTTTTATTCCATTTCTACAAAACACGTAACGCTAGTCTATGCGGATGTGGGGACGTTTCCGGCAAGGAAGTCCCGGATTCCCAGCTATTCACATCGTTTCCTCAGTTACCGTGCGGTTTCCTTCAACGCTCTGGCGAGCATGGTCAGTGCCGCGGCGACGGTCGCTTGACGGATTTGCTCCCGGTTGCCGCTCAAGCTGAATTCCTCCGCCCACGTGCCTTGCGGGGTGTGCACGCCGATGAACACGGTGCCGACGGCCTTGCCTTGATGCGGTTCCGGACCGGCGACCCCGGTGGTGGACAGCGCGTAATCGGTATGCAGTCGCGCGGCCGCGCCGGCGGCCATCTGTTCGGCGACCGTGGCGCACACCGCGCCCTCGCGCCGTAACACGGCGTCATCGACGCCCAACAACGCGGTCTTGACCTCGTTGTTGTAGGAGATGACTCCCCCGGCCAGCGTTCCGGATGCTCCCGGCACGGTGGCGATGGCTGCGGCCACCATGCCGGCGGTCAGGGATTCGGCGGTGGCAACCGTCTTGCCGGCGGCCAGCAGGGCCCCGACCACCGATTGTTCGACGTCACTCATACTGGACGCTCCGTGGTCTGGCCGCTCTTGGCGGCGTTACGCAACCGGATGGCTTGGACGACGTATTCGACGCCGGTGACGAGGGTGACGATGGC
>CAYZBX010000242.1:0-2075 GCA_964476735.1 uncultured Micrococcaceae bacterium
CCGGTCAGGGCATGAACGTGTCCATGCAGGACGGCTTCAACCTGGGCTGGAAGCTCGCCCACGTGCTGGAGGGACGCTCCCCCGAGTCCCTGCTGACCACCTACACCGAGGAACGTCAGGTCATCGCGCAGAACCTGATCGACTTCGACCGCGAATGGTCCTCCATGATGGCCGCCAAGACCGAAGAGCTCGAGTCCCCGACCGCGCTGGAGGAGTTCTACGTCAAGACCATCGAGTTCCCGGCCGGCTTCATGACCCAGTACCCACCGTCGATGATCGTCGGCGAACACGACCACCAGGACCTGGCCAAGGGCTTCCCCATCGGCAAGCGCTTCAAGTCCGTGACCGTGAACCGGGTCTGCGACGGCAACCCGAAGCACCTAGGACACCTGCACGAGGCCGACGGCCGCTGGCGCATCTACGCCTTCGGCGACAAGGACTCCAGCAAGCTGCACGAGTTCGGCGAGTGGCTGGGCACCAGCCCGGACTCACCGGTGCTGGCCTACCGCAAGGACGGCGAGGACATCAACGCGCTGTTCGACGCCAAGGTCATCTACCAGACCCCATACGACGAGGTGGACATCACCAAGGCCCCGGCCCTCTTCAAGCCGGAGAACGGTCCGTTCGGGCTGCGCAACTTGGAGAACGTGTTCGCCGCTGACGTGGAAGAATCCATCTTCGACATCCGCGAGCTGTCCAAGGACGGCGTGGTCATCGTGGTCCGCCCGGACCAGTACGTCGCGCACGTGCTGCCGTTGGACGCTACCGATGAGTTGGCCGCCTTCTTCAAGCCGATCTTCACCGTCTAAACTCGACGGCTAGAAGCTCGAGCCAACAGGCAAACGCCTCGGCGCCGCCGCCGGTGCAGGAACACCCAGTTTCGCGCCAGCGGCGGCGCCGTCCGCGTTTAACTCACGCAGCTGTCCGCAGCTGCGGCGCCGTTTAGCCCGGCCGGTGCGGGCAGCGGTAAAGTGGGGGCAGAGCCAAGCAGCAAAAAACATGGGAAGGCAGGTGTGCGTGTTCGTCAAGATTTGTGGGCTGAAAACCCCCGTTGATGTGGACGCCGCAGTCGATGCCGGCGCCGACGCGATCGGCTTCGTCTTCGCCCCGGGCGGCCCCCGCACCATCGATCCCGAAAGCGTTGCCGAGCTGGTCACTCGGGTGCCGGAGGGCATCGAGACCGTCGGGGTCTTCCGCAACCAGGACATCGACGAGGTGCTCCGGATCGCCCGAGCCGCAGGGGTGAAGACCATCCAGTTGCACGGCGACGAGACGCTGGATGACCTCGCCGCCGCTAAGGCCGCTGGTTTCGGCGTGCTGCGCGCCTTTTCCGCGGAGGCCTACAGTCGGCTTGACGAAGCCGCCCGGCAGGCGTGGGGACAAGAGCGTGTCCTGCTCGATGCCGTCGAGCCCGGCGCCGGGGTCACCTTTGACCCGGACGTGCTAGCCGGCCACTTCCCCACCGACAGCTGGCTGCTGGCCGGCGGTCTGCGCCCGGACAATGTACGGGAGCTGGCGAGCTTGCTGCGGCCCGCCGGGGTGGATGTCTCCTCCGGCGTTGAATCCTCCCGCGGCGTGAAAGACCCTGAGCTCATCCGCGCGTTCGTGGCCGCGGCCAAGGCCGGCGACGCGTAAAATCGAACAAGCCACCGATCCGCATTATCGAACGAAGAGGTTGTGACCGTGACCGTCATGCCGATCACCATCTACGGTGAACCCGTCCTGCATCAGCGCGCCCAAGAGGTCGCTGAAATCACCCAGGAGATCCGCGATCTGGTGGCGAATATGTACGTCACCATGGACGAGGCCCACGGGGTCGGCTTGGCCGCGCCGCAGGTTGGGGTCGGCCTTCGGATCTTCACCTACGACTACCCCGATTCGGGCTCGGTGCCTTCCCGCGGCGTGATCATCAACCCGGTGCTGACACTCCTCGGCAAGGTCTCCCAGGCTGCGCCCTCCCGCGCCGAAGAGTCGGAGGGTTGCCTGTCCGCGCCGGGGCTGACCTACCCACTGAAGCGCTCCGATCACGTGCGGGTGCAGGGCTTTGACCTCGACGGCAACGAGATCGACTTCGA
>CAYZBX010000243.1:0-2033 GCA_964476735.1 uncultured Micrococcaceae bacterium
GGCCTGCTAGTGATGATGTACCCGGTGTTGGCGAAGGTGCGTTTCGACGAGACGCACCGGGTCACCGGCGACCGAAAGCTGTTGCTGCTGTCCTTGGCGCTGAACTGGATTCTGGGCCCGGCCTTCATGTTTGCGCTGGCGTGGCTCTTCCTGCCGGATCTGCCGGAGTACCGCACCGGGCTGATCATCGTTGGGCTGGCTCGCTGCATCGCGATGGTGTTCATCTGGAACGACATGGCCTGTGGGGACCGGGAGGCCGCAGCGGTGCTCGTGGCCATCAACTCGGTGTTCCAGGTCTTGGCCTATGGCCTGCTGGGGTGGTTCTACCTGCAAGTGCTGCCGGGTTGGCTGGGGCTGGAGACAACCAGCGCCGAGTTTTCCGTGTGGGCGATCGTGCTGTCCGTGCTGGTCTTTCTCGGGATCCCGCTGCTGGCCGGGTTCCTGACCCGGACCCTCGGCGAGCGGGCCAAGGGGCGTCGCTGGTACGAGGAGTCCTTCCTGCCAAAAATCGGCCCGTTTGCGCTGTACGGCCTGCTCTTTACCATCGTGCTGCTGTTCGCCTTTCATGGCGAGGCCATCACGTCTCGGCCGTGGGATGTGCTGCGCATGGCGTTGCCGCTGCTGTGCTACTTCGTGCTGATGTTCTTGGTCAGCTTCTTCGCGGCCAAGGGCTTGGGACTCAACTACGCCAAGTCCACCTCGGTCGCGTTCACCGCCTCCGGGAACAACTTCGAGCTGGCCATCGCGGTAGCGATCGGCACCTTCGGCATCGCATCCGGGCAGGCCCTAGCCGGAGTTGTCGGCCCGCTCATCGAGGTACCGATCTTGGTCGGCCTCGTCTATGTGGCGCTCTGGCTCGGCCGACGCTACTTCCCGCACGATCCCACCGTTCCTGGAAAGGAAACACCGTGACATCGAAGAAGCCGTCCGTACTTTTTGTTTGCGTGCACAACGCAGGGCGCTCCCAGATGGCCGCCGGCTTCCTGCGCCATCTCGGCGGCGATCGGGTTGAGGTTCGCTCGGCCGGTTCGGTCCCGGCGGAGCAACTGAATCCGGCCGCGGTGCAGGTCATGGCCGAACTGGGCATCGACATCACCGCGGCAACACCGACGATCTTGACGACCGAAGCGGTCCACGCCTCCGACGTGGTGATCACCATGGGCTGCGGGGACAGCTGCCCCATCTTTCCCGGTAAACGCTACGAAGACTGGCAGCTGGCTGACCCGGCGGGTCAAGACGTCGAGGCGGTCCGGCTCATCCGGGACCAGATCCGCGGCAAGGTCGAAGCCCTCATCGCAGATTTGCGCCAATAACGCCGTTCGACTCCTGAGCCGTCCGACTCAGTCCATCGATGCCAGCAGCTCGCTGCAGGCCGCCTCGCAGCGCCGGCACGCTTCCGCGCAGACGCGGCAGTGCTCGTTCTCGTCGGCGTGCTGCTCGCACTCTTCGGCGCAGTCTCGGCAGGAGGCTACGCAGTCCTGCAGCTGGGCTTTCATCTCATCGGGGTTGACCTCGGAGAATCGCTCGAGCAGGGTCGCGGTGGTGGCGCAGACGTCGGCGCAGTCTCGATCAGTCCTGGCACATGCCTCCATGCCGTCTTCGGCACCGCAGGCGTCGGCGCAGGCCAGACATGCTTCAACACATTTCTTACAGGCTTCAAGGGCCCGGGCAACTTTTTGTTCCATGGCTCCAGCCTAGGGAGCGGATTCGGCGCTGCCTACCCCTCGAAGGGGATTACTTGATCCGCTGGCTAGTCATCGTCGGCGGCCGCCAGCTGACCGCAGGCCCCGTCGATGTCCTTGCCGCGGGTGTCTCGCAGCGTGGTCGGGATGCCGGCGGCCTCGATCCGGTCCACGAACTCCTGCATGACGGCCGGTTCGGAGGAGTCCCACACCGAGCCCGGGGTCGGGTTCAGCGGGATTGGGTTCACGTGCACCCAACCGCGGCCGCGGCCGTTGAGCTTCTTGGCCAGCAGCTCTGCGCGCCACGGGTGGTCGTTCATGTTCTTGATCAGGGCGTACTCGATCGAGACC
>CAYZBX010000244.1:0-1368 GCA_964476735.1 uncultured Micrococcaceae bacterium
CGAGCACGAGGGCAAGCCCTTCTACGAGCCGCTGCTGGAGTTCATGTCCTCCGGGCCGCTGGTCGCGCTGCAGGTCGAGGGCGAACGGGTCATCGAGGGCTTCCGCTCGTTGGCCGGCACCACCGATCCGACCACCGCGGCCCCGGGCACCATCCGCGGGGACCTGGGCCGGGACTGGGGCAAGGCCGTGGTGGAGAACCTCGTGCACGGCTCGGACTCGACGCTCTCGGCCGAACGCGAGCTGAAGATCTGGTTCTAACCGCCGGCTAGCCGAAAAACAGGTTGCGGAACTGCAACAGGATTGCGGCCGCGATCAACACGTACAGCAGCACGACCAGCACCCACGACCACTCGGTGACATACCGGGCGGTCTGGGGGCTGGTCGTTCTTCTTTCCACCAGCAGTTTCGCGCTGAGGTACACCCACATCGGGATCGCCATCGCCCAGACCACCATGCAGTAGATGCACAGCGCGCCGATCTCCCACACCGCCTGGGTGAACAACCAGAGGCAGAAACCCAGCGCGAAGGTGGCGCCCAACCAGAGTCCGGCCCGGAACCACGGGGCGAACTTGGCGCCGGCGGCCATTGCCATGCCGATCGCCGTCATCATGGCGTAGCCGATCACCCCGATGTACTGGTTCGGGAAGCCGAACAGGCTGGCCTGCCAGGACTTCATGACGGTGCCGCAGGACACCCACGGGTTCACGTCGCAGCTGGTGATGTGGTTCGGGTCCGCCAGCACCGCCATCTTCTCCGCCATCAGGGTGACCGAGGCGATCAGCGCGATCAGCGAGGTCACGGCCCAGAACCAGCCGAAGACCCGGTCGCGGGTAAACCAAGGCGCCGCGGTATCCGGGCGCGGTGACTGGGTTCGATCGGGAGCGGATGCGACCTCGTGTGCCATGGTGGACCTTCGCTGGTGGATTATCGGGGAACACTTGTCATCATAGTGGCACCGCGGGACCCTTCCCCGACACCGGATACCGTGAATCGGCCGGGTGTGTGAGAGAATGGGGTGTGGCGGCGGACGACCACCCTCGTACCAAAGCCACCAAACTGAGCGCGTCACAGTGTTGTCGGCGGCCCGGAGCAGATAATTTTTGACTACCTTTTCTTCCTGCATCTGCACAGGCCCCAGCTGAAAGACACGCACGAGAAGAGTTTTTTCAACTCCCAGCTTTCTCGGCTGGCACCCGCAACCGTTGCGGGGTAACGCTGCCGATGACGGATGGGACCGGGCGTTGCCTTTAACGTCCATGCGGGTGTGGCATGGCAGGCAACAGGAGATAAATAACCACACATGGATCAAGAACAGCAGCCGGACAATAGCTCGATCGACGAGCTGACCACGACGGGCTACAGCCGGA
>CAYZBX010000244.1:1378-2013 GCA_964476735.1 uncultured Micrococcaceae bacterium
ACGCAACGGACAACGCCGACAGCGGCGGCACCGCCTCCGCCTCCTCGCGCCGCCGCAAGCGCCGCAGCAACCAGGAATCCCGCGCCAAGGACGAGGACCGCGCCGACAGCGCGGCCGACTCGGACGAGGGCGCCGAGGACCAGGTGGACCGGCCGCTGCGCCGACGCCGCCGCGACGAGGAAGACGCCCCGGAGGTAGAGGTACCCGAGGAGGAGGTCGTCTCCCGGCGCCGCCGTCGCCGCCGCCGCGGTGACATGGACATCGAACTCGATGGTGGCGCGGAGACCGATCCGCCGAACACCATCACCCGGGTTCGGGCGCCACGCCCGGTGGCCGAATCCACCGGCCCGGACAAGGTCACCAGCCTGAAGGGCTCCACCCGGCTCGAGGCCAAGCGCCAGCGTCGCCGCGAGACCCGCGAATCCTCCCGCCGCAACCGCGGCATCTCCGAGGCCGAGTTCCTGGCCCGACGCGAATCCGTGGACCGGCAGATGATGGTCCGGCAGCGCGAGGGCCGCATCCAGATCGCCGTCCTCGAGGACGGCGTGCTGGCTGAACACTTCGTCTCCCACACCACCCAAGACTCGCTGATCGGCAACGTCTACCTCGGCAAGGTGCAGAACGTGCTGCCGTCC
>CAYZBX010000245.1:0-2006 GCA_964476735.1 uncultured Micrococcaceae bacterium
CACCACCGAACAGACCGATCTTGCCGCCCTTGACGTACGGGGTCAGCAGGTCGATCACCTTGATGCCGGTCTCCAGCATCTCGGTGGAGCCTTCGAGGTCGGCGAAGTGTGGTGGCTGGCGGTGGATCGGCCAGCGCTCGGTTACTTCCAGTTCGCTCTCTTCAACGTCCAGTGGCTTACCCAAGACGTTGAACAGGTGGCCCTTCACGCCGTCGCCGACCGGAACGGTGATCGGGGAACCGGAGTCCTTGACCTCGGTGCCGCGGACCAGACCGTCGGTGGACTCCATAGCGATCGCGCGGACCAGGTTGTCACCCAAGTGCTGGGCAACCTCAAAGGTCAGGTTGCGGGTCTGCCCTTCCAGAGTGGTCTGGCAGGTCAGCGCGTTGTAGATCTCTGGGATGGCGTCGGCTGGGAACTCGACGTCGACAACCGGACCGATCACCCGGGCGATGCGACCAACCGCGCCGCCGGCGACCGGAGCGGTGCCTTGTTCATTGATGGTGGCAGTCATCTAATTTCTCACTTCTTAAGTAGCGTTAGGATGCGTTGAGCGCGTCGGCGCCGGCGATGAGCTCAGTCAGTTCCTGAGTGATCTCGGCCTGGCGTGCGTTGTTGCGCAGCAGAGTGTATTTCTTGATGAGATCGGACGCATTGTCACCTGCGGACTTCATCGCGCGCTGGCGAGCGGCAAGCTCGGAGGCTGCGGCCTGCAGTTCGGCGGCGAAGATGCGGGATTCAATGTACTTCGGAAGCAGCGTATCGAGCACTTCTTCCGGAGTTGGTTCGAACTCGTACAGCGGCAGCAGGTCTTCCTCCGCGGTGACCTCTTCCTCGACGACTTCCAGTGGCAGCAACCGGACAACGGTCGGCTCCTGGGAAACCATAGAGTTGAATTGGGTGTACACCAAGTGGATTTCGTCCACGCTGCCGGCCTCTTCCTGATCCTTCAGGAAGGCAGCTACAACCTCGGCTGCGATTTCGCGGGCAGTTTCGAACTTCGGATTGTCGGTGTTACCGGTCCACGCCTTCACGTACGGACGGTCACGGAAGTCGAGGTAGGCAACAGCTTTGCGGCCGTAGACGAAAAGGTCTACTTCCTTGCCTTGGCTATGCAACAGCTCGATGAGTTCTTCCGCCCGCTTGAGTACAGAGGTCGAGTACGCCCCGGCCATACCGCGGTCTGCTGCCATGATGACAACAGCGGCGCGCTGTGGCGTTTCTGCTTCTTCAAGCAGCGGGTGTTCGACGTCGGCAGACTGGGTGGCAACAGCAGAAACCGCACGGGTAATCGCATTGGAGTACGGCAAAGCTGCCTGCACACGGGCACGCGCCTTACCGATACGGGACGTAGCGATCAGTTCCATCGCCTTGAAGATCTTGCGCATCGACGTGGTCGAGGCGATCTTCTGGCGGTAGACCCGAATCTGGGCTCCCATACTTTTCCTTTCTTAGCCGTTGTGTTCCGTGAGCGGTGCGACCGGACGGACCGGCTACACCGCACACGGAGCGGTCAACGGGTTAGCGTTTCTGCTTGACGATCTTTTCTTGTTCGACGCGCTCTTCTTCCAGCGCATCGTGCTCCTCATGGCCGACGGCCACGAAGCGGTTATCGCCTTCCCCAAAGAAACCCTTCTTGAAGTCGTTGACGGCTTCTTCTAGGGCGGCCACGGTGTCGTCGGACAGCTGCCCGGTTTCACCGATGGTGGTCAGGATCGGGGTGGTGTGGCGCAGGTGCTCGAGCAGCTCGCGTTCGAAGCGTCCAACGTCCTCGACAGGAACATCATCGAGGTGGCCGTTGGTACCGGCCCAGATGGAGACAACCTGATCCTCGGTCGGGAACGGGGTGTACTGTGGCTGCTTCAGCAGCTCCATCAGGCGCGCACCGCGGGTGAGCTGCTGGCGGGTGGCCGCATCCAAGTCGGAGGCGAACATCGCGAACGCCTGCATGTCCTGGTACTGAGCCAGTTCCAGCTTCAAGGTACCGGAGACCTTCTTCATGGCCT
>CAYZBX010000246.1:0-2000 GCA_964476735.1 uncultured Micrococcaceae bacterium
TCCGCGGCCCGCAAGTTTGACTGCGAGGCGTGGGTGCCGACCCAGAACGCGTACCGCGAGCTGACCTCCACCTCCAACTGCACCACCTTCCAGGCCCGCCGGTTGAACGTGCGCGAACGCAAGGCCGACGGCAAGGGCACGCAGATCGCGGCGACGCTGAACGGAACCCTGACTACCACCCGCTGGATGGTCGCGTTCCTCGAGCACCACCAGAACCCGGACGGCTCGGTCAACGTGCCGGAAGCCATGCAGCCGTACATGAACGGGATGACGGTGCTACCGGTCATCAACAAGCGCAAGTAGGTTTGCGCCCCTGAAAGCGCTCGGAATTCACGTCCCCGCCACCTGCTGGCAGCGTACAGGTCTAGCTTTTTTCGCCTGACGCTGCCACAGTGGGGGACATGACAACATATCTCAGCGCTGACATCGAAGATCAGCAAATGACAGAAAAAATTAGCTTCCCCGACGCCCCGGCCCAGCTGGCCGAGGAGCAGAAACAACAGATCTGTTTGGACGTCGACGGCACCCTCGTGGACCACTATGGGCAGATGCACGACCGGGTCCGCCAGGTCTGCCGCGCGCTGGTGGCTCAGGGCCACCACGTGCAGATCGCGACCGGGCGCTCGCTGCACGCGACGCTGCCGATCATCCAACAGATCGGTCTCACCGAGGGCTACTCGGTGGTCTGCAACGGCGCCGTGACCATTCGCCTCGACCCGACGCTGGCCGACGGCTACGAGGTCATCGACAAGCGGACCTTTGACCCGCGGGACGCGCTGCTGAAGCTGCGCGAGGAACTGCCCACCGCCAAGTACGCGGTGGAGGGCTCCGACGGGAACTTCTACTCCACCGAGCGTTTCCAGGACCCGTCCTTCGGGGTGCGCGCCATCGGCGTGCGCTTCGAGGACATGCTGGACGTGGAGGCGGTGCGCCTGGTGGTGTTCTCCACCGACTCAACCGCCGACGAGTTCGCGCAGACCGTGGAAAAGCTCGGGCTCTCCGGCGTCACTTACTCGGTGGGCTGGACCGCCTGGCTGGATATCGCCGCCGCCGGCATCTCCAAGGCCTCCGGCTGCGAGGCGCTGCGGCAGCGGATCGGCGTCCCGCTGGAGCGCACCATCGCCATCGGCGACGGCCGCAACGACATCGAAATGCTGGAGTGGGTGGGCCACGGCGTCGCCATGGGCCAGGCCCCTCCGGAGGTGAAGCGGGCGGCCGATGAGGTCACCGCGCACGTGGACGAACACGGGGCGGCGCTAGTACTGGAACGAGTGCTCGCCGGAACCCGCCCAACCCAGTAATCTGGCGGCCGCCGGCCGGGTCTGCCACTCCTGCACCCAAAAGGAGCGGCGGACGGCCTGGGACACCGCCTGCACCGTGACGCCCAACGCGGCGGCCACCGCCTTGTACTGCCCGCGCACCCCCGGGGTGAGCAGGTCCAGCACCCGCCACTCGGCGTCGGTGCGGGTGTACACCAGCTGGCCCAGCAGCCGCAGCACGGCCTGCGCCTCGGCGGCCAGCTCCTCGTTGAGCCCGATGACGGACAGCGGCACCTTCTCTTGGGACGCCTGCGCGCGCTCGACCGCCTCCCGGGCGTAGATCAGCCCGTAGCCCTCGGCCTCGCGGATGTCCTCCGGGAACGGCCGGTGCACCGGCCCGCAGCCGATCCCGATGGACCAGCGGCGCTGCCGGACGGCGATCAGCGCGGCGTCGATCGCGGTGGGGGCGTCCTCGAACACCCCGATCGCCTCGTCGGCCCACGACCGCTGAAAGCCGCGCAGCGCAGGCAGGTGCGCCGTCGCGGCGATCAGTTCGTCAACGCGGTCGGTGGCCTCAGCGGTGTCCCGCTGGTTGATGGTCAGGACGAACACTGGCTCAAGTGCCCTTGGACTTAGGCTTGGTTCTTGAAGCGCTCGATGGAGCGGGTCAGCTCTGCCTCGGCCTCGGCGCGGTCCGCCCAGCCCTCGGCCTTGACCCACTTGCCCGGCTCCAGGTCCTTG
>CAYZBX010000247.1:0-1993 GCA_964476735.1 uncultured Micrococcaceae bacterium
GGCACGGGCGCGCTCGTCGACCTCCATCTCCAGCACGTCTTCACCGTCGAGGGTGATGGTGCCGGAGGTGACCTCGTAGCGTGGGTGGCCAGCGATGGTTGCAGCCAAGGTGGACTTGCCGGAACCGTTCGGACCCATCACGGCATGGATTTCACCGGAGTTGATGGTCAGGTTCACACCCTTGAGGATTTCCTTGGTGGTCTCGTCATCGATGCGGATGGAGACGTGCAGGTCACGAATTTCTAGCGTTGGCATGGGTTTTCTTTTTCTCCTGTAGGAAAGCGTTGAGTTAGTTGCCGCTGATGGCGAGTTCGCGCTCGAGCAGCTCTTGGATGCGCTCTTCGAGCTCTGGGATGCGGATCTGCTGAACGATCTCGTTCAGGAAGCCACGCACCACGAGGCGGCGGGCCGTGGTTTCGTCCATACCGCGGCTCATCAGGTAGAACAGCTGGGTTTCGTCGAAGCGGGCCGTGGTGGAGGCGTGACCTGCACCCTCGATCAGACCGGTTTCGATTTCCAAGTTCGGGATGGAGTCGGCGCGGCAGCCGTCGGTCAGAATCAGGTTCTGGTTCTTCTCGTAGCTGTCGGTTCCGGCTGCCTTCTTGGCGATCATGACGTCGCCAACCCACACGGTCCGTGCGCCCTCGCCCTGCAGCGCACCCTTGTAGAGCACGTTGGAGGAGTTGCGTGGCTCGTTGTGGTTCACAAAGGAGCGGTGCTCGAGGTGCTGACCGGCGTCGGCGTAGTACAGGCCGAGCAGACGTGCGTCGCCGCCCTCCCCTGCGTAGCGGACGTTGGCGTTGATGCGCACCACGTCACCGCCGAGGGTGATAACGATGTGGCGCAGCGAGCCACCGCCGTAGACCAGCGCGTCGTGCTGGGCGGCGTGCTTGGCTTCGTCGTCCCACAGCTGCAGGCTGATGACGGTCAGCGAGGCGTTCTCGCGGACGATGTACTCGACGTTGCCGTTGTAGTCGGCGGCACCGGTGTGCTCCAAGATCACGGTCGCGGAGGAGTTCTCCCCGGCCTCGATCACGGTGTGCCCGTTGACCCGGGTGCCGGCGCTCAGACCCTTGAAGTTGACGTGGACCGGTTCGGTGACGCGTTCACCGGCCGGCACGGACAGGTAGTTGGCTGCCGGGCTGTTGGCGTAGGCGACCACGGCGGCACGATCGGCCGGCAGGATGGCGGTACCGCGTGGCGCGGCGCCGATCGCCAGCGGGGCCTTGACCCAGCTCTCCGGTGCGGTGGTGCTGAAATCGAGGGCCGAGTTGTCCCCGGCCTCATCGGTCAGCAGGGATTTGATGCGCTTCAACGGAGTAAAGCGCCACTCTTCCTCGCGGCCGCCAGGCAGATCAAAATCGGCCACTTCGAAGCTGGTCGGACGGTCGGCACGAGACTGCGTGGACCCGCCCTTGGCCTTGCTCGGTGCGGTCAGTGGCACCAGCTGCTCGCCTTCCTCGGTGAAACCCGGGATGGCCAGCTTGGGTCCGCTGCCATTGGTGACGCGATCCACCAGGTCGGTGGTGGCGTCTTTGAGTTTTTCTGCGGCGCGCACGCCGGCTTCTTTCAGATCTTCCAGTTTGGACACGTTTAGCCCACTGATCCTTCCATCTGCAATTCGATGAGGCGGTTGAGTTCGAGTGCGTATTCCATTGGCAGTTCGCGGGAGATTGGTTCCACGAAGCCGCGCACGATCATCGCCATGGCCTCGTCTTCTTCCAGACCGCGGCTCATCAAGTAGAACAGCTGATCCTCGGAGACCTTGGAAACGGTCGCCTCGTGACCGAGCACCACGTCATCTTCACGAATGTCGATGTATGGGTAGGTGTCGGAGCGGGAAATGGTATCCACCAGCAAGGCGTCACATTCCACGTTGTTCTTCGAGTTCTTGGCCCCGGCGTGGATCTGCACCAGACCGCGGTAGGCGGAGCGTCCGCCATTACGGGCCACCGACTTGGAGACAATGGTCGAAGAGGTGTTCGGTGCCATG
>CAYZBX010000248.1:0-1988 GCA_964476735.1 uncultured Micrococcaceae bacterium
ATCGACGGGACCAAGAACTTCGTGCGCGGCGTGCCCGTCTGGGCCACCCTCATCGCGCTCGTCGACGACGGTGAACCCGTCGTCGGGCTCGTCTCCGCGCCCGCCTTGCAGCGCCGCTGGTGGGCGGCCAAGGGGTCCGGCGCGTACACCGGCAAGTCGCTGGCCAAGGCCAACCGGATTCAGGTCTCCCAGGTCTCCGAGATCGCCGACGCCTCCATGTCCTTCTCCTCGCTGGAGGGTTGGCGGGAGCGCGGCAACATCCGTGAGTTCCTCGAACTGACCACCGACCTGTGGCGGATCCGCGCCTACGGCGACTTCTGGTCCTACTGCTTGGTAGCCGAAGGCGCCGTCGACATCGCCTGCGAACCGGAGCTGGAGCTGTACGACATGGCCGCGCTGGTGCCCATCGTCACCGAGGCCGGCGGCACCTTCACCTCCTTGGAAGGCGAGGCCGGCCCCTGGGGCGGTAAAGCTTTGGCCACCAACGGGCTGCTGCACCAAGAGGTGCTGGAACGGCTCAATCCGGAAGTCGTCGGCCAACGGCCCGCGCAGTAGGTCGCCCAACCGCGGTGCAGATGAGACCGCTGCCGCTGTTTGCGGTGTTCCTGGGCGGCGGTTTGGGTGCCAGCGCCCGCTACGGGCTGCAGTTGCTGTTCGGCGCGCCGGCCGGCGGGTTCGACATGGCCACGTTCGTCGCCAACGTCGCCGGGGCGCTCCTGCTCGGCGCCATGCAACCCGCGCTCAAACGCGCCCGACCGGCGGTGGCCGGCTTCTTCGGCCCCGGGCTGCTGGGCGGTTTCACCACGTACTCGGCGCTGATGGTCTCCCCCATCGTGACCGCTCGCGCGGGGGATGTGTCCGGCTCCGTGGGGTATTTCCTGCTGACCCTTGGCTGCGGGTTCCTTGCTGCCTGGGCCGGTTACCGAATCACCGGTGGCCGTCATGGCTGAGCTGTACCAGAACCCGTTGAACGTCCTGTTGGCGATCTTCTTGCTGGGCGGCCTTGGCGCCGCCATCCGTTACGCCGTGGACCAAACCGTCCCGCACGGCTTAGTGTTCGTCAACATGGCCGGATCCTTCCTGCTTGGCATGTTGGCCACGTGGTCGGCGCTGCCGTTGGACTCCGGCCTAGGCCTTGCCATCGCCACCGGTTTTTGTGGCGGGCTCACCACGTTTTCCACCGTCGCACTCCAGTGGGTCCTGCAGGCCCGACAGCGGCGCTGGGGCGCGCTCATCCGCACCGTCCGGCTCCACCTGTTCAGTGGGCTCATCAGCGCCGCCGGAGGCCTGTTCATCGGCTCGCTGCTGGGCTGACGGCCCTCTACTGCACACCTCGGGAATAACTCATCTGGTATCCTCGTTATGTAGATAGTTCAAATTTGAAATATCTCAGTGCGGGATAGCGACCAAGGAGTTTTAGATGAACGATCAGGCCACCAACATCGACCAGCAGATGCAGTTCGGTATCTTCACCATCGGCGACGTGACCGTCGACCCGACCACCGGCAAGGCGCCGAGCGAAAACGAACGCATCAAGGCCACGGTTGCCATCGCGAAGAAGGCCGAAGAGGTTGGTCTTGACGTCTTCGCCACGGGTCAGCACCACAACCCGCCGTTTGTGGCGCCCGCCAACCCGCCGGTGCTGCTGGCCAATATCGCCGCGCAGACCGAGAAGATCATCCTATCCACCGCGACCACGTTGATCACCACCACCGATCCGGTGCGCATTGCCGAGGACTACGCGTACCTGCAGCATCTTGCCGACGGCCGAGTGGACTTGACCATGGGGCGGGGCAATACCGGTCCGGTCGACCCGTGGTTCGGCAAGGACATCCGTCAGGGCATTCCGTTGGCGATCGAGAACTACGCACTGCTGCACAAGCTGTGGCGTGAAGAGGACGTGGACTGGCAGGGCAAGTTCCGCACCCCGTTGCACCAGTTCACCGCAACCCCGCGTCCGCTCGACGATGCCGCCCCGTTCGTCTGGC
>CAYZBX010000249.1:0-1969 GCA_964476735.1 uncultured Micrococcaceae bacterium
ACTCAAGCTCGCCGAAGCGCTGCGCGCCTAATAGCTGCCAACGACATCTAAGATTAACAGGTTAAAGAACCGAAGGCCCGAACCCCTCCAGGGGTTCGGGCCTTCGGCGTTCGGCGAGCGGGTGTAGACCCTTACTTCACCATGTTGATGTTGAACACGTAGTTGGCTGGTTCGCCGCGGTCGTACTTGCCCGGAGCCATGATGGCGCCGATCAAGCTGATGACAAAGGTACCGATGGCCCAGATCATGTAGATCACGTTGACCAGTCCGTAGAAGCCAAGGTTCGGGTAACCCATGGAGTCAAAGGTCACGGTGCTGAGGGAGACCATCATCAAGATGGCGAGCAGGATGATGCCGCCGGTACGAATGATCTGGAAGTTCAGGTTATTGGCGTGTGACTTGCGCACTACCTCGGGCACGTTGTCCTTGTGCATGAAGTAGAAGATCAACGCCGGGATGACGCTAAAGAAGACCGACAGCCAGTAGTTCAATAGGATCTGGCTGCGGTACTGGTCCTGCGGCTGGTTCGCCCCGGCGTAGTGCGGCTGGCCCTGCTGCGGGTAGCCGCCGGCCCGGTAGTCCTGCTGGTACCCCGGCGCCTGCTGCTGATAGCCCTGCTGTTGGCCGTAGCCGGGCTGCTGCTGCGAGTAGCCCTGCTGGGAGTACCCCTGCTGCGGGTAACCCTGCTGGGAGTACCCCTGCTGCTCGTAGCCCTGCTGGCCTTGGGGTGCGCCATAGCCTTGAGGCTGTTCCGGATTCTGTGCCGCTGGTCCGGCAAAGTACGGCGCAGCCGTCTCACCTTGCGGGGTTGCGCCAGCAGGCTGCTCTGGCAGCTGCTGTCCCTCTGGCGCGTTCGGATCCACCGGTTCGCCCTCTGGGCGCTGTGGCTGGTCAGTCATGGTTTTGTTCCTCAATCTTGGTGCGAATTCTTCTATAAACAGTATTACGCGATTCGCAGCAACTCTCTATTGGATAACGACGTTTTTGACCATAAATCACCTAAAAGTCACCAGAATCCTGTTTTACCTAGCGGTAACCATCGGCAAATTGAATACGTAATCGGCGGGCACGCCGGCGCGGACCCGGTCGCCGCTAGTCGCGGCTCCGATGATCATGAAAACGATGAGCACGAGGTACAGGACGATGTTGAACGGCACGAACCAGAAGAGTCCGATTACCGCGATCAGGTACATCAATTGGAAATTGAGCGCGTTGGCGTACGATTGCCGGACGTGCCGCGGCTCTCGCGGGTCCGCGACCAAATAAAAGATGAGCGGAACCAGGAAGTTGAAGAACAGGCTCAGCCAGAAGCACAGCTGCACCTTTCCGACCCACGGCTCGAACGGCGAACTCGGCACCGGATACATCTGGGGGCCCTGCGCACCCGGATGGTGGTTCCAGCCAGGCTGCTGCGCTCCCGGGTAGTTGCCCTCGGGGCTGAATGGTGGCTGGCTCATGGTGTTGTCCTCGGTCTTGGCGCTCCAACGTCTCGGTTCCCAGTCTAGGTTGTCTCACCCCGAACAAGGCCGGGCGCAATGTTTGGTACACTATTGGACGGCCCCTCATGTGGTGCCATCCTGCTGAACTCCCCCAGGACCGGAAGGTAGCAAGGGTAGGTGGGCTCTGGTAGGTGCATGAGGGGCTTTACTATGCCCTGTCCGCGAGACAAGTTAGGGTTAACAACTGTGAGTACCGCTCTTTATCGTCGTTATCGTCCAGACAATTTTGCTGACCTGATCGGTCAGGAACATGTCACGGAACCGTTGATGGCCGCACTCACGAAGAACCGGGTCAACCACGCCTACCTCTTCTCCGGCCCGCGCGGCTGCGGTAAGACCACCTCCGCCCGCATCTTGGCCCGCTGCCTGAACTGCCACGAAGGCCCTACCGCCACGCCCTGCGGCACCTGCCCGTCCTGCGTAGATCTGGCCACCGGAGGCCAAGGCTCGCTGGACGTGGTGGAGATTGA
>CAYZBX010000250.1:0-1962 GCA_964476735.1 uncultured Micrococcaceae bacterium
AGCTGTTCCGGCGGGGTGTCCTTCAGCAGGAAGCCGCTGGCCCCGTATTCGATGGCGGAGAGCACATATTCGTCCAGATCGAAGGTGGTCAGCACGATGATCTTGGGGTGTGGCCCGTCCCCGGCGAGCAGCTCCTTGGTGGCGGCGATGCCGTCCAGCTTGGGCATCCGCACGTCCATGAGCACCACGTCCGCGTTGCGCACCGCGTTCGAGGCGCAGGCAGCGAGGCCATCTTCGACTTGAGCGCTGACCTCTAGGTCGGCTTGCGAGTTGATGAGCATGGCGAAACCCGAGCGCACGAGTGCTTGGTCGTCGACCACGGCGACTTTGATGGGGGAGGAGGTCATGGTTGCTACTTTTCTGGGTAGGGGATGAACACGGTGAGCAGGAAGCGGCCATCGGGCTGGGGGCCGGAGGTGAGGGTGCCGCCGAACATCTGGATGCGTTCGTCGATGCCGACCAGGCCCTGACCGGCGCCGCTGGCGGCCAGCGAACCGGCCGGACGACCGCTGCGCGGGTGGTTGGCGATGTCGATGCGCAGCCCGCGCAGCTGCCAGTGAAAACCGAGCGTGACCGGCTGGGATGTGTCCCCGTGCTTGAGGGCGTTCGTCAGCCCTTCTTGCACCACCCGGTAGATCGCCAGCTGGGCAACCGGATTGAACACGTCCCGCACGGTGCCGGAGGTCTCGGCGTTGATCTGCAGGCCGGAGACCTCCATTGCCTCCACCAGCTCGACGATGTCCGACATCTGCGGCTGGGGCCGGTCGGCCGCGGCGCCCGGTGCGCGCAGCACCCCCAACAACTTGCGCATGTCGGCCAACGCGTCACGACCGGTCTCGGCCACCGTGCCGAGCGTGTCGATGGCCACCTGCGGATCGGCCGCTGCCGCATACCGGGCCCCGTCCGCCTGGGTGATGATCACCGACAGGGAGTGGGCCACGATGTCGTGCATCTCGCGGGCGATATGCTGCCGCTCGTCGGCGGCGGCCAACGCCCGGGCGTTGCGTGCCTCCGCCTCCAGATAGCTGGTGTACTGCGCGAGCGCCTGCTGGTGGTTGAGGCGTTGCCGTTTCAGGTCGCCCAGAGACCAGGCCACGGCGCAGATCAGGATACAGAAACCGGCGAGCAGGGTGGCGGCCACGAGCATGGACATGAACTCGTTGTAGTTCCGGGTCCACAGCAGCATCGAGCTGCCCAGCGCGATTGCGCCGACGACCGCCAGCGCGATCCCGCCGCGGGAGGCCCATCGCGGGGCGTAAACGGCCAACCAGTACACGGCCATCGGCACGCCGATGAAGTGCGCCCCCGGTGGCACCTGCTCCAAGGTGAACAGTTGAACCACCGCGGTGAGCGCGACCGCGATCGCGGCGGCGACCGGCCAACGGCGGCGGAACGCATAGGGCAGCAGCATGCCCAGCATGATCAGCACGTGCAGGGGACCCACGGCGCTAAACCACAGCCCCGAGTTCAGCACGACGGCCACAAGGAACAGCGCAACGAGGGCGAAGCCATCCGCGAGGATCGGGTGGCGCCGCCCGAACGACTGCCGTGGCTCGTAGAGGGGAGTTTGCATGATACGTCCATGTAACCACGGTCTCGGGTCCGCGGCATCAGACCTAGGTGCGATCTGGCAGAGTCACAGACCCGTCCGGAGGGCGAGATTGCGGTGACCGCTTGGTAATGTAGGGCGGCAAGGAATAGTAGATATCTCAGTTAACTTTCACCAGATTCATTTTCGGAGGCGGCACGACTGTGGCCAAGAAACAAGGCAAGTCCGCGCTCAACAAGATCATGCGTAAGAAGCCGCAGGACCTCATGCGGCGGGCGTCCGCAGAGATCGCCGAGCATGGCACCGCAGGCTTTCTGAAAAGAGCGACAAAGACGTTGCTCACTGGCGAGCTTCCGACCGAGGCAAGTCAACCCGTGGCAAGGATTTCAACACTCGCCGAGCTGAAAGCTAGG
>CAYZBX010000251.1:0-1962 GCA_964476735.1 uncultured Micrococcaceae bacterium
GTGCCGCAGATCAAAACCCCCAGCGCCAAATCGAAGTGCTGGGAGAGTGTCACAAGATTTTTACTGACAAGATCAGCGGGAAGTCCAGAGCAAAGCGAAAAGCGTTAGCTGACCTGTTGGAGTACATTCGTGATGACGACACCGTGCGGATTGCCTCGATGGACCGCCTCGGGCGCGATACGCGCGACTTATATAACATCGTCGCGGAAATTACCGACAAGGGTGCTGCCGTGGAATTCATCAGCGAGAACATCACCGTAGATAAAGACGGTACTTCTCCGTTGGACTCGTTGATGCTGGGGATTCTCGCAGCATTTGCTGAGTTTGAACGACGACGTATTCGAGAGCGCCAGGCTGAGGGGATCGCCATTGCTAAAGCCAAAGGTAAATACGCCCAGCAGCCGGCACTTAGTGAAGACGATATAGAACAAGTCAAAGCGTTAGTAGAACTAGGGCATCCGAAAACGGAAATCGCCAGACAATTTCAGGTCTCAAGACAAACGATCTATAACGCGTTGCGCCGCAAGGCATGAAATCTTAGTACAAGCCAGATCATGGCAAGAGTGAGGCTACTTTATTGCTGATCATCACCCCGCCCGCGTTGCAGGTCGAAAGTCATTTGACCGCAGATACAGCTACAATGCGGGGCAGACGGCGTATTTAGTAGAAAGAACATCATGGTAAAGCCCAAAGCTTCTCTTGTTCTTCGGGACTTAGAGGAGAAATATGCTCCAGAACCTGTTTCCCCAAAATTCGAACGAATCTACCAGGACATGACTCTTGGGCATATGCGCTCAGTCCTACATGAAAAACTCAATAGGCATTTTCTTGCGATAAATGATCGAGCTGAAACGACTCGTCATTACTGGGCTGACCCTAGTCGCGATCTAATAGCTTTGATAAAAGAGTTGCGACAAGATCTACACAACCTGCGTCGTGTGGGTACCCCACTAAAGCTTGTCGATGCATATGAGACGGTGCTAGAACGTTGCGAGCCGTGGCTCTCGCAGAGTGGCGGTAGTACGATTCCTGAAGACTTTGAACTAATTGAAGTCTTGGAACATGAAGAAGCAATCATAGATGCTTCTGGAGCTGTTGGCGCCCTAAAAAACTTCACTGAAGGCGAGCTTTCAGTGAAGCGTCAAATAATTGGCGAAGGATCTTACGCACAAGTCTTTCGATATATCGACCCCAACTATGGGAAGACGTTTGCAGTGAAACGAGCTAAAAAATCGGTATCCGAGCGTGACCTGATTCGTTTCCAGCAAGAATTCAAAATAATGAAAGGTCCGGATTTCCCCTATATTCTTGAGGTCTACAACTACGACACCTCGCGCAACGAATATTCGATGGAATACTGCGATGAAACCTTACTTAGTTACATAAATAGAAGGAATAGCGAGCTCAGCCTTTCCACAAGAAAACGAATTGCGCTCCAGTTCCTTTATGGCATGAACTATCTTCATCGTAAGAATGTTCTTCACAGAGACATTAGTTACCAGAATGTGTTGGTCAAAGTATTTGATCTTGACTCAGTCATTATCAAACTCTCTGATTTCGGGTTAGCGAAAGAACACTCCTCAGAATTCACACGAACCGATACAGAAATTCGGGGAACCATCATAGACCCGCAATTGGAAAGCTTCAAAAACTACAGTATCGCCAACGAAATTTATGCGATCGGAGCGGTTCTTTCTTTCATCTTCACAGGAAAACAATCCTTGCAGAACAACATCCCGGATATTGGGCCGATTGTTCGCACTTGCACAGCTCCTGACATCGATACAAGATATAAATCTGCACTCCAGATCATTGATGAGATCGAAAAACTGCCATTCTAATCTGATAGCTTCCGAAGCACTTATTCCAGTTGCGCCCAGATGTAGTCCAGCCCCGGATCACGCTACTGGGCCGCCCCCGTTGTTAGGTCCACTCGGTATGTGAGTCGATTTCTTCTAACTG
>CAYZBX010000252.1:0-1936 GCA_964476735.1 uncultured Micrococcaceae bacterium
ACCTTCATCGACACCATCATCGTGGTGACCTTCACCGGCCTGGTGATCATCACCACCGGTGTGTGGGAGAAGGGCGCAGACTTCGCCGGCACCATGACGGCGGACGCCTTCAGCCACGGACTGCCGGGCGAATGGGGCCACTGGATCGTAACCCTCGGCCTAGTGCTGTTTGCCTTCTCCACGCTGCTGGGTTGGTCTTACTACGGTGAACGCAACGTGGAGCGCCTGTTCGGTCGCTCCATGGTGATGCCGTTCCGCGTGCTGTTCTCCCTGGTCGTGTTCGTAGGTGCCACCACTCCGCTGGCGGTCATCTGGAACTTCTCCGACATCATGAACGGTCTGATGGCGCTGCCGAACCTCATCGGTCTGCTGGTGCTGTCCGGTCTCATTGCTCGCGAGACCCGCCACTACCTTAAGCACGACCCGAAGCTCGAGGCCAGCAAGGAAGAGGTCGAGGCCTTCATGGCCGACCAGCCTGGCTGGGCGGACTGGAAGGCCGGCGACATCGTTGGTTCTTCCCGCGCACACATCCACCACGACGCTTAGCCTGGCGTAAGACAAGACCCCGCCGCGGCTCCTCAGAAGAGGGGAGAGCGGCGGGGTCTTGTGCTGTTTGGGACCGATGCCGTGCGGCACCGGTCAGCCACGAAGGCGGGTTAACCGCCGGCGAAGGGCGGCAGGATGTCAACCTCGGTGCCGGGTGCCAACACCGTGGTCTGGTCCTTGGTGGCGCGCCCGTTGATCAGGAAACTCGATTGGGCGAACACCGTCGCCAGCGCCGGAGCGTGCGGGCTGGCGGAGGTGGGGAAACGAGCCAGCAGCACGCGCTGCAGAGACCCTAGCGTGGTCAAGCTGGATTCGGCCCCGAGCTGCTGCCAAGGCACTGTGGTTTGGGCGACCCCGGCGGAGGCCTGCGCAGCGGCAAAGAAACGAACCAGCACCGGGGCTGGCACTGCGGGTGATGTCATGTGTCCTGTCTAACCGCCGATGGCGCTCATGGAACGGTCTGGTTGGATGAAGTCCTCGTGGCCCAATCCGGTGTGATCCATGCCGTGGGCCCGAGGTTTAGCGTACATGGCCGCGGCCCAGGTCTTGGCGATGGTCTCGTCGTCGGCCCCGCCGCGCAGCAAGCTCATCAAGTCCACTTCGGTGGTGGAGAAGAGGCAGCTCATCACGTGGCCGTCAGCCGTGATGCGGGTACGCTTGCAATCCTGACAAAACGGCTCGGTGACCGAGGCGATGATGCCGATGGTGCCCAACGCGGCCGCGGGATCGGTCAGCGCGTCCGGCTCCGGGGTGCCGGCGGGGAACACCAGATAGCGTTCCGCCGGGGCACCGGCCCGGGGCGCCGGCTCCCTAATCAGGGTGAATCGCTCCCGGATTTGACCGCGAATCTCGGCGGCGGTGACCGTGCCGTCCCGGGTCCAACCGCGGTCCGCGTCCAGCGGCATCTGCTCGATGAAGCGCAGCTGGTAGCGGTTCTCCACGGACCAGCTCACTAACTCCACCACGTGCCGATCGTTGATCCCGCGCATCAGGACCGAGTTGATCTTCACCGGGTCCAGACCCGCGGCGTAGGCCGCCTTGATGCCGTCCAAGACCCGCGGCAGGTTGTCCCGGCGGGTCAGTTGCTTGAACGTGTCGGGGTGCAACGTGTCCAGCGAGATGTTGATGCGTTTGAGACCCGCGGCTTTCAGCGCTGCGGCCTTGGCGTCCAGCCCGATGCCGTTGGTGGTCAAGGAAATGGGCAACTGGGGGTGGGCTACAGACAGCGCGGTGATGATTTCGACCAGATCCGCCCGCACCAGCGGTTCGCCGCCGGTGAGTCGGAGCTCCTCAATGCCCAGCATCTCGACCCCGATGCGGACCACGCGCAGGATCTCATCCTTGGTCAGCAGGCGTTCCTTGGGTAGCCAGTTCATGCCCTCGGCGGGCA
>CAYZBX010000253.1:0-1932 GCA_964476735.1 uncultured Micrococcaceae bacterium
GAAGTTGCCTTCTTCGGTGTAGAACTTCAGGGCGAAGCCGCGGACGTCGCGCCAAGTGTCTGGGGAACCCAGTTCACCGGCAACGGTGGAGAAGCGGGCGAGCATCTCGGTCTCGGCACCCGGCTGGAACAGGGCAGCCTTGGTGTACTTGGAAACGTCCTCGGTGACCTTGAAGGTACCGAAGGCGCCGGAGCCCTTGGCGTGTGGGCGACGCTCCGGAACGTTTTCACGGTTGAAGTGCGCCAGAGTTTCGATCAGCTGCACATCGTGCAGCAGCAGTGGGCCGTTTGGACCCAGGGACAGCGAGTTGCGGTCGCTGACTGCTGGGGCGCCAAACCCGGTGGTTGAACCGGTCTGAGTGCTCATAGGAGTTGCTCCTTCTTGGGTTGTTCTGGAGTGAACAGGCGTATAGGACCGAAAGGTCGCAATCAGGCGGCCTGCGCGCAATCATGGCAGAGCCCTTGGAAGAGGACGTCGGCCACCTGAATGGTCATGTTTCCGGCATTCGATGGACACAAGCAGGGGGCCTCGCCGACGACGCAGTCCACGTCCTCGATGGCGCCGCAGCGGACGCACACCGCATGGTGGTGGTTGTCCAGGGTGCGGGTCTCAAACCGTGCCGGTTGGCCCGGCAGCTCGATCTTGCGCAGCAGATCCAGATCCGTCAGGTCTTGTAGCACGGTGTAGACCGATTGCACGGTGAGCTTCGGCAGCTCGGCGCGAGCCAGCGTCAAGACCTCGTCAGCCGTGGCGTGCGGATGTCCCTGCAGGATGTCCAGCACCACCAGCCGCTGCTGGGTGACACGACGCTGTTTTTGGCGCAGCAAAGCGGACCACTCATCGCGGTTTCGCCGTACTGTGCCTTGCTGTGTCATGCCTCTCAGTATGCCATTATTCCGAGGAATTCACAATAAGACGGCAGGTGAACCGCTGGTGACGAATGGTGCGCGGCGGCGACACCGCCGCAGGCAGAAGCGTGCAACAGGTTCGCGGCCTGCGGCAGCGTCGGTTTAATACGAGGAAATGACTGGATGGTAACCCTAGACCGAACGCTAGGCCATGCGGTTAGACTGGTGTGGGTGTCACCGACACCAAATGTTTAATGTGTTTAAGTGGCGGCCCGCCACCAACCACGGCCAGGAGAATATACGTGAGCGCACAGAACTCTGTCACTAACAAGCCACTTGCCGAAGTCGATCCGGAGATCGCCCAAGTACTGACCGATGAACTGGGACGTCAGCGTGACGTGCTGGAAATGATTGCCTCCGAGAACTTCGCGCCACGGGCCGTGTTGGAAGCGCAAGGATCGGTGCTCACCAACAAGTACGCCGAAGGCTACCCGGGACGCCGCTACTACGGCGGTTGCGAATACGTGGACATCGCAGAGAACCTCGCCATCGAACGCGCCAAGAGCCTCTTCGGCGCCGACCACGCCAACGTCCAGCCGCACGCCGGCGCGCAGGCCAACGTCGCGGTGATGACCTCCTTCCTGAACCACGGCGACAAGATGATGGGCATGTCGCTGGCGCACGGTGGCCACCTCACGCACGGCATGAAGCTCAACTTCTCCGGCAAGTCCTACGCCAACGCCGCCTACGAGGTGGAGAAGGACGACTACCGCGTCGACATGGATAAGCTGCGCGAGCAGGCGCTGGCCGAACGGCCGAAGATGATCGTCGCCGGTTGGTCAGCCTACCCGCGCCAGCTGGACTTCGCTGCCTTCCGCTCCATCGCGGACGAGGTCGGCGCCATCTTCTGGGTGGACATGGCCCACTTCGCCGGCCTGGTGGCCGCGGGCCTGCACCCGAACCCGGTGGAACACGCGGACGTGGTTTCCTCCACCGTGCACAAGACGCTGGCCGGCCCGCGCTCCGGCATCATCCTGTCCAAGGAAGAGCACAAGAAGAAGATCGACTCCGCGGTGTTCCCGGG
>CAYZBX010000254.1:0-1928 GCA_964476735.1 uncultured Micrococcaceae bacterium
GTGATATGGGCGATGCCGGCGAAGGCGAAGACCATGACCCAGGCGCCGATGGCGCTGCGGCTGTTGTCGCGGTGTGCCTGCGGGTGCCGGAAGTAGCGGACCGCTCCTAGGGCGAACGGGAACGGCAGCGCCATGGCGGCGAGCCCGAAGGGACCGGCGGCGGCATAGTGGATGCCGTCGGTGAACCAGTTGTGCAGCTCCCGGGCACCCCACCATTCGGTGAAAGCGATGAGCAGGCCGACGAGCAGCAGCAGGAGCCCCATGCCGTCGCGTTTGTCCTGGTTGGGGACCTCAACGTTGCGGCCGAGGGATCGGAAGAGGGCACCGGTCGGTCTGGCGAACAGCAACCACAAGCTGTACGCGAAACGCACCGCCCAATGCTGTTGGGGCGGTTGTTCCGCGTTCTTGGTGCTTGGTGATGAAGTTTTGGACCGTGGGCGCGCGGGGGAAGTTCGTGTCGCCATAGGCCTTAGGGTATCGTTTCTGGGCAGCAAAATACAGCGTAACGGCCCGTCCGGACCGGAAGCCGGGGCTGTTTTAGACCTCGATGACCACCGGAACGATCATCGGTTTGCGGCGTAGCTTGCGGCCCACCCAGCTGCCGATGGTGCGGCGCACCACCTGCTGCAGCTGGTGCAGGGAGGCCTCCGAATTCTTCGCCAGTGCCGCCTCCAACGCGTCCTCAATCTGCGGCACGATGCTGGCCAGCACCTCGTCGGATTCGGCTAGGCCGCGGGCGTGGATGTCCGGTCCGGAGACCACGCTGCCGCGCTGCCGGGAAATCACGGTGACGATGGAGATGAAGCCCTCCTCGCCCAGCGTGCGGCGATCCTTCAGATCGTCCGGGGTGATTTCCCCGACGGAAGCGCCGTCCACGTACACGTAGCCGACCTCCACCTGACCAACGATGCGGGCCTTGCCGTGGGAGAGGTCAACCACCGTGCCGTTGGTGGTCTGCATGACGTTCTCCGGCGGCACCCCGGTGTCGATCGCCAACTGGCCGTTGGCCTGCAGGTGGCGGATCTCGCCGTGCACCGGCATGGCGTTCTTCGGCTGAACCAGGTTGTACAGCACCAGCAGCTCACCGGAGGAGGCGTGGCCGGAGACGTGCACGTGCTCGTTGCCGCGGTGAATGATGTCCGCGCCGAGCTCGCTCAACCCGTTGATCACCCGGAAGACTTGGTTTTCGTTGCCCGGGATGAGCGACGCGGCCAAGATTACCTTGTCGTGTTCGCCGAGGCTGACCTTGTGTTCCCCGTTGGCCATTCGGGCTAGCGCCGCCATGGGTTCGCCCTGGGAGCCGGTGACGATCAGCACCAGCTGGTTGTCCTTGTACTGGTGGATTTCCTTCTGGTCAATCTCGTAGCCCTCGGGCACCCGAAGGAAGCCTAGGTCTTGAGCGATGCGCATGTTGCGCACCATGGAGCGGCCCATGAAGACCACGCGCCGGTTGTTCGCGACGGCGGCGTCCACAGCCAGCTGGATGCGGTCGACGTGGGAGGCGAAGGAGGCCAGCACGATCTTGCCCGGTACGTTGGCGAAGTGGCGCTCCAGGATCGGACCGATCTCCCGCTCCGGCCGAGTGAAACCGGGCACGTCGGCGTTCGTGGAGTCGGCCATAAACAGGTCCACGCCCTCGGCGCCGATGCGGCCGATGGTGCGCAGGTCGGTGAGTCGGCCGTCCAACGGGGTTTGGTCCAGTTTGAAGTCGCCGGTGTGCAGCACGGTCCCCGCGGCGCTGCGCAGGCAGACCGCCAGCGAGTCCGGGATGGAGTGGTTGACTGCGATGAACTCGACCTCGAACGGGCCAAGTTGCTCCTTCTGCCCGGCATCCACCGTCAGGGTGAACGGCTTGATCCGGTGTTCCTCGCACTTGGCCTCGACGAGGGCCAGCGTGAAGGTGGAGCCGACCAAGGGGATGTCCGGTT
>CAYZBX010000255.1:0-1917 GCA_964476735.1 uncultured Micrococcaceae bacterium
GTCGGGGAAATCGTCGACGAGTACGATGAAGAGACCCCAGAGTTGGAAGAGTTGGAACCAGACGCCCAAGGCCGCCCCCGGTACCGGGTCGCCACCGCCATGGCGGTGGACGACTTCACCGAGTTTTTCGAGCTCAAGCTCGACGAGCTTGACTACGAGGACGTCGACACCCTCGGCGGGCTGTTCGCCCAGGAGCTCGGCAAGGTGCCGCTGGTCGGCTCCGAAGTCCAGATTGAAAACCTGCACCTGGTGGCCGAACGCCGCGAGGGCCGCCGCAACCGGATCAGTCACGTGCTGGTCACCAGCCACCCAGAAGAACACGCCCGGCAGGGCACACAGGAGTCCCAAGATGAGCGCTGAACAGTACACCTTCCGCACCGACTACCCGGAAGACTTCCGCGCCGGCTTCCTGTCCTTCGTGGGCCGGCCGAACGTGGGCAAGTCCACCCTCACCAACGCCTTGGTGGGGGAGAAGGTGGCCATCACCTCCAGCAAGCCGCAGACCACCCGGCACACCATCCGCGGCATCATGCACCTTCCGGAGGCCCAGGTGGTGCTGGTGGATACGCCCGGGCTGCACCGGCCGCGCACCCTGTTGGGTCAACGGCTCAACGACCTCGTCGCGGAGACGCTCGCCGATGTGGACGTGATCGCCTTCTGCATCCCGGCCAACGAGAAGATCGGGCCCGGGGACCGGTTCATCGCTGAGCACCTGGCCAACCTGACCAAGGCACCGGTGGTGGCGGTGGTCACCAAGATCGACACGGTGAAGAAGTCCGCGGTGGCCGAACAGCTGCTGGCAGTGCACGCCCTCGGCGAAGAGCTGTTGGCAGACCGCGGCGGCTTCAGCACCATCGTTCCGGTCTCTTCGGTGACCGCTGAACAGCTGGACGAGTTGACCGCGGTGATCATCGAGCACCTGCCCGTCTCGCCGCCGCTCTACCCGGAAGGGGAGATCAGCGACGAGTCGCAAACCAAGTTGATCGCCGAGGTCATTCGCGAGGCCGCGCTGGAAGGGGTGCGGGAGGAGCTGCCGCATTCGCTGGCGGTCGTGGTCGACGAGATCGTCCCGCGTGAGGACCGGCCCGAAGACAAGCCGCTGATGGACGTGCGCGTGCACCTGTTCGTGGAGCGTTCCTCCCAGAAGGGCATCATCATCGGCAAAGGCGGCTCCCGGCTGAAGGAGATCGGCTCCCGGGCCCGGCCGCAGATCAAGCAGATCCTCGGGGTGCCGATCTATCTGGACCTGCACGTGAAGATCGCCAAGGACTGGCAGCGGGATCCGAAACAATTGGACCGACTCGGCTTCTAGAATTGGGCAACGGCTCCTTCAGGGGTTAGAGTGAGACCATGTCTATGCACCGACTTCTTCTCCTTAGCCGCCGTGACGGGGTCCTGTCACTGCCGCGCTTGGGTGCATAAAACTTCCGCGGTCAGGCCCTCCCCGTCACGGAGACCACTTCGCTAGGCCTTCAAAGTGCAGCCGATTCATTCTTCCGGCTCGTGCCCACCCGTGCACTGATCGATCGACATACTTTTTACTCCGCTAACGCGACAGGGAGCAGACAACCATGGAGAATTACCAAAAACCGTCCGGGATGCCCATCCACAAATACGTGCCGTTTCACGAGCAGATCACCGTAGACCTGCCGGACCGCACGTGGCCGGACAAGAAGATCACCAAGGCACCACGCTGGTGCGCGGTGGATCTGCGGGACGGCAACCAGGCGCTGGTTGACCCGATGAACTCGGCTCGAAAGCACCGCCTGTTCGACCTGCTAGTGAAGATGGGCTTCAAGGAAATCGAGGTCGGCTTCCCGTCCGCCTCGGAAACCGACTTCAACTTTGTCCGCGAGCTGATCGAACAGGACCGCATCCCCGAGGACGTGACCATCCAGGTGCTCACCCAGTCCCGTG
>CAYZBX010000256.1:0-1896 GCA_964476735.1 uncultured Micrococcaceae bacterium
GGCCCACACAAAGGAATACCCTCCGTTCAGCCCGTGTTTGAGCGCCACAAGCGTCAGGCACGGGCTTTTGTGTGCCACTTTTCGTCCGCCTGCACGCCCGTCGAGTGCGTTTTTCCGTCGCCCGGAGAAGTTTCCGGGAAAAGCACTGACACGGTTATCGATAACCGGTAGGCTGTCGGGAGCGAAGGAGAAATGATGACTCACGTACGTCAGGTTGATGCCGAAACGCTGCGCGCCGCAGTGCCACCCAAGGATGCGGTCGCCGCGCTCACCCGGGCCCTTCAGGAGGGTTATGATCCGGCAACCGATCTGCCCAGAACGCCGGCCACCACGAGGCACGGGCAAATCCTCACCATGCCCAGCGAGGTCGGAGACTACGCCGGGATCAAGGTGGTCACCGTCGCGCCGAACAACCCCGAGCACGACCTCCCACGGATCCAAGCCAGCTACCTGCTGTACGACGCCAAGACGCTGAGCCTGCAAGCCACCCTGGACGGCACCGAACTCACCACGCTGCGCACCCCAGCGGTCTCCGTTGCTGCCGTGCTGCCGGCGCTGGGTCGCTTCGACCAGCCCTTGCGCGTGGTGGTATTCGGCACCGGACCGCAGGGCATCGGCCACGTCCAGACCCTGCAGTCTTGCCTGTCGCAACCGCTCACAGCCGTGACCTTCGTCGCGCGAAACCCGGATCGGGCTCCCGCTGAAGCCCGGCAGCTGGGGGCCGTGGTGGCGGCCGGTTCCGACGAGGGCACGGCGGCGCTGCGGGAGGCCGACGTGATCGTCTGCGCCACCAGCGCACGAACCCCGGAGTTCAGCGCGGATGACGTTGCCGGCAACGTCGTGGTTATCGCGATGGGCACGCACGAACCGGACGCCCGCGAGGTCGAAGCCGAGCTCATGGCTCGGTCCACCGTCATCGTCGAAGACCGCGGGGCGGCGCTGCGCGAGGCAGGGGACGTGGTTATGGCGATCGAGGACGGCGCGCTCACCGAAGACCAGCTGGTGACCATGGCCGAGGTCCTCCGCGGGGACCGCCAGCTGCCGGTTGATAAACCCGTGGTGTTCAAGGGCGTGGGCATGCCGTGGGAAGATCTCGTGGTGGCAACCGCGGCGCTACGCCAGCTCGCCTTTGTTTAGCCGATTGGCCAGCGCCGCCATGAACGCCTTGTCGATGCGGTAACCGTTGAAGGGGACGCCCTCTGCGAGCAGCAGCTGGTGGGCGACGCCGCCGTGGCAGGCCGCCGGCAGGCCGTCCGCGGCAACGATCCGCCACCACGGCTCATCCCCGCTGAACTGGGAGACGAGCCGGCCGACGTGGCGAGGATGCAGTCCACAGATCTTGCCGATCTGCCCGTAGGTCATCACCTCGCCGGGCGGGATGCCCATGGCGACTTCGCTCACTCGGGCCGCGGCATCAGTCATCATCGCCACCGGGCGGGTAGGTGAGCTCGGTTCCGTTCACGGCAGCGAACGGCGTCAGGCTTGCCGGTTTGGTGGAGCGCTCGGACATGATGTGCCGAACATCGTAGCCGCGCACCAGCAAGGCGTCGGTGATGAGGCGACGGTGACAACGCCAGGGTACCGCTTCGCTGCACATGATCGCGGGGGTGCGCTCCTGGGCGAGTTCCATCAGCTCGGTCAGGCCGTGGTGAAACTCGGGGGTGCGCATGTAGTCCGCGTAGTCGCTAAAAGCCTTGACCCGCCAGCCGCCGTTGGGGCTGGCAACCCCGGCGGGGGTGTGCCGCCGCCCGCCCAGGTCACGGATCCAGCGGTACTGCATATCCGCGGGCAGGGCGGCGATGATGGCGTCCTGATTCCACTGCGGGTGCTTGCGCGAGGCAGGGAAGGAGCGCACGTCCACCAGCGTGTCCACCGAATTGCGCCGCAGGCAGGCCA
>CAYZBX010000257.1:0-1874 GCA_964476735.1 uncultured Micrococcaceae bacterium
TTCATCCCGTACAGCGAGTACCCGCAGCGCAAGGTCTCCGAGATCATGACCAAGATGCCGCTGATCACCGCCAAGGCGGGGGTGAGCCGCGAGGAGGTCATCGCCAAGCTGGCCGAGCACCGGATCGAGAAGCTGCCGCTGGTCGACGACGACAACAAGCTCACCGGGCTGATCACGGTGAAAGACTTTGACAAGGCCGAACAGTACCCGCACGCCGCCAAGGACGACGAGGGCCGGTTGCGGGTCGGCGCGGCCGTGGGCTTCTTCGGTGAGGGCTACGAGCGGGCCATGACCATGGTGGAGGCCGGCGTGGACGTGCTCGTCGTCGACACCGCCAACGGCCACTCCCAGGGCGTGATCGACATGATCGCCCGGCTCAAGAAGGACCCCGCAGCCAAGGGCGTGGACATCATCGGCGGCAACGTCGCGACCCGGGAGGGCGCCCAGGCGCTCATCGACGCCGGCGCAGACGCCATCAAGGTGGGCGTGGGTCCGGGCTCGATTTGCACCACCCGCGTCGTCGCCGGTGTCGGCGTGCCGCAGATCACCGCGATCCACGAATCGGCCAAGGCCGCAATCCCGGCCGGAGTTCCGGTCATCGCCGACGGCGGCCTGCAGTACTCCGGGGACATCGGCAAGGCGCTGGTGGCCGGGGCGAGCTCCGTGATGATCGGCTCCATGCTGGCCGGTGCCGCAGAGGCTCCCGGCGATCTGGTGTTCATGAACGGCAAGCAGTTCAAGAGCTACCGCGGCATGGGTTCGCTCGGCGCTATGCAGACCCGAGGCAAGAACACCTCCTACTCCAAGGACCGCTACTTCCAGGCCGATGTGCCCGACGACGAGAAACTGATCCCGGAAGGCATCGAGGGGCAGGTGCCGTACCGCGGTCCGCTGAGCGCCGTCGTGCACCAGCTAACCGGTGGCCTGCGCCAGACCATGTTCTACGTGGGCGCCAACAGCATCGACGAGTTGAAGGCCCGCGGCAAGTTCGTCCGCATCACCCCGGCCGGTCTGCGGGAATCCCATCCGCACGACATCATGATGACCGTGGAAGCCCCCAACTACCGCAACCGCTAGAAAGAAAATACGCACCCGTGAGTTTTGAAGAACAGATCGGCCTCGGTAAACGTGGCCGCAAGGCCTACTCCCTCGACGACGTGGCCGTCGTCCCGACCCGCCGAACCCGGGACCCCAAGGACGTGTCGCTGGCCTGGAAGATTGACGCGTTCGAATTCCAGGCCCCGCTGATCGGTGCGCCGATGGATTCCATCATGAGCCCCGAGACCGCCATCCTGCTGGGCAAGCTCGGCGGTCTGGGCGTGCTGGACTTGGAGGGACTTTGGACCCGCTACGAGAACCCGGAGCCGGTACTGGAGGAAATCGCCGCGCTGGAAGCGGCTGACTTCTCCCCGTCGAACACGCTGCGCATGCAGCAGCTGTATAACGCGCCGATCCAGGCCGAACTGATCTCCGCCCGGCTGGAGCAAATCCGCGAAGCCGGCGTGGTGGTGGCAGGCTCGCTCAGCCCGCAGCACACCCAGCAGTTTTACCAGACGGTGCTGGAGGCGGGCGTGGACATCTTCGTCATCCGCGGCACCACGGTCTCCGCTGAGCACGTCTCGCAGAACCAGGAACCGCTGAACCTGAAGCAATTCATCTACGAACTCGATGTGCCCGTCATCGTCGGCGGCGTCGCCGGCTACACCCCGGCGCTGCACCTGATGCGCACCGGCGCGGCCGGCGTGCTGGTGGGCTTCGGCGGCGGCGCATCCGGGACCACCCACCGCTCTCTGGGTATCCACGTGCCGATGGCGACCGCGATTTCCGACATCGCCGAGGCACGCCGGGACTACATGGACGAGTCCGGCGGCCGG
>CAYZBX010000258.1:0-1872 GCA_964476735.1 uncultured Micrococcaceae bacterium
GCCAGAAGACGCCCATGGTCCAGTGCTCGATGTAGAAGTTGTGGTTCTCCACGTACGGGTAGGCGGTGGCGGCCAGCGTGCGCTTGGCGTCGAAGACCTGCAGGGTCTGCTCGTCCAGCAGCTCCTGGTACTCGCTGACGATGCGCTCGCGTTCGGCGACCAGCTCCTCCATCGGGCGCAGGATCTGCTGACCCTGATCCAGCCGGTGGATGTAGTCGGCGATGAAGCCCAGCGGGATCTCCAGGTGGTCGCGCCAGTACTTGTCGTGACCGTAGAAGCCGTTGCCGATGGTGAAGTTGAACCAGGGGTCCTGCGCCTCTTCCCACTGGGTGAGCCAGCGCTGGCCGCCCTCGGCGGCGGAGATCGCGGCTAGCGTGCCGGCCACGTCGTCCGGGTTACCGAAGCAGCCCTGCAGGTTCAGCTCGACCGCGGTGATGGCCAGCTGCTTCAGCTCGTCGTCCGGCCGGAACAGCTCCATGTCCTCGCCCTGGACCATGACGGCGATGTTCTGGTCCGGGATGTTCGGGAAGACTTCCTTGCAGAAGTTGAAGAAGTCCAGGTAGGCGATGTAGCCCAGGTTCAGGAACTCGAAGTGGTACTGCCAGTTCTGGTAGGCGAGCTGGATCAACCGGTCGTAGTTCTCCAGCAGCTTCTCGGAGCCGTCCTTGCCGACGCCGTCCAGGATGTCCTGCATCGGCACGATGTCCGGGGCGGGCTCGAACTCGAGGGCCTCCATCTCACCGAGGGTGTTCTTGACCTTGGTGTGCCACTGGGCCAGCAGCGACTCCCAGTTCTGGAAGTAGTGCCCCACCCGTGCCTCGAACTCGGGGACGCGGGCGGCGATCTCTTCCTCCGCCACCGGGATCGGGGACATGTACAGGTAGCCCAGGTGGATGCGGTAGTCGATGCCTTGGGCGGTGGGGATCATCAGGTGCCGGGCGTTGTACTGGCCCAGGCACTTCACGGCGAACTCGGCGCCGATCGTCTCGAACGGCTTGAACACGGTGGGCCAGTGCTGCGAGTCGCAGAACCAGAACTTCTCGTCTTCTTCGGCTTTCAGCGCGTCCTGAAAGACCAGATAGTAGGGGTAGATCTTCTCCCAGCCTTCTGCACCGGCGGGTACAGGCAGCTCGGACGGCTTTGGAAAGGATTTCATCGCCATGGTGTGGATTCCTTAGTTCTTCATAAATGCTGAGGTGATGGAGGACAGGGCGTAGGCGCCAACGGAGCCGCCGGCACCGGTCAGGTTTGCGGCGTAACCACCGGCGGCGGCAGGTTTTGCGACCGGTGCCTTGGCGGAGTGAACGGTTTCTGGGCGGGACTGCAGCAGCAACAGGTTCTCCCCGTCGGGCAGATCGGCATCGAGCGCCCACTCGATGTCCTGCGGGCAGCCGTAGTGCTTCTCGGCGCGCTTGGCCATCGCAGCCACTTGGGTGAGCTCGGCGTCGCTGAGCGAGCGCACGGCGCGGCGTTCGGCGCTGACCTCGCGTTCGACGAGGGTGCGGGCGGCGTGGTCCGGGATCAGCTCGGCGTGCTTGTCACCGATGTGCTCGCTGACCAGGCCCAAGGTGACCTTGTCCACCATGATGTTGTCCGGGGTGACCTGACCGGAGACCACCATCTCGCCGACCCCGTAGGAGGAGTCCACGGTGATCTTGGAGCGGTCGCCGGTGGCCGGGTCCAGGGTCATGGCGACCCCGGAGACCTTGGCGTTGACCATCTTCTGCACCACGACGGCCATGGACAGGCCCTCGTCCGGGATGTTGTTCTTCAACCGGTAGAGGATGGCGCGGGCGGTGTACAGGCTGGCCCAGCACTTGCGGATGTGCTCGCCGACGGCGTCGAAGCCCTCCAGCCACAGGTAGGTGTCCT
>CAYZBX010000259.1:0-1848 GCA_964476735.1 uncultured Micrococcaceae bacterium
TGGGAGTCTGAGCAGCACCATCAAAATTCGCTGAGCTTGGACAGCGTCCGGGCGGCGATAGCGGAAGCCATGCCGATGCTGACCGGCGAGATGGGCGGTCACCGTTTTCAGGTGAAGGGCTCCCCGCTGGGGAAGAGCGGCCAATAGTGCCCTAGGCGGTGGGGCTGAACGACGAAAGTGGTGGTCAGATGTCCAATCCTGACCGCCACTTTCGTTGATGTGAGCTCTTAGTCCTCGCCGTCGGAGTACACGCCCCGGGCGATGATCTGGTACACGTTAGTGATGAGCTCATCAACGGAGAGCGCACCGCCTGGCTTGTACCATTCCACGACCGAGTTGATGGTACCGAAGATGAGTCGAGAGACCAGCCGCGGGTCGATGTCCCCGCGCACGGTGCCATCCGCCTGAGCCATCCGCACCAGATCGGCCAGCCGGTGGTCGAAGTCGCGGCGGCGGGACAGCGCCGCCTGCTCCATCTCCGTGTTCCCGCGCAGGCGCAGCAGCAGGGTCACATACGGCAGCCGGGTGGCGAGCACACGCAGGATCGCCTTGATCACGAAGGAGAGTCGCTGTGCGGCGTTGCCTTCTTTTGACCGCTGGTCGGCCCAGACCCCTTCCAAGCCGCCGAGCGCCTCGTCCAGCGCGAGCCGCAGCAGGTCTTCCTTGGACGGGACATGGTGATAGATGGCGGACTTGGAGATCCCGAGGTTCTCGGCCAAGATCCCCATGCTGGTCGCCTCGTAGCCGTGCCGGTTGAACACGTCAACCGCGATCTGCAGCACAGTTTGCTGGTCATAACCGGGACGTCCGCGGCGTGCCGTCACCGCCTGCTTGATGGTCGACATGATGATTCGGGCCTTTCTCGGAGGGACAAATCAGGGCTTTTCTGGGAAACCACGGTTGTGGCCGCCCAGAAAAGCCCCCGATGTTTTGGTCAGTTGGCGACTGACAGTTTACTTGTTATCGCGCAAATCGTAGATTCGGCGCAGCTTGCCGGAGGAACGCGCCAGCGAACCCGGCTCCACAACGTCGATCGCGCAGGAAGACCCAACGTGGATCTTGATCAAACGCTGCAGCTCCTTGCCGGCCTTCTGGGCGTCGTCGGTGCTGCAGTCCTCGCGGCGTTCGATCTTCACGGCCAGCTGGTCCATCCGGTCCGGCCGGGTGATCTCCAGCTGGAAGTGCGGGGAGAGGCCCGGGATCTTCAACGCGATCTCTTCGATCTGGGTGGGGAAGATGTTCACGCCGCGCAGGATGATCATGTCATCAGAGCGGCCGGTGATGCGGCCCATGCGGCGGTGCGCCGGCCGTGCGGTACCGGGCAGCAGGCGTGTCAGGTCGTGGGTGCGGTAACGGATGATCGGCAGCGCCTGCTTCGTCAGCGTGGTGAACACCAGCTCGCCGGGCTCGCCGTCGCCCAACACCTTGCTCGGGTCGAATGGGTCGATGATCTCCGGGCGGAAGTGATCCTCCCAAATGTGGGAGCCGTCCTGGCGTTCCACGTCTTCGCCGGCGACGCCTGGGCCCATGATCTCCGACAGGCCGTAGATGTCACAGGCCTTGATGTTCATGGTGGTTTCCAGCTCGTGGCGCATCTCTTCGGTCCACGGCTCGGCACCCAACACCGCAATCTTCAGCGAGGTGTCCTTCGGGTCTAGGCCCTTCTTCTGCATCGCGTCCGCGATGGTCAGCAGGTAGGTCGGGGTGCACATGATGACGTCCGGCTCAAAGTCGTTGATGAGCTGGATCTGCTTTTCGGTCTGGCCGCCGGACATCGGAATCACGGTGCAACCGAGCTTAGTTGCGCCGTAGTGTGCGCCCAGGCCGCCGGTGAACAGGCCGTAGCCG
>CAYZBX010000260.1:0-1829 GCA_964476735.1 uncultured Micrococcaceae bacterium
TGGAGCAGACCGTTCTTCCGGAGCGCTCGCCGGTGATGGCCGGGTCTCAGCGCATATGTATGCGCACAAGTCTACATGGACATTAGGACTGTGCTCAGTATTGATGCTTTGTGCAGCATATGCTGCACAAAGCATCACGTTATTGAGTCAAATGGGCTGGTATCTGGAAACGGGATTGCGTCCCAATACGACTCGACGTATAAATGGTTTCCTCACCATCCCGGACTTTTTGAAGAAAGTCACGAGAAGCTTTGGACTGAGGAGCCATGGCGATGCCGAACCGCTTGACAGTTTCTACAGCCATTTTGCGAGAACGCTTGTTTTTTTGTCTCATCGTGAATACCTCCAGAGATCTTCTTGGCTCATGACGCTGTCCGGGTTTTGCTGGTGCAACCCAGCCTTCACCTTCCAGTACGGCCGAATCATCGGTCGTAATATTAATATGAAGTATATTACAGCGATCGCCCACATAGATACGTGCCAGACACACACGGTCACGTGAGCCTCCGAAAAAAGCAGCGACCCGCTTACGATGAACATCAGGACGGAGAAAATGCCGAGGGCTACTCGGATTGGGAGGCCGATCAAGCCGCTCAGCTTATTTGAAGCCCGGACCGAAACGAACCCTAAGAGGATGGCAGGAAGAGTCAAAAGCAAGCTGTTATTGAAGCTATTTGTAGAGTTCTCAAGTTGCTTCGGATCGATGTGGCCTAGAAACACCATAACAAGCAACAAAAGTAACCCGCTAACATACGTGAAGATCGTCACTGTATTGATTCTTGGAGCGAGCTCCGCCCAAGCTACCTGACGCTCAGGTGCTTGATCGTATGAGGCGTGCACGTGGTGAGTTGCCAAGTTGCTGTCATGCGTCTCAAGACCACTTCGAGATGGATTAGCATCTTGCGGCAACTTGAGACCTAGACAAATAGTCTCAGCTGGAACCCTAAGTTCTAAGTGATAGGAACCTGTCTCGTGGGCCCCAGTCATTGGCAGGTCCAACGACAAGCGTCCGGTGGCGGCGGTCTTCCAATGATTCTTCCGTGTCGAATCTAAGAATTCCCAGAGATATGAAAACTTAACAATGGTTCTTTGGTTTTGACATTCAATCGGCACCAAAGCTGAAAGCAAGAATCCGTCTGAGAAGTTATGAAGCAATTCTGGCAAAAGTGGGACATATGTCAGATCTCTTGGCAAGATCTTCTGACCTCGAAATTCACCCTTGTCGACTAAATCACGTGCAATACCACGACTCATTTCAGGTGTCTTCGAGACCAAGTCGTATAAGGCATGCTCTAGCGCAGCTGAGTTTTCACTTACCGGACCGTAAAACCTGTCGAAAGCCGCCCGCAAAATGAGCCACGACAAGGCTTCATTTTCCCTCCGTGACAGGATCGGGATCCGCTGCCCATTCCCTAGTTCGGAATCAAATTCAGAGAAAACGCCCTTACGAACAAAAGCAATGGGCACAATCACCTGTCCACCCACTTGCTCCGTGGTTGCAATTTCCGAGTAGAGGAATGCAGGATCATCGAGCACCAGCACATCTGCGGTGTGCTGTACGCGACCACGATGACTGTCCCTCAGGACATATAGGTCCACACGTCTAAAGCACCACTCTGGCCAACGCAAAACTGCATCCAGCATCGCCGTCGGAAGCCGGTCTCGCGGGTCGCGAAGAGCACCTCTCAGGTCCATGTTCATGACCTCATAGTACGCATCGGTACAGACGTTGAAAGAATAATGTGCACAGTGTCCCATGATGAAGATGAGTCGGCGTGCGCTCCGTGAGATGATGGGCAGCATGGCTGATCAACACCTGGGCACAGACA
>CAYZBX010000261.1:0-1336 GCA_964476735.1 uncultured Micrococcaceae bacterium
GATGTGGATGTGCACCCGAGCGTTTTCGGCGTGGGCACCGCCATCCTGACCCTGCTGGCCGGTTCCGGCATCGTGCTGTGGCGCAGCGCTGAGCAGACCTGGCGGATTATGCCGCGGGCGTCCTTCACCCCGCACACAGTCAACTGGCTGCTGGACGCGATGCGCGAGTACGCCTAACCCCGTTCCGACCCCACCAAGGCCCAAACCCAAGTAACCCCCTGTAAAGGAGCCGCGACCATGTCGTCTTTGAGCGTGTTGGATTTGTTCTCCATCGGCATCGGACCTTCCTCGTCCCATACCGTGGGCCCTATGCGAGCCGCGAAACAATTCGTGGATCTGCTGACCGAACGCGGTTTGCTGGCGGAAACGACTCGCGTCAAGACTGAGTTGTTCGGCTCGTTGGGCGCGACCGGGAAGGGACATGGCTCCGATGGTGCCGTGCTGTTGGGCTTGGAAGGGGAGGAGCCCCACCTGGTTGACACGGTGGCGGCGCCCGGCCGGGTGAACGAGATCTGCTCCGGTGGCAGCATGCGCCTGGCCGGGGATCACCAGATCAGCTTCAACCGGGAAGAGGACCTGATCCTGCACCTGCGGAAGTCCCTGCCGGCGCACCCGAACGGGATGACCTTCACCGCCTTCAACGAGGCCGGGGACGTCGTGCTGGAACGCAGCTACTACTCCATCGGCGGCGGTTTTGTGGTGGACGGCGACGCCTCCGAGGAGGACCAGGTTGTCTCCGATGAGACCGAGGTGCCCTACCCCTTCTCCACCGGTGACGAACTCTTGGCGGTCTGCCGGGAGAACGAGCTGTCCATTCCCGAGGTCATGGCCGCCAATGAGGCTGCGTGGCGTCCGGCCGAAGAAACCCGAGCCAAGCTGTTGGAGATCTGGGCCGTGATGCAGGAGTGCGTGGAGAACGGCTCCAACCGGGACGGCGTGCTGCCGGGCAACCTCATGGTGCCCCGCCGCGCAGCCAACCTGAAAAAGACGTTGGAACACTTAGAAAGCATGTACGACCGCTACCAGGATCCGATGCGGGCCATGGAATGGGTCAACCTCTACGCGCTGGCCGTCAACGAAGAAAATGCCGCCGGCGGCCGCATCGTCACCGCGCCAACCAACGGCGCGGCCGGGATCATTCCGGCGGTGCTGCACTACTACGGGAACTTCGTGGATGGGGCCAACGAGGACGGCATCATCGACTTCTTCTTGGCCGCCGGCGCCATCGGGATCTTGTTCAAACTCAACGCCTCCATTTCCGGAGCGGAGGTCGGCTGCCAGGGCGAGGTTGGCTCCGCCTGCGCGATGGCGGCCGGTGCGCTGTGTCAGGTGCTGG
>CAYZBX010000261.1:1346-1803 GCA_964476735.1 uncultured Micrococcaceae bacterium
CGAGATCGGCATCGAACACAATCTGGGCCTGACCTGTGACCCGGTCGGCGGGCTGGTCCAGATCCCCTGCATCGAACGCAACGCGATGGCCTCCATCAAGGCGATCAACGCCGCGAGGCTGTCCATCCACGGCGATGGCAGCCACAAGGTCAGCCTCGACATGGCGATCAAGACCATGAAGGAGACCGGCGCGGACATGAAGAAGAAGTACAAGGAGACCTCTCGCGGCGGCCTGGCCGTGAACGTGATCGAGTGCTGAGCCTGTTGTGCTGCGGTTTGGGCGGCAGCCTATGATCGATGGTGGAGGATGGCCGCAACTTGTACGGCTACATCGATAAGGAGCTTTCATGGCCGCAGCACAGCACAACAAACCCGTCGCGCTCATTACCGGGGCGTCCAGCGGAATCGGCCAAGCCACGGCGTTGGCGCTGGCGCAGACCCATCACGTGCTGGTCGG
>CAYZBX010000262.1:0-1798 GCA_964476735.1 uncultured Micrococcaceae bacterium
CTGCGGTTTTCTTCTTTGGTGGGTCCAGAGGGACTCGAACCCCCGACCCCCTCGGTGTAAACGAGGTGCTCTAACCAACTGAGCTATAGACCCAAAGTGATGTTTTCTGGTGCTTTTTCGCACCGGCAACAGCACTAAACTTTACCACCGGTTCGGTGCACTCACAAATTGATCGCGGCCAGGTAATCGGCCATGGGCCGGGGCTGATCCAACTCGGCCACAAAGCGTTCACGGATGAGTCCGTCGGAGCCGATCAGGTAGCTGACTCGCCAGCTAATCCCCTGCCCGGCGTCTAACACGCCGAACTGTTTGGCGACCTGCCCGTGCGGCCAGAAATCCGAGAGCAGATCGAACTCGAAGCCGTGCTGGTGGGCGAATTCCTTGAGCGCGAACGACGAGTCCATGCTGATGGCCGCCACGCGGATCCCGGCTTGTTCGAACTGCGGCAGGTTCTGCTGCAGCTCCTTCAGCTCCGAGGTGCACACGTTGGTGAAGGCGTATGGGTAGAAGACCAGCAGCGCACCGTCCAACGAGTTGCCGGTGAGGGGATGGGTGAACAGCGTGTGCAGGCTCAGCGCCTCACCGTACTGGTTGTTGATGTGGAAGACCGGGGCCGGTTGTCCCGGCTCGAGTCCAGCGGATTGGATCCCTGGCTTGTTCATGCTGACCCTCTGGCGGAAGGGAACTACTTCCCGCGTGCCACGAGGCAGTGCGCCAGCCACGTCGGGGAGACATCGGCGCTCTTGGTCACGTGCAGGCCCGCGGTCGGCGCAGCGTGTGAGATATCCACCGGGTTCACTTCTCCGACTTGGCCGCGCTTCGGCGTCAGCAGCCAGATGGAGCCACCTTCATCAAGATCGGTCAGAGCGTCCACAAGGCCGTCTACCAGATCCCCGTCGTCGGAGCGCCACCACAGGATGACCCCGTCTGCGACCTCGTGGTCTTCTTCAGTGAGCAGATCTTCGTTCAGCCCGTCTTCCAAGTCGTCACGCAGATCGAAGTCGATGTCTTCGTCATAGCCCAGCTCTTGGACGTAGTCGCCTTCTTTGAAGCCAAACGTTGCGACTAGCTTCTTGGCCCGGTCGGCGGGGGTTGACGATTCTTCAGCGGCGCTACTGGAAACCGTAGCGGCGTCTGGCTGGCTCACTGTTCTCCTTGATGTATTGGGGTTGGCCTCTGGTGCGAGAGGTGGCGCCGGTGCGCCGGTAAGTTAAAGCCAACACTGAAAGTGGTCGCTAATCAAGCTATCGTGCGTGCGCCGCCCAATATGGCGACTTTTTAACGTCTTTGTGGTCCACAACACTGCGGCTGCGTGTGCCCCCGTGATGTTGGTGATGATTCGTCTAGCCCAGAGCGCGTAAAGTGAGATGGAGGGATCATTCCTTAACCTATTCAAGGACATTCAGTGGGGCCGATCGGCCCGAAGAGAAGAGGTGCACCGTGACCCAAGCGGATAACAACTCACACATCCTCAGTGGCCTGACGGACAACATGCTGGACAAGGACCCGGAGGAGACCGGCGAATGGATTGAATCGTTCGACCAGCTGGTCGAGTCTCAGGGCACTGAGCGAGCCCAGTACATCATGCGCTCCCTGCTGCAGCGCGCTGGCGCCAAGAGCGTGGGCGTCCCCATGGTCACCACCTCCGACTACGTGAACACCATTGCCGCCGATCAGGAGCCGGAGTACCCCGGCGACGAGCAGCTGGAACGCCGCTACCGGGCCATCATCCGCTGGAACGCCGCGGTGATGGTGCACCGGGCGCAGCGCCCGGAGATTTCCGTCGGCGGCCACATCT
>CAYZBX010000263.1:0-1770 GCA_964476735.1 uncultured Micrococcaceae bacterium
TCTATGCTAGCGGAACATTGGTGACGTGTCAACTAGGCTATGATGGAAGTGTCAAAGGGGATGAGTATGAACAACGTTCAATGGCTCAATGAGGACGAGTCAGGCACATGGCGAGAATGGATTAGGATCATCTCGCGCTTTCCAACGGCATTGAATCGGCAGTTGACTGAAGATTCGGATCTGACGCTGCCGGACTACGAGGTCCTTGTGCAGCTCAGCGAGGAGCCGGAGGGGCGCTTGCGGGTCGTGGCGCTCGCCGAAGGGATGAGTTGGGAGCGATCCAGGTTGTCGCATCAGGTGGCCAGAATGGCCAAGCGGGGTTTGGTTGAGAAGCGACTGTGTAGCGAGGATGGTCGTGGGGCCTGGGTGCACATCACGCCCGCCGGGCGGGCGGCGTTGGAGAAGGCCGCCCCGGGTCACGTGCAGATTGTTCGTGAGCTGATCTTTGCGCAGATCAGTGAGCGCGAACGGGAAGTTTTTCATCAGGTTCTGGCCAAGATCGGTCGGGCGGTCGATCAGCGGCTGGAGGGATAGTTTTTCGTCCGAAGCCAGTACGTAAAAAGGGGAGCGAGCCGCGGCTCGCTCCCCTTTTTGTCTCGGGCTAAGTCTATTGCTTCAGCAGGTCTTGGATCTCGGCGGTGCCGAACATCTCCGCGACTTGGGCGGCGGACTGCTCGCCGTGGTGCGGGTCCGCGCCGGCCTGCAGAAGGAGCTTGATCAGCGGGATGTTCTGTTTGAATACTGCGCAGGTCAACGCGGTTTGGCCGCGTTGATTCGCCCAGTTCACGTCGGCCTGTCGGTTCAGCAGGGTCTGAGCCAGTGAAGTGTGGTCATTGTAGGCCGCCAGGATGAGGAAGGAGTCGCCATTCTCGTTCGTCAGGTTGGCCGGCAGCCCCTGGTCCAAGAGCATCAGCAGTTTCGCTTCATCGCCACCGCGGGCCATGTCAAAGGTGCTCTCCAAGAATTCGCGAGCCTGCGGGGATAGTTCTGCGCCGTGTTCATCCTCGGACAGATCTGCGGATTGGTCAGTGCTGTGATTCATGTAACTTAAGGTATCTCAGAAGCTTCTGCGGCAAAAATGCGGCAACTTGGATCGACCTCAGTAGACTGTTCGTAACGATATGTATGACGATGCATAATTATGTATCCTTATGCATAACAACAAGTTTTCTGTGAGGAGTCATGGTGAAAGAGCGCATTGTCCTGGCCTATTCGGGCGGTTTGGACACCTCTGTGGCGATCGGCTGGATCGCCGAAGCTACCGGTGCTGAAGTTATTGCAGTAGCTGTCGACGTGGGTCAGGGCGGTGAATCGCTCGAGACCGTGCGTCAGCGCGCTCTGGACTGCGGTGCGGTCGAAGCCTACGTGGCAGACGCGCGCGACGAGTTCGCCAACGAGTACTGCATGCCCACCCTGCAGGCAAACGCGCTGTACATGGACCGCTATCCACTCGTCTCCGCGATTTCCCGTCCGGTAATCTCCCGCCACCTTGTGGCCGCCGCCAAGCAGTTCGGCGCGAGCACCGTAGCTCACGGTTGCACAGGCAAGGGCAACGACCAGGTGCGTTTCGAAGTCTCCATCCAGACGCTGGGCCCGGATTTGAAGTGCATCGCGCCGGTTCGCGACCTCGCGTTGACTCGGGATAAGGCCATCGAATACGCAGAGGCCAACAACCTGCCGATCGAAACGACTAAGAAGAACCCGTTCTCCATTGATCAGAACGTGTGGGGCCGCGCGGTCGAAACCGGCTTCCTCGAGGACATCTGGAAC
>CAYZBX010000264.1:0-1762 GCA_964476735.1 uncultured Micrococcaceae bacterium
AATGGCCGGTGTTCCTCCCTTTCGGGAAGGACACCGGCCATTCGGTTTAGTCGGCTAGTTTAGGCTCCTTCAGCCGGTTCCAACACCTGCTGCACGTCGGTGACGGAGAGCTCCTCCGCCTCGGCGTAGACCAGGCTGGCCACGTTGCCGGCCGCCTTCAGGTCCTCCGCGGCGGCCTTGACCTGCTCCTGCTGCCACTGCGGCGCGTTCACCGTCGCGGTGGAGACCGGGGTGCGCTGCTTCACCTTGGCCTCCGACTTGGCCTTCCGCACCGCGGCCAGTATCTGGGCGATGGTGTCCATGACCTGCTCGTCGGCCTCGTCCAGGCCCTCGCTGAGGAAGGACAGCTCCGGCCAGCTCTGGCGGTGCACCGAACCGGCCCGCCACCAGGACCAGACCTCTTCGGTGGCGTACGGCAGGAACGGCGCGAACATCTTCAACCGCGCGTCCATGGCGGTGGCCAGCGCGATGCGCACCGAGGCCTGCTGCTCCTCACCGAAGGCGCCGTAGGCACGTTCCTTGATGAGCTCCACGTAGTCGTCGGTGAAGAACCAGAAGAAGTCCTCGATGACATCCAGCGCACGGGCGTAATCGTACTTCTCGAAGGCAGCGGAGGCGAGGGCGTTGACCTGCCCCAGCTTCTTCACCAGCGCCTGATCCAGCGGGTTGATCAGCTGCTGCAGATCGGCCGCGTCGGCGATGATGTCCGCCTCGCTGGCGCCCAAGTTCAGCGCGAACTTGGAGGCGTTGAGGATCTTGATGGCCAGCCGTCGGCCGATCTTCATCTGCGCGACCTCGTAGGCGGTGTCCGCGCCCAGCCGGGCCGAGGCGGCCCAGTAGCGGACCGCGTCCGCGCCGAACTGCTCCAGAATGTCCGAGGGGACCACCACGTTGCCCTTGGACTTGGACATCTTCTTCCGGTCCGGGTCGAGGATCCAGCCGGAGATCGCGGTGTGTTTCCACGGCACGGTGTCGTGCAGGTCGTTGGAGCGGACCACGGTGGAGAACAGCCAGGTCCGGATGATGTCGTGGCCCTGCGGGCGCAGGTCGAACGGGAAGACCTTCTGGAAGAACGCGTCGTCCACGCTCCACTGGCCCACGATCTGCGGGGTGAGCGAGGAGGTCGCCCACGTATCCAACACGTCGGCGTCGCCGATGAACCCGTTCGGCTGGTTGCGCTGCTCCTCGGTGTAGCCTGCCGGGACGTCGGCTACCGGGTCAACCGGCAGCTGGTCATCCGACGGCTTGATCACCTGGTCGAAGTCCGGCTCGCCGTTGGCGTCCAGCTTGTACCAGACCGGGATCGGCACACCGAAGAACCGCTGGCGCGAGATCAGCCAGTCGCCGTTGAGGCCCTCCACCCAGTTGTCGTAGCGGTGCCGCATGTGTTCGGGCGTCCACTGCAGCTCGTGCCCACGGGCCAGCAGGGCCCGCTTCAGCTCCTCGTCGCGGCCGCCGTTGGTGATGTACCACTGGCGGGTGGCCACGATCTCCAGGGGCTTGTCGCCCTTCTCGAAGAAGTTGGCCATGCGGGTGGTGGGTGTGGGCTCACCGTCCAGGGCGCCGGTCTCGCGCAGCATGGCCACAGTGGCCTCGCGGGCGCTGAAGACGGTCTTGCCGGCCAGCTCCGCGTAGGGGGCGGTGTTGCTGATCCAGTCCGGGGTCTCGGTGGTGAAGCGGCCGTCGCGGCCGATGACGGTGCGGGTGGGCAGGTTCAGCTCGCGCCACCACAGCACGTCGGTGAGGTCGCCGAAGGTGCAGC
>CAYZBX010000265.1:0-1739 GCA_964476735.1 uncultured Micrococcaceae bacterium
TCGGGTCAGGTCGGCCAGGATGTTCCCGGCCCGGTCCTTGACCACGGTGCCGGCCGGCACGGGCAGGATCACGTCCTCGGCATTCTTGCCGTGCCGCAGGTCGCCCTTGCCGGGTTCGCCGTTCTGGCCGCGGCGGTGCGGTGAGTAGTGGTAGTCCAGCAGCGTGTTCACCTGGGGGTCGACCTCCAGGATCACGGAGCCGCCGTCGCCGCCGTTGCCGCCGTCCGGGCCGCCGAGCGGCTTGAACTTTTCTCGTTTGACGGAGATGCACCCGTGCCCGCCGTTGCCTCCCGCGGTGTGCAGGGTGACGCGGTCAACGAAGTTAGACATGGGTTCCTTTCGGCGGGGACGGCTGGGGCGTGGTGTTGGGCTTAAACGAAATTGAGGGTGAGCGCAGTTGCTCACCCTCAATCGATTCTACTGCGTCAGGCGAGCGTTACTCACCCGGAACAATAGAGACGGTCTTACGACCGCGGCGGGAACCGTACTCCACGGCGCCGGCTGCCAGCGCGAAGAGGGTGTCGTCCTTACCGCGACCGACGTTGGCGCCAGGGTGGATCTTGGTGCCACGCTGACGGACGAGGATCTCGCCGGCGTTGACTTCCTGACCACCGAAGCGCTTCACACCGAGGCGCTTGGCATTTGAGTCGCCACCGTTACGAGTTGAACTCGCACCTTTTTTTGTTGCCATGATTCAAGCCTTTTCTGGGTTGAAAACGTTTCTACGTTTTAGGGGTGGGCGCCTGTGCTTAGGCGATGGAAGTAACTTTGACCTTGGTCAGCTCTTGACGGTGACCCTGGCGTACCTTGTAGCCGGTCTTGTTCTTGTACTTCTGAATAACAATTTTTGGACCGCGCAGGTCCTCGACCACCTCAGCGGTGACCTTGACTTTGGACAGCTCATCGGCCGCGGTAACAACCTTGTCGCCATCAACCAGCATCAGTGGCTGCAACTCGATGTTGCTACCGGCCTCAGCGGTCACGCGGTCAAGGGTAACGAGGTCTCCTACGGAAACCTTCTCCTGGCGGCCACCAGCGCGTACAATCGCGTAAACCACTTGGGAACTCACTTCTCTCGACGTTAACTCTTAAAACTTTTTGTGCTTGTGCGCCTCACTTTGGGCAGATCCACTCACAAGATTTAAGACATCAAGGATCCGCTTTGGGCTTAGCACCAGTCATCTAGTTTATGACAGACACCCCGTCAGACCAAAACTGACACGCCTGACGGGATGAAGCGCACATTTTTTATTCGTTTTTCATGGCGGAGGCCGGCACGCCGACCCCCAGGATCATCGGCGCCTTGCCGGCGTCCGCGCTCTCCTTCTTGGCCGGGGCGGCCTTCGCCGTCGCCGAGCGTCGGCCGACCGCCTTGGGCTGCTCGTATTCGTGCAGCTCCACCTTGGACAGGTCGATCTTTGGCTCGGCCGGCTTCTCCACCGGGGCAGGTTCCTCCGGCTGCGGGCGCTGTTCCTGCTGTTCTTGGCGCTCGTGGCGCTGCTCGCCACGGCCCTCGCTGCGGGAGCGGCCGCGACGCCGGCGTGGCTTGCGTCCGGAGCCATCGGATTCGTCCTTGGCCTCGTCGCCGTGCTGGGCCGCGGCGGCCTGTTCGCCACCGACCCCGAGCTTGTCGATCGCCTCGGAAAGCCGCTGCAGGTCGGCCTTGCCGCGCGGGTCCTCCCGGCGGGCCTCGCCCTTGGGCACCGGCACGGCTTCACCGGCGATGGTGAGAGTGGTCA
>CAYZBX010000266.1:0-1715 GCA_964476735.1 uncultured Micrococcaceae bacterium
TGAGCTCGCGTTGGACGAAGCCGCGGGCCTCGGAGTTGCCCAGCTTGGTCTTGGTCTGGCCCTCGAACTGGGGTTCGGCGATCTTGATGGAGACCACCGCGGTCAGGCCCTCGCGGATGTCCTCGCCGGTGAGGTTCTCGTCCTTGTCCCGCAGCATCTTGTTCTCGCGGGCGTAGCGGTTGATGAGCGAGGTCAGCGCGGCGCGGAAGCCCTCCTCGTGGGTGCCGCCCTCGTGCGTGTTGATGGTGTTGGCGTAGGTGTGCACGGACTCGGAGTACGCCCCGGTCCACTGCATGGCGACCTCAAGGGCCATGCCCTTGGCGGTGTCCTCGGTGTCGAAGGCGATGATGTCCTCGTGCACCAGCTCGTTACGCTTGGTGGCGTTCAGGTGGGCCACGTAGTCCAGCAGGCCGTTGTCATACTTGTAGTCGACGATCCGCTTGGACGGTGCCTCCTGTTCCTGGTCCTCCTCGGTGGCGATCTCATCGCCTTGGACCTTGTTGGACTCCAGCTCCCGCTCGTCGATGAGCGTGATGCGCAGGCCCTTGTTCAAGAAGGCCATCTGCTGGAAGCGGGAGCGCAGCGTCTCGAAGTCGAACTCCACCGAGTCGAAGATGGTGGCATCCGGGTAGAAGGTCTGCTTGGTGCCGGTGACATCGGTGTCCCCGATGATGCTCAGTTCCTTGGTGACCTGGCCGCCGTTGGCGAACTCCATGCCGAAGACGTGGCCCTGCCGGGAGATCTCGGTGATCACCTTGGCCGAGAGCGCGTTGACCACGGAGATACCGACCCCGTGCAGGCCGCCGGAGACGGCGTAGCCGCCGCCACCGAACTTACCGCCGGCGTGCAGGATGGTCATGACGACCTCGACGGTCGGCTTGCCCTCGGTGGGGTGCATGTCCACGGGGATGCCGCGGCCGTTGTCTTCCACGCTCACGCCGCCGTCCTCGAGCAGCGTGACGGTGATGTGGTCGCAGTGGCCGGCCAGCGCCTCGTCCACGGAGTTGTCCACGACCTCGTACACCAAGTGGTGCAGACCGCGGGGCCCGGTGGAGCCGATGTACATGCCTGGGCGCTTGCGGACGGCCTCCAGACCCTCAAGGACGGTGATGTCCCCGGCGTCATAGGAGTGCTCAACCCGGTTATTGCCCGGTTGTTGTTCTTCTGTCACAGGAGATGTCCCGTACCCTTCAGACAAGTGGTCAGATTAACTAGGTCAATTCTACCGTGTGTTGCACTTTTTTCTTGCATCGGCGGGCCTGAACAGGCCACCAAAACCTCACAAAGGCGGTTTTTAGTGATTGGTACGCGGGCGGTGGCACGGGGATAGCTCTTCAGGGGTGCCAGCGCCGCAAATGGGCCGCTAGGCAGTTTTACCCGTAGGTGTCCCGGGGGCCCCGGCCCTTGACCCATTGAGGTCCCTTGCCCCAGCGGTTTTGGTAGGGGCCGAGGATCTTCAGCTCGGTGACGATGTTCTCACCGAGGCGGTCGGTCAGGTGCTGCAGCAGCTGGAAGCGGATCAGCCCCAGCTGGGTGGCCCACTCGGTGGTCTCGGTGCGGATGACCAGCGTGGTGTCGGTGAAGGACTCGGCCTTGCAGTGCTCGGCGATCTCCGGGCCGACCAGCTCCGGCCAGCGGGTGAGCACCGAGCCGACCGCCACCGGTTCCTCCCAGCCGCGCTCTGTCAGCAGCCGGTCGAAGATCCCGGCGATCTG
>CAYZBX010000267.1:0-1697 GCA_964476735.1 uncultured Micrococcaceae bacterium
GACCGGCTGCGCACCACAGGGGACTCCCACCACCGCTGCATGGTGGTCGAGGTGATGGGCCGCAACGTCGGCTGGATCGCGCTGCACTCCGGGATGGCTGCCGGCGCGCACGCCATCCTGATTCCGGAACAGCCCGAATCCATGGAGCAGGTGTGCGATTGGGTCCGCCAGGTGCACGAACGCGGCCGATCCCCGCTGGTCGTGGTCGCCGAGGGCTACGTGCCGCAGGGGCACGACGGCCCGGTGGCGGTCCGCGGCACGCAGGCTGACGGCCGGCCACGGCTGGGCGGGATCGGGGAATGGCTTGCCGCCCAGATCGAGGAGCTCACCGGGATCGAGACCCGGAACACCACGCTGGGGCACATCCAGCGCGGCGGCGCACCGACCGGTTTCGACCGCGTGCTCGCCACCCGCTGTGGCATGCACGCCGTCCAACTGTGCTGGGAAGGCAAGTGGGGGCAGATGACCGCGCTGCGCGGCACCGAGATCGAACACGTCTCGCTCTCCGAGGCCACCCACACGCTGAAGAAGGTCCCGCTGCACCGCTACGAGGAAGCAAAGGTCCTCTTTGGCCGCTAGCCACTACGACCCGGACGAGCTCGACCAGCTCGCCCACCTGCGCTCGATCCTGCACTTTGCGTGGGAGCAGGCCATCGTGCAGGAACCCAGCCTGCTGGTGGCCCACTGGTACGAGCTCGGCCCCTACCCGGAGATTCTCGAACACTCCGCCCGCCCCGGCTGGTTCGCCGCCGCGGCGGAACAATTTCACCCGGAGGAGCTGGTGCTGGCCAGCACGCTGGCCGCGTTGGTGATACCGCGCGGCGGCCGGGTCCTCGCCGAGGAGCTGGTGCACACCGTGGCGGAACCGCCGGAGTTCGAATTCTCCGAGACCGTCCGGGTCAGCACGGACGCGGAGCTGGCCGGTCAGCTCATGACGCAGGCTCCCGCCGACGACGCCGCCGAACTGGGCCTGTCCGAACTGGATCAGCTCTTCGTGCTCACCGACGCGCAGGCGAACCCGCTGGCCATCGCCGGGTGGCGGCTGTTCCAGCAGGTCATCGCCGATGTGCGCGTGCTGGTGCCGCCGCGGCTGCGCAACCGTTCGCTGGGCGCCTACGCGGCGGCCGTGGCGCTGGCCGAGGCCTACGACGCCGGGCTCGTGCCGCAGGCTCGGGTGCGCGTCGGCAACGCCGCCGCGCTGCAGCTATGCACCAAGTTGGGTTTCCGGCTGCTGGGGACCGTCAGCGCCGCAGATCCCGGTGACCGGAGCGATCGGCCTTGATCCCAGACGGGCGACCAACCACCTGACCGGCCTCCGGGCTGACCACCACCTCCTGAGCCGCCGCATAGCGAGTGGGCTCGGCGCCCTCCGCTTGCACCTCGGAGACGATCAGCTGCGCCGCCGGATCCACGTTGCGCCGCACCATGCCGAGGGCGATCTGCCCCATCTCGTGATGCAACCCCGCGGAGGTCACCGTGCCGACCTCGCGCTCCTTACCGCCGGCGGACTGAAGAATCTGGGCACCCGCGCCGACGAGGGTGTGTTGGCTGCCGTCAATGTGCAGCAGCACCAGCCGCCGCGGCGGCCGACCGAGGTTGTGCACCCGGGCCACGGTCTCCTGCCCCTTGTAGCAGCCCTTCTCCAAGTGCACCGCGGTGCGGATCCAATCCACCTCGTGCGGGATGGTTCGTTCGTC
>CAYZBX010000268.1:0-1680 GCA_964476735.1 uncultured Micrococcaceae bacterium
GGCCTAACGAGTTAGAAAACCCGAGCAGCCTGTCCAAAAAACTTGACACAGCCCACCTTCAACGTAGTCGTTGTTGTACTTCCAGTCGCGGGCGCCGGTGTTATACGGCGGGTCGATATATATTGCGTCGACCTTGCCCCGGTGCGTGTAGGTCAGCATTTCGAGGGCGTGATAGTTCTCAGCGTTGATCACTGTATGGAATGGTTTGTCGCCACCGCGCTCGACACGACCTGTCTCGACAAGACCGGGGAAAATCTTGTCATCGAACTCGGCCACGACCACGAGATCATCGAGTAGTGCGGTTCGGCGCTCCGGAGCGTCTGTCACGTTTTCAACCAGTTGCGCAAGCTGGGCACCCGACTCGTCGGTCGTGAATGACTCCACGCTCCAGAGCCGTGAGTTGCCCCTGGCTGTTTCGCCTCGTGGTGGGAGCACTCGCACTTTCGATCCGCGGCGCACCGGCTGACCAGGCAGCTCTACCGCCTCGGGTTGGTGGCGTTCGAAGACCAGGCCGAAGCTACGTCGCTTTGTGAGTTCAGTGATCTCCTTTTCGAGATCCGCACCGAGCTGTGGGTCAGCGCTGCGTAGTTGACGGAGTAGGTCCGTGAGGCGTGACATCGGCTAATCGTTCTCCTTTGTCGAGGCGCCGCCTTGGCGCACCCACTCGTCAACTTCGCTGGCCTGAAACTTCCAGAGGCGACCAACCTTGTGCGCGGGCATGTTCTGGGTGCTGATCCATGCGTACACGGTGTCTTTCGAGACGCCGAGATGGGAGGCGATTTCGTCGGCAGAAAGCCATGGCTCAGTCATGTCGCCTCCGCGGCGGCTCGGTGGAACAGACGGTACTAGACCGGATCTTATCGGCTACAGGCCAGTTATCTCGGAATGAGCACGGCCTTTCGGTCGCATCCATGCATCGAGGCAGCGTCTGCCCGGGGAGATATGGCGAAAACCGGCACGAACGATGAGAACTTGGCGTCGCCCCGTTTGGCATGTCGATGCGCATCCACTTACCCATGCCGCGACCGAGTACTGATGATCTGCCCATCATTCGGGTGTACTCGGCCGCGGCAACAGGACCGTCGCTTAATCGCGCGCGGCCCGGGTTGATTCGATTCGTCTTCTGACTCAATGGGTCAGGGCGGATTCGCGTTTCGTCGGTTGGAGTGGTGCCAGCTTCTCTGGGTCCAGCTCATGACGACGGAGCAGTTGAGCGTTCAGAGCGACGATGATCGTGGAGAGCGACATCAGCACGGCGGCTGCGGCCGGTGGGAGTGTGAATCCGATCGGCGCGAGCACACCCGCGGCCAGCGGCACAGAGATCACGTTGTAGGCGGTTGCCCACACCAGGTTCTGCACCATCTTCCGGTAGGAGGCGTGTGAAAGCTCGATCGCACTCAACACGGCGCGCGGATCGCTCGATACCAGAACGATGCCTGCCGACTCGATCGCGACGTCGGTACCCGCACCGATCGCGACACCCACATCCGCGCGGGCAAGAGCAGGTGCGTCATTCACGCCGTCGCCAACCATCGCGACCTTGTAACCGCGGTCCTGCAACTCGGCAACTTTGTCCGACTTGTCACCGGGCAGAACCCCAGCGAAGACCTCATCGATGCCGAGGTCAGCTGCAACCGCATCCGCCACCTGCTGGGCGTCGCCGGTGATCATGCCCACGCG
>CAYZBX010000269.1:0-1676 GCA_964476735.1 uncultured Micrococcaceae bacterium
GGCCGAGGTGCTCCTGCAGCCCGGCCACGATGAGGGACTCGAAAGCGGTGCCCTTGCGCTTGGACGCGCTCATGGTTCCTCCCACAGTGGCGGGGTCTCGCCGGCCGGGTCGTGGCCGCCGGGGTGAGGGCAGTCATCGCAGCCAGGGAACGGGCAGTGCCAGCAGGGCTCAGAACGGGGCGGGGTCGTTGTTGTCACCGAAGCCACCTCCCGTCGGCGCGGAACCCCACGGGTCGGACTGCCCCTGGAACCCGCCGCCCTGGCCCTGCTGGACCTTCGGCGGATGCACGTACACCACATCCGCCACCAACGTGGTCGACTTCCGGGTCTCGCCGGTCTGCTTGTCCTGCCACTCGTCAGCCTTCACCCGGCCAGACACAGTGACGAGCGATCCCTTGCGGACCTCCTCGGCGGCTTTCTCGGCCTCCGGCCCCCACACCTGCACCCGCTGCCAGAGTGTCGGCCCGGCATCAACCCACTGTCCGGACTGATCCTTCTTGCGTGGGGTGTCCGCCACGGAGAACGAACAGGCTGCGACTCCTGACGGGGTGAATCTCAGCTCGCCGTCACTGCCGGCGCGGCCCTTGATGCTCATGCTGTTGCTCATGGTCAGTTCTCCTTCTGGCGGTTCTCGGTCTGCTGCTGGCACATCTCGTACGCAGAAGCGAGGATGTCGATCAACTGGGGGATGTCGTCCGGGACGAGCTGCACGTCGGTGTCGAACGCCTTGATGACGACCGGGGAGGTCATGGTCCTCGCCTCAACGGTTTCGATCTGGTTCCGCTCGACGCTCGTCGGCTGGAACCCCCACGTGTAGGTGACGAGGTTCGGTTCGATGAACATCAGCGGTCTCCTTCGATCGCGTATACGTAGTCCTCGGCGTCTCTCAGTTGCTTCTTCGTGGACTTCAGACGCTCCCACTCTGATTTCTGCTCATCCGTCAGATGTGACCTCTCTGGGTCGTGGGGGAGAAGCACCGCAGGAAGTGGCAGGGGCTGCTCCGGCCGTGGTTCACCGTGTTTGCGTGCAAGCATCAGACGCTGAAGTGTCTGCTCGGCGTAAACTTCGGCCTGCTCCTGCGACATACGCATCCGGAAGTCGTACCGAGCCTCGCTGGCTTGCTTGGCGATGTCGGCCGGGAGTACTCGTTCTTTCGCTCCGTGTGAGGCATACCAGCGATCGACACCATCGAGCACCCACCGCGGTTCGATGCCTTTGAACGCCGTCGCCCACGCCTGAATGGTGGCCTGGGCTTGCTCGCCTTCCGGTTTCGGGAACCAGGGGTCGTAGGCTGCGCACTTCGCCAGGACCATGCTGGCGGTCTGAAGGTCAGTTTCCGATAGCACGAAGGCCACCTCCGTTGGTCAGGGACTGGCCGGCATCGAGCCACCCGCGGCTCTTTGACGGCTTGGGGATGTCTTGCACGTTGTTGCGGCTGGGGAGGGGTTCGTCGTCCCAGCCGTCGGCGTTGAGCCATGTCGACCCGTGCTTGGTGAACTGGTCCGACCGGTTCGGGTCGTCTGCGTACCGGCGTGCCCCGGCCGTGATGCGTTCCGGGGTGGCCCGCTCGATCGCTTTACCCCATGCCTTCCATGCCTGCCGCTTGGATTCCTTGCGCGGGTAGGTGGCCCAGAAGGTCTCGAACTCGGGGGAGTAGCCGCCGCGCTCGCGCGGCT
>CAYZBX010000270.1:0-1673 GCA_964476735.1 uncultured Micrococcaceae bacterium
CGACCGGGATCCCGCTGTACTACGAGCTGGACGCCAACCTGAAGCCGGTAACACCGCGCGGCCGCTACCTTGACCCGGACGCCGCCGCGGACGCGATCAAGGAAGTCGCTTCCCAAGGCAAGAAGTAGGTCCCGCTAGGGTCCGACCAAGAATCCCCGCCCACGGTCCGAAGTGCCCGGACCAGAACGTGTTCAGCGTACACGGCGGGGATTCTTCGTCTTCCCGGACCGAAATCAAGAACCGATACGACAGCAACCGACGGCGGTGACGATGACCGATCAGGACGAGCAAGCAGCCGGTGCCCGGGAGCCGATCGCGCTCATCCTCGCAGCAGGCGCCGGCCGCCGCCTGGGCCGGGGCCCCAAAGCACTGGTCGAGCTGGGCGGACGAACACTGGCCGAACGCGCCGTGCGCACTGCCAACCAAGCCGGGCTGTCCGCGCTGGTAACCACCATGCCGCAGCTGGTTGCCCAAGTCGGGAACGTGCTGCCCGCGCGAGCCGAGGTTCTCGGCGTCCCCGAGCACGCCAGCGGCATCGCCGCCTCGCTCAAACGCGCCGCCGAGTGGCTGGCAGCAGCCCAGCCGGGCGCCCCGGTCATGCTCTGGCTGGTCGATCAACCGGGCGTCACCGTCGAGGTCCTGCGCAGGCTTGCCAGCGCGCACCGCGCCGGCACCATCACCCGGGCCGGGTATGACGGCCAGCCAGCCCACCCGGTGCTCTTCGATGCCGAGGATTTCCAGCTGGCCGCCGCCAGCGCGGCCGGGGATGTCGGCGCCAAAGACTTCCTGCGGGCGCACCGAAACCGAGCCACCGTGCTGGAGTGTGCCGACGTCGGTACCGCCGCGGATCTCGATACGGAGGCGGACTACCGAGGTTGGGTCGAGGAGTTCGAGGCCTGAGCCAGCAGCTCTTGGGTCACGTCCCAGACCATGGAGATGCACCGCCGCCGCAGCGGGGCCACATCCAAGACTGCCATTGCGGCCAGTTCGGCGAACCGTTCGTCCACGCCCACGTCGGCCGCCGCGGCGGCCGGCAGCGTAACGTGTCGGACTTGAACCAACGTCAGCAGTCCGGCGGACGTGCTTTCCAGCGGAGCCAATTCGATGGCCTCCGCCAGCAGCGAGGCGGCGGCGCGGCTAAGCTGACAGCCCTCGGCGATGCCGCGCAACTCGACGCGACCCTCGCGCTCACGCAGCTCCACTTCAACGCGGTCCCCACAGCTGGGATTGAGACAATCTCGAACCAAGATCTGAGTCGGCTCCGTCAAGCGCCAAGCGGCTTCTAGGCCGGGCACGTGTGCGCCGTGGTGAGCGATCAATTCCAGCAGCTCAGCTTTGTCCATGCTCGCCAGTGTAGTGAGCTAACCCACGCGTTTTCTAGACAGGCGTGTTTTCCTCACGTAAGCTAGAGCACTGATTGTGTAGACAATCTCCTGGATAAGCAGACAGGATTAAGACTGAGCTGGCGGTGCCGCCGGCTCATTTTTTGTTAAACCAGCCGCAGGCGCCGAATCAATTGGAACCTACGGAGGCAACATGACTCTCACGTCACCTGCTGACAACAACGCTGGTAACCGCCAACGTCCACTGTGGATTCGCAACCCCATCGCGACCTTCACTGCGGCCGGCGAGGACCAAGACCGGGCCGCGGCAAACGGCCTCGTCATTGACCG
>CAYZBX010000271.1:0-1667 GCA_964476735.1 uncultured Micrococcaceae bacterium
AGCCTTGGCGGACATGAAAGTGCCGTCGATGACCTCGCCGGCCAGCACCGGGGTGGATTCTTTCAACACCGTGACGCTACCGTCGGCGGCCACGTGCTGGATCTTCAGGTCGTCGTCCTGATCCATGACCACGGTCTTCTCGTTAGAGAAGAAGTCATTTTGTCCCATGGTGGCAACGTTGGTCTTGGAGTCCTTGGACCATGCGCCCATGGAGTGTGGGTGCTTCTTGGCGAAGTTCTTCACGGCCTGAGGCGCGCGACGGTCGGAGTTGCCTTCACGGAGCACCGGGTTGACGGCGGAGCCGAGGACCTTGCCGTAGAGGGCACGGATCTTCTGCTCTTCCTCGTTGGCTGGCTCGTCCGGGAAATCCGGGAGCTTGTAGCCCTCTTCCTGCAGTTCGGCGATGGCGGCCTTGAGCTGCGGGATGGAGGCGGAAATGTTTGGCAGTTTGATGATGTTGGCGGCAGGGGTCTTGGCCAGCTCGCCGAGTTCGGTCAGTGCGTCGGCTGCCTGCTGCTCTGCAGGCAGGTATTCGGAGAATACGGCGATGATTCGACCGGCCAGAGAAATGTCCCGGGTTTCTACGTCGACGTTGGCGTTAGAAGCGAAGGCTTTGACGATTGGCAAGAACGAGTAGGTTGCCAAAAGTGGGGCTTCATCGGTCCGGGTGTAAAAGATTTTGGCCATAAAAATGACATCTCCAAGACTGTTGGTTATTGGTCAGGGGTGAGCCCGGTGAGGCTTCATTGTCATTCTATCGCTGCCGGTCCGAAGGGCAGACTTTGCGACGAGAGTTGTCCACACAGCGGCACGTTTTCAGCGTAAAGGAGAGCGAAGTCACCTAGTCTGGGTGACATGTTTGAGGTTCTGGCCTGGCTTGGCTTTGCAGTGCTCGGTGGTTGGTTGACCGTCGAGGACGTGCGAACGCACAAACTGCCGAACCGCATCATCTACCCGTGGTTCCTGAGCGCGCTGGTGGTGTTTGCGCTGGCGTCCGCGGCCACCGGTCAGTGGTCGAACCTGGGTTGGGCGCTCGCCGGGGCCGCTCTTCACTTTGCGATCTATCTCGTACTGCGACTGCTCAGCAGCCGAGCCGTAGGCATGGGCGATGTGAAGCTCGCGGCGGTGCTCGGCATCTACCTCGGTTGGTATGGCCTGATTCTGGTGCCGATCGCCGTACTCGCTGCGTTCGTGCTGGGCACGCTTTATTCATTAGCCGGCATGGCCACTGGCAAGCTGACGTTGAAGAGCCGCATCCCGTTCGGGCCCATGATGATCGCGGGGACAGCCCTAGCAGCGGCGACGATGACGCTCTTTGCGTGAGCTAGCGTTTGGGGTTTCGCCATCCGAGTGCGGGGGCAATCTCCTCAGCCATCACGCGCAGGCGTTCGATGTCCAAACATGCGCCGGGGGTCGAGGCCCCAGCGGCAGGGTAGAGGCCCACCGTGGGCAAAAAGTGGGTGACTTTGTCGGTAATGCCTGGGTCGGCTTGCAGACTCTGGATGATGTCCGGAACAGAACCGTAACGGCTTACCGCGGCGAGGTAATCTGCCGTGGATTTGGTGGCAAGATCCCCGTTGTAGACAGCAATGTACTCGCGAATACTATTGAGCTCGTTTTCAACCTGCTTCTCGACAGATTCTTTGCTGTCCCCGGCGAAGGTGAAC
>CAYZBX010000272.1:0-1665 GCA_964476735.1 uncultured Micrococcaceae bacterium
GGAGGCGACCGTGCCGAAGCTGACTGTGATTACCCGCAAGGCCTACGGCGGCGCCTACATCGTGATGGGCTCCAAGAAGCTCGGCGCCGACCTGAACCTAGCGTGGCCGACCGCGCAGATCGGCGTGATGGGCGCGCTCGGTGCGGTGAACATCCTGTACCGCCGTGACCTGGCCGCGGCCGCCGAGGCAGGCGAGGACGTGGACGCCAAACGCGATGAGCTGATCGCCGACTACGAGGCCGAGCTGCTCAATCCCTACCAGGCCGCAGAGTTGGGCTACATTGACGCGGTGATCGCCCCGTCGGAGACCCGCGGCCAACTCATCAAGGGGTTGCGTGCCCTGTACAACAAGCGCGCCACCCTGCCCACCAAGAAACACGGCAACATCCCGCTGTAAGGAACCGAAGGACTGTTTTTCATGGATCACCAGTTTTCTGTTGAAGGCAATCTGACCGACGAGGAACTCGCCGCCTTGACCGCGGTCCTCAACCACGCCATGGCCGAGGCCGCTGCCGCACAGGCCGAAGCCGGCGGACCGGCAGTGGATCGGGTGGCCGAGCGCTCCCGCCAGCTGGGACTGCGCGAGCGCCCATCACGCTCGGCGTGGCGCGCCTCCGCCCGCGGCCGCTATGTGGCCTAACCCACGGGCGATCTGACTACACTGGGTTCTCATGACCCACACTGCTCAACCGACCCGGCCCACCACCGCCGTGGACGAGCTGGCCAACCACCTCATGGCTCAGCTGCACGCCCTCGACCCGGCCGCCGCCTACATCAGCGGCTACTCCGGCTACCCACACCGCTACGGTGACTACTCCCCCGCCGGGGCCGCCCGGCAACGGCAGCTGCTGGCCGAGACGCTTCAGAAGCTGGCCGAGCTGCCCGACGCGGACGAGGTCGACGCCGTCACCCGAGCCGCACTGCAGGAGCGGCTCGGGCTGGACATCGAGCTGATCGACTCGCAGGTCACCCTGCTGAACAACATCTCCACCCCGGCCCACGGGATCCGCACCCTGTTCGATCTCATTCCCACCGAAACACCGGAACACTGGGCGATCGCCGCCGAATTCTTGGCCGATGTGCCGCGGGCGCTGGCAGGTTTCCAGGCCTCCCTGCTGCACTCCGCCCGCCACGCACTGGCCCCAGCCAAGCGCCAAGTGGACACCGTGAGCACGCAGATGAGCGCGCACGCCGCGCCGGACGGCTTCTTCCACACCTTCATCACCGGCGCCGAGGACCGAGAACTTCCCGAAGCGCTACAAGAAAAGCTGCGCGTTGGCGCCGCGCAGGCCGCCGCCGCATACGGTGACTTTGTTGAGTTTTTGCAAAACGAACTGCTCCCGCTGGCCCGCGCCGAAGACGGGGTCGGTAGGGACTACTACCAGCTGGCCAGCCGGTACTTCTTGGGCGCCACCGTGGACTTGGAAGAGACCTACCGCTGGGGCATCGCCGAGCTGGATCGGATTGTGGCCGCCGAAGAGGAGCTCGCCCGGCGGATCCTGCCCGCCGAGGGCGAAGTCTCGGTGGCGAAGCTGCGCGAACACTTCACCAATGACCCGGCCCGCAAAATCACCGGCACTGACGCGCTGCGCGAATGGATGCAGGTCAAGGCCGATCAGGCCGTTGCCGAGCTGGCCGAGGAGCACTTCGACATCCCAGCACCGG
>CAYZBX010000273.1:0-1657 GCA_964476735.1 uncultured Micrococcaceae bacterium
GACCTCCAGCAGCTCGGAGACCAGCTTGGACTCGGGCACAAACTTGATCTCACGCTGGACCTGGGCCAAGGACAGCTGCTCGCTCACCGGTTCCGAACCGAACAGGTGGCCGGCCACATCCTTGAGGTAGAGCACTCCGCGCACGTCGTCGGCGTCCTCCCCGATCACCGGGATGCGCGAGTTGCCGGAGCTGAGGAACTGACCCATCGCCTCCTGGAGGCTGGCATCGTGGTCGATGGTGATCATGTCCGTGCGCGGGACCATGACGGCTCGTACCCGGGTGTCGGAGAGATCCACCACGGATTGGATCAGCTCCACCTCCGAGTCCTCGATCACCTCCGCCTCGCTGGCCCGGGTGACGAACTCCATGAAGTGCTCCTCGGCGAAGAACACGTGGTCCTCGGTGGGTGCCGTCGGCGAGATCTTGCGGCCGAAGGCGGCGAGCCAGCGCGGCACCGGACCTAGGATCAGGCGCAGAAAATGGACCAGCGGGGCGGTCACGGAGACGAATTGGCGGTCGAAGCGGCGGCCCAGTTGCCGCGGGGAGATGCCGACGAAGACGAAGGAGACCACGGCCATCACCACGGTGGCGGTCAAGAGCGCGACCCACTTCGTCTCGATCAGCTGCAAGAACATGGCGGTGACGAGCACGGCGCCGAGGAATTCGAACCAGATGCGCCAGAAACGCAGCGCGTCCGTGTGATCGCGCGGGTGGTCGAAGACCTTGGCCAGCGCACCCCTTGGCTTGCCGTCGATGAGCTCCTCGGCCTCTTTGCGGGGCAGGTAGAGGAACGCCGCTTCCGCCGCGGCCAAGAGGCCGGCCAGCGTCAGGGACAACACCACGAGGGCGACGATTAACCCGGTACTCATCGGTGCGGCCGTCCCCTACTGTCCGGCCGTTGCGGAAAACGGCGCGGGCCGGCCCAGAAAGCTGCTGAGCAGCTCGTCCTGGAGCGCGAACATCACCCGTTTTTCCTCCGGTTCATAGTGGTCGTGCCCCAATAGGTGGAGCAGACCGTGGGTGGCCAGCAGCAGAATCTCATCATCCGTGCTGTGTCCCTCGGCCTGCGCGGCGGCCACGCTCGGGCAGATCACGATGTCGCCCAGCACACCCTGCAGCACCGGTTCTGCGGCGGTGCCGACGACCAGCTCGTCCATCGGGAAGCTCATCACATCGGTGGGACCGGGCAGCTGGAGCCATTCCAAGTGCAGTTCTTCGATGGTCTCCGCGGACACGAAGCTGAGGCATAGCTCAACCTCGGGCGCCAGGTGCAGCCGCCGGTAGTGGTGGTCGAACATCTCCTGCAATTGCTGCAGCGGCAGGCGCTCATCCGCCCAGTCCGTGTTGTTCAGCAGCTCAACGGCGACGCCCGCGCTCACGCCCGCTCCCCTCGGTCTGTTCCGCGGTGGCGCGGCTGATGTGTTTGTCGTTGCTGGGCTCGGCGCTGCGCCCGGTTCCCGGCGGCCAGCGGGTCCCCGCTGTGCCGGTCGTAGGCGTCCACGATGCGGGCGACGAGGGCGTGCCGGACCACGTCCTCGCTGGTCAGGTAGGAGAAGCTGATTCCCTCGACGCCCTCGAGGATGCGGATCACTTGGCGCAGACCGGAGGAGGCGCCCCGCGGCAGGTCCACCTGGGAGATGTCGCCGGTGACCACCA
>CAYZBX010000274.1:0-1651 GCA_964476735.1 uncultured Micrococcaceae bacterium
CAATCCATGGCCTCGAGCAGCTGATGATAGGACTCTTCGGAGTCCCGGGCCGGATCCGTGTCTTCGATCCGGAAAATGAGGGTGCCTCCGCTGTGTCGGGCCTGAGCCCAGTTGAACAGCGCGGTACGGATCAGCCCGACGTGCGGGGTGCCGGTAGGTGACGGGCAGAAGCGCAGCCGTTGCGGCTGGTCGCCGACGCCAGGTACGTTCGGGTCTGCAGCACGGGGAGTACTGATGGACTCATTCATAACCTTGTGAAATTCCTTAGGTTGATGTGAATTATCGTCGATAGAAGTTAGTCAGGGTGCCGATGCCTTCGATGGTTACGGAGGTGCGCTGCCCTTCGCGCAGTAACCCGACGCCCGCCGGTGTGCCGGTGAGGATCACGTCCCCGGGCAACAGGGTGAAGGCTTCGGAGACGTAGGCGATGAGCTGGTGGATGCCAAACACCATGTCTGAGGTGTTGCCGTCCTGCACCAGCTCGCCGTCAAGCTCGGTCTGGATGGTGAGATCTTCTGGGTCCAGGTCGGTTTCGATCCACGGCCCAAGTGGGCAGGCCCCATCAAAGCCCTTGGCGCGGGCCCATTGGCCGTCGGTTCGCTGGGCGTCCCGGGCGGTCAGGTCGTTGGCGACGGTGTAGCCGAAGATCACCTCGGCCGCCTTCTCTTCCGGCACGTCCTTGCAGATCCGGCCAATCACGATGGCCAGCTCCCCCTCATAGGAGATTTCCTCGGAGAAGGACGGCAGGGTCACGGGCTCGTTCGGGCCGACCACGGCGGTGTTGGGTTTGAAGAAGAGCAGCGGAGCGGGTGGCACCTCGTTGCCCATTTCCTCGGCGTGGTCCCGGTAGTTTCGTCCGACACAGACGATCTTGGAGCGGGGAATGATCGGCGCTACCAGACGCACATCGTCGAGTTTGTGGGATTGACCAGTTTTCTGGACGCCCATGAAGAACGGGTCTCCGGCGATCTGTTCGATCGTTTCTGCTCCCGGTTCACCTTCCACCACCCCGTATAGCGGGTCTCCGTCGAGGACAAAGCGGGCGATGCGCATGCTGGTTCTGCTCCTTGATCGTAGGGACTGTGGGGCTGCTCTTAGACCAGCCGGTACAGCCAGTTGTGGCGGTCTTCCACGGTCCCGGTTTGGATTCCGAGGAGCTCCTGACGCAAGGCCATGGTGACCTCAGATTTGGCGGGAGACGCGATAACCTTGTCGCCGTCTTTGAGTTCGCCGATCGGGGTTATGACGGCAGCGGTGCCGCAGGCGAAGACCTCCGTGATGAAACCGGAGTTGACGCCTTCCTCCCATTCATCAAGCGTGATGCGGCGTTCCTCTACCGCCAAGCCCTTGTCACGGGCCAACTGCAGCAGCGAGCTTCTGGTCACGCCCTCAAGGATCGAGCCGGACAGCGCCGGGGTGATCAAAGAATTGTCCTTGGTGATGAAACAGATGTTCATCCCCCCGAGCTCTTCGATCGCGTTGTCGTGCAGTGGATCTAGGAACACCGATTGGCTGCAGCCGTGGGCTTCGGCCTCAATCTGCGGGCGCAGGCTCGCGGCGTAGTTGCCGCCGCACTTGGCCGCACCGGTGCCGCCTTGGGCGGCACGGGCGTAGTTGCGCGAGACCCAGATCGACACCGGCTTCAGCGGCC
>CAYZBX010000275.1:0-1637 GCA_964476735.1 uncultured Micrococcaceae bacterium
GTGCTCGACGTCGTAGAAGAACTCGTACGGGAAGCCCAGCGGGTCTTCCACGCGCAGCGAGTCACCGATGCCGCGGACGAAGCCGTCCTTCTTGCGTTCGGTGCGGCAACCCAGTTCCTTGTAGTAGGCCTCGGCCCGGTCCACGTCCTCGGGGGAGCGGACGCGGTAGGAGAAGGCGGCCACGGCGGCCTCTGGGCCCTTGCGCAGCACCAGGTTGTGGTGGATGAACTCCTCCAGGGTGCGCAGGTAGATGGCGTTCTCGTCTTCGTAGGTGACGACGAGGCCCAGCACGTCCACGTAGAATTCGCGGGACTTAGCCAGGTCGGTGACCACGATTTCCATGTACGCGCAGCGCAGGATGTCCGGGGCCGGTACCGATGGTTTCGGGATGGGGTTCACGGTCTGTGGGTTAGTCATGATTGATCCTCGTTGTGTGTTGCGAAGGGCTTAGCAGCCGGCAGTTGGGTCGCCGAAGGTTGGGGTGTGGATGTCACCGATGGTGATGTGGACGGCCTGCTGATCGGTGTAGAAGTCGATCGAGCGGTAGCCACCCTCGTGGCCCAGGCCGGAGGCCTTGACACCACCGAATGGGGAGCGCAGGTCACGGACGTTGTGGGAGTTCAGCCAGACCATGCCGGCCTCGATGTTCTGCGCGAAGTTGTGTGCGCGCTTCAGATCGTTGGTCCACACGTAGGCGGCCAGACCGTAGCGGGTGTTGTTGGCCAGTTCCAGGGCTTCTTCGTCGGTGTCGAATGGGGTGATCGCCACGACTGGGCCGAAGATTTCTTCCTGGAAGATGCGGGCATCTGGGGCCACGTCGGCGAAGACGGTTGGGGCCACGTAGGAGCCGTTTTCCTGACCTTCTGGCAGGTTCTCTGGGCGGCCACCGCCGGCCAGCAGCTTGCCTTCGGACTTGCCGATTTCTACGTAGGACATGACCTTTTCGTAGTGCTCCGGGTGCACCAGGGCGCCGACCTGAGTTTCTGGGTCGTGCGGGTCGCCGACCTTGATGGTCTTGGCGCGGGCCGCGTAGACCTCGCAGAAGCGGTCGTAGATGCCACGCTGGACCAGGATGCGGGAGCCGGCGGTGCAGCGTTCACCGTTGAGGGAGAACACGCCGAACAGGGTGGAGTCGATGGCGGCGTCGAAGTCGGCGTCGTCGAAGACGATGGCCGGGGACTTGCCGCCCAGCTCCATGGACATGCCCTTGAGGTTCTCGGCGCAGTTACCGAAGATGATCTGGCCGGTCTTGGATTCACCGGTGAAGGAGATCAGCGGCACATCCGGGTGCTTGACCAGGGAGTCACCGGCGGTTTCGCCGTAGCCGTTGACCATGTTGAACACGCCCTTGGGCAGACCGGCCTCTTCGAAGATGCCGGCCCACAGGGAGGCCGAGAGCGGGGTGAACTCGGCTGGCTTGAGGACCACGGTGCAACCGGAGGCGATGGCCGGGGCCAGCTTCCAGGATTCGAGCATGAACGGGGTGTTCCACGGGGTGATCAGGCCGGCTACGCCGATGGGCTTGCGGTTGACGTAGTTGATCTGCCGCTCGGGCACCTTGAAGGCGTTGTCGTGCTGGGCCACGATCAGGTCGGCGAAGAAGCGGAAGTTCTCCGCGGCGCGCTGGGCCTGGCCGC
>CAYZBX010000276.1:0-1636 GCA_964476735.1 uncultured Micrococcaceae bacterium
GACCGTTCGATACACCATGGACATCTCACCCGAAGAGTTGCCCTCTGCCCTGCACTACGGCGTCCTCGTCCGATCAACCATCGCGTCAGGGAAAATCACGTCGATCGATACGAGCAAGGCTGAAGCCGAACCGGGGGTCGTCAAGGTCTTTACCTACCGAGACGTCCCGGAGACGAGATTCTCCTCCGGCCAACACGAGATCCGCGAAGACGACCCGGACGACACCCGCATCTTGGATGACGTCGTTCGTTTTCACGGTCAACGGGTGGCCCTTGTCGTGGCCACTTCTCAGCGTGCCGCTGAACGCGGTGCTCGGTTGGTCGAGGTTGAGTATGAGACGTGGACGCCGAACTTTGATCCGGAAAAAGCGCTGCAAGCCCCTGCGGTGCACGGTGACAAGACAGCCGAAGCCTCACGCATCATGGATCCGCAACGGAACCTGCTGGCAGAAATCGACCACGAGATTGGTGATGTGAATGCGGCGTTAGCCAACTCCGTTGTCACCCATGAAGCCACCTATCAGAGCCACCGCATCAACCATGTCGCCCTCGAAACACACGGGGCCATTGCCTGGTTGGATGAGGACCGACGATTGCGGGTACGCACGAGCTCCCAGGTGCCTTTTCTTGTACGACGCACACTGGCCTACATTTTTGAGCTGGCGAAGGAAGACATCCGTGTCGTCAGCGAACGCGTTGGTGGCGGCTTCGGATCCAAACAGGAAGTCCTTGTTGAGGATGTCGCTGCGCTCGCCGCCCTTGATCTGGGGGTGCCGGTGAAAGTCGAATACTCCCGTTCTGAAGTCTTTGCCGGGACCACCTGCCGTCACCCTTTCCGAATTCGAGTGCGCGCTGGCGCGGATGCGCAAGGAACACTGACGGCCATTGCGGTGGATGTCCTCTCGGACACCGGTGCCTACGGCGGGCATGGTCCGGGCACCCTGTTCAACGGCTGCTCCACCCCGATCAGCGTCTACCGCTGCCCCAACAAGAAGGTGCAGGCCAAGGTGGTCTACACCAACAACATGCCCTCCGGCGCGTTCCGCGGCTACGGGCTGACCCAGCTGACCACCACCATCGAATCCACCATGAGCGAGCTGGCGTTCCAGCTGGGCATGGATCAGCTGGAGTTCCGGCGCAAGAACGTGATCACCGAGGACGACGAGATCGTCTCCTACACGGACGAGCAACCGGCGGAGCTGAAGGTCGGCTCCTATGGGCTGGATCAGTGCTTGGAACTGGTCCGGGACGCCTTCGAGCGCAGCAAGGAGCGCTACGCCAGGGACGAGGCCGCCGGGCTCATCCAACCGCTCGGCCCCGAGTGGGCCGTCGGTGAGGGCGTCGCGCTGAATATGCACGAGACGATCCCGCCGTTCGGGCACATCGCCTACTCCAAGGTGCGGCTGCTGCCCAGCGGTAGCTACCAGGTCGACGTCGGGACCGCCGAGTTCGGCAACGGCACCTCCACCGCGCACGTCCAGCTGGCGGCCTCCATGCTCAACACCACCACCGATCGGATCCAGCTGCGCAAGTCGGACTCGGACATCGTCGAACACGACACCGGCGCCTACGGGTCGGCCGGCGTCGTCGTCGCCGGTAAGGCGACCCACCAGGCCGCGACGAAGCTGAGCGGCAAC
>CAYZBX010000277.1:0-1628 GCA_964476735.1 uncultured Micrococcaceae bacterium
GACTTCGGCATGACCATTCTGTTGGTCACCCACGACATCGACGAGGCGGTCTACCTCTCGGACAGAATCGTCGCGATCGGCAACAAGCCCGCCACCGTGTTGGAGGTCATGAACGTTCAGCTGCCCGAACCCCGCGACCAGATCCAGACGCGCGCACTGCCGGAGTTCTCCGAGCTGCGCTCCCACACGCTCTCCCTGATCCGTAAGGCCCAAGGATGACTCAACGCCAGAATGTGGTGGTCTTCATCGCCGACCAGTTGCGGGCCGACCACCTCGGTTTTGCCGGCAATGATGAGGTGCGGACGCCCAACCTGGACGCACTTGCCGACCGATCCACCCGGTTTACCAACGCCTACGTCGCCAACCCGACGTGCATGCCCAACCGGGCCACCTTGCTCACCGGGCGGTGGCCTTCGGCGCACGGCACACGCTGCAACGGGATTCCGTTAGATCCGGACAGCAACACCTTCGTCCGTCAGCTGGTCCGCAACGGCTACGCCACGGCCGCGGTGGGTAAGCTCCACCACCAGAACATGGGTTGGGACTACGAGCCGGAACAACTGGCACAGATCAACGCCACCTCCCCCGGTCTGCTGGACCCGGCGATCACGGACGCGACCGAACGTGGCTGGGCAGACGGTTGGGATCAGTGGGAGGACCGGGCCCGCCACGACCAAGGATACGTGCCGATGCCGGAGGACTACTACGGCTACCAGCACGTGGATCTGATCATCGGCCACGGAGACTCCCCAAGCGGTCACTGGGTCCACTGGGCTCGCGAGCGCGGCGTAGATCCGGCCCTGCTCGGCGGGGTCGATGTATCAAAGGATGTGTCCGCATCCTGGGACCAGGTCTACACCACCGAGATCCCGGCTGAGGCTCACCCGACCCGCTTCGTTGGCGAGAAAGCAATCGAGAATCTGGAGCGGTTCGCGCAGGAGGAAGACCCATTCTTCCTCTTCGTGTCCTTCCCGGACCCGCACCACCCATTCGCTCCGCCACAGGAGTACGCCGACCGGTACGACCGGGACGCCTTGACCCTGCCGCAGACGTTCTTCGATGACCCGGATAACGCCCCGGAACACATCAAGAAAATGCTGGCGGCCCGTGGGACACCGGATACGGATCCGACGATGGCTTTCGCCGTCACCGAGGACCAATACCGGGACGCGTTGGCAGCGCAATACGGGCTGATCGAGTTCATGGATGAGGAGATCGGTCGGGTCCTAGCCAAGCTGGAGCAGGCCGGGCTGGCGGAGAACACCACGGTGCTGTTCACCTCCGATCACGGGGACCTTTTCGGCGATCACGGGCTGATGCTCAAGCACTTCGTCCACTATCGAGCAGTCACCAACGTGCCGCTGCTGGTGCATTTGCCGGGCCAGGACCAGCCTCAGGTCTGCAACGAGCTGGTCAGCACCGCGGACCTCGCGCCTACTCTGCTTGAGCTGACCGACGCACCGCCCTACCAAGGCATCCAAGGACAAAGCCTCACCACGCTGCTTGGCCCAGATCAGTCCGAGCCGCTACGCGAGGCCCTCCTCGTCGAGGAAGAGCAGCCATTCGCGCCCGACGGCCTACCGGCCCCCAGCCGAATCCGCACCGTGGTCTCAAAGCAAGGCCGGCTC
>CAYZBX010000278.1:0-1617 GCA_964476735.1 uncultured Micrococcaceae bacterium
CATCCGACGGCCGCCCGGTCACCCTGCCATCGCAGGACATGATCATCGGCCTGCACCACCTGACCACCATCCGTGAAGGCGTCACCGGCGAGGGCCGGGTCTTCTCCACCCCGGCCGAGGCCATCATGGCGTTCGACCTGGGTGAGCTGGACTTGAGCGCCAAGGTCACCATCGGTCTGGAGGACTTTGTGCCCTCCGCCGAACAGCCTGCACCGGAAGGCTGGGAGGAAGGCCAGACCGCGCTGATCGAAACCTCCCTCGGCAAGGTCCTGTTCAACGAGACCCTGCCCGCGGACTACCCGTGGGTTGCCAAGGTGGCCGACAAGGGCCGCCTGTCCACCCTGGTGAACGATCTGGCCGAGCGGTACCCGATGACCGAGACCGCGACCACGCTGGACGCGCTCAAGGACGCCGGTTTCTACTGGGCCACCCGTTCCGGTGTGACCGTGGCGATCTCCGACATCTCCGCGGACATGGACAAGCCGGCCATCATGGAGTCCTACGAGGAACGCGCCGCCGCGATCCAGGACCAGTACGACACCGGTCTGATGTCCGACGACGAGCGCCGCTCGGAGCTGATCGACATCTGGAACAAGGCCACCGACGAGGTCGCCGAGGCCATGCAGGCCGGTATGGACGAGAGCAACGTCATCCACCGCATGGTCTCCTCCGGCGCCCGCGGTAACTGGCTGCAGGTCCGGCAGATCGCCGGTATCCGCGGTCTGGTGTCCAACCCGAAGGGTGAGATCATCCCGCGCCCGATTAAGTCCTCCTACCGCGAAGGCTTGTCCGTGCTGGAGTACTTCATCGCGACCCACGGCGCCCGTAAGGGCCTGGCGGATACCGCGTTGAAGACCGCGAACTCCGGTTACCTGACCCGTCGCCTGGTGGACGTGTCGCAGGACGTCATCGTCCGCGAGGACGACTGCGGCACCCGCAAGGGCCTCGTCGTGGCGATCTCCGAGGCTGACGAGAACGGTGAGCGCCGCCTGCACGAGCACGTGGAGAACTCCGCGTACGCTCGCACCTTGGCACGCGATGTCACCGCCGAAGACGGCACCGTGCTGGCCGAGGCCGGCGCCGATGTGGGGGATGTGCTCATCAACGAGCTGTTCCGCGCCGGCGTCGACGAGATCCGGGTTCGCTCCGTGCTGACCTGTGACTCCGCCGTGGGTACCTGCGCCAAGTGCTACGGCCGCTCGCTGGCCACCGGCAAGCTGGTGGACATCGGCGAGGCGGTGGGCATCATCGCCGCGCAGTCCATCGGTGAGCCCGGCACCCAGCTGACCATGCGGACCTTCCACACCGGTGGTGCGGCCTCGGCCGACGACATCACCCAGGGTCTGCCGCGTGTCCAGGAGCTGTTCGAGGCCCGCACCCCGAAGGGTGAGGCCCCGATCAGCGAGGCCGCCGGCCGCGTGAAGATCGACGACTCCGAGCGGGTCCGCAAGATCATCGTCGTGCGCGACGACGGCGGGGAGGACCTGTCCTACCCGGTCTCCAAGCGGGTGCGTCTCCTGGTCGAGGACGGCGAGCACATCGCCGTCGGACGCCAGCTGGTCGCCGGTGCGGTCGACCCGAAGAAGGTGCTGCGCATCCTCGGCCCCCGGGCCGTGC
>CAYZBX010000279.1:0-1613 GCA_964476735.1 uncultured Micrococcaceae bacterium
AGGCGGTCCAGGAATTCCCACATGCGGTCGCCACGCAGGGTCGCGTGAGCGCCGATCGGCATGCCTTCGCGCAGCTTGAACTGGGCGATGGACTTGCGGGCGCGGGTCACCTGCGGCTTCTGACCGGTGATGGCGGTCAGGTCCTTGATGGCGCCGTCGATGATTTTGGAATCCTTGGCGGCTTCGCCAACACCCATGTTGACCACGACCTTGGCTAGGCCTGGGATCTGCATGACGTTTTCGTAGCCGAATTCCTCTTGCAGGGCCTTGCGGATCTCTTCGCGGTACTTGGTCTGCAGACGCGGGGTGATCTTGGTCTGTACTTCAGCAGTCATTACAGATCCTTTCCAGAAGCCTTGGCGTAGCGAACCCGAACGGTCTTCTTCACACCGTTGGCCTCGACAACTTCTTCACGGAAACCAACGCGGGTTGGCTTCTTGGTTTCTGGGTCCACCACGGCCACATTGGAGATGTGGATTGGGGCTTCAGACTCCACGCGGCCACCCTCGGTGGAACCGGCCTGACCGGCCTTCAGGTGGCGGGTGATGACGTTAACGCCTTCGACCAGAACACGTTCGTCGGCCGGGAACACGCGCAGGACCTTGCCCTGCTTGCCGCGATCCTTGCCGCTCAGCACCTGGACGAGGTCGTCCTTCTTGATTTTGGCGCCCAAACTAGATCACCTCCGGTGCCAGAGAAACGATCTTCATGAACCGCTTGTCACGCAGTTCGCGTGCAACCGGGCCGAAGATACGAGTGCCGCGTGGCTCGCCGTCGCTCTTGAGAATGACAGCGGCGTTTTCATCGAACTTGATGTAGGAACCATCTGGACGACGGATTTCCTTCTTAGCCCGAACCACAACGGCCTTGACGATTTCACCCTTTTTGACGTTGCCGCCAGGGATTGCGTCTTTGACAGTGGCGACAATGGTGTCACCGATGCTTGCGTAACGGCGTCCTGAGCCACCGAGCACGCGGATCGCCAGGATTTCCTTGGCGCCGGTGTTGTCGGCAACTTTGAGCCGCGATTCTTGCTGAATCACTTACTAACTCCTGTTGTCTCGCTGGTTCTCAATCCTCAATCGGACCGAGCCTTGCGGAACGGATATGGTGTACATCTTGCTGCGCTTACCCCCACCCTGATGAGCTAGACCGCGAGGTAGAGCACACAGAGGCTGCACCCGTTGGTGAAGCTAGGAGGTGGGGCCGAGGCACATTTCTTGCAAGATTTGTGTGGCTTCCACTAGATGCGGGGTGGATGGCCCCGCCAAATAGAAGGCACACAAGTAGTTAATACTAACGTAGTGGGCCAAAGATCTTAAATCGCAGCGGCGTGGCCTTGCCCACCGTCCTCGTTGGCACCCGGGACGGGATCGTCCCTAGCGGAGGATGCAGTAGAGCTCGGTGATCATCTCTGCCGGATTGGCCTCTGGCGTCGGCTCGGTAACGTAGACCTCCCAACAGGGCTGGCCAGCGGCCAAGCCTCGTTCTGCCAGGGCACTCATGAATTCGGCCCAGGCTTGGCCGAGTCCATCGTAGAAGCCGACGTGGCGATACTTCGCGGCACGGCCCGCCGGCAGCTCGGAGGCGAACACCGTTTCATGACCGGGCAC
>CAYZBX010000280.1:0-1609 GCA_964476735.1 uncultured Micrococcaceae bacterium
AGTGCCGCGGGAGGCAGGCTTCGACATCACCGTGGCCTCCGAGGTGATGGCGGTCTTCTGTCTGGACAAGGACATCCAGGACCTGCAGGACCGCCTCGACCGGATCGTCTTCGGTTTCACCTACGATCGCAAGCCGGTCACCGTGAAGGAACTGGGCGCAGGCGGCGCCATGACCATGCTGCTGAAGGAGGCCATCAAGCCAAACCTAGTGCAGACCATCGCGGGCACCCCGGCGCTGGTGCACGGTGGTCCGTTCGCGAACATCGCCCACGGCTGCAACTCGCTGATTGCCACCCAGACCGCTCGCCGGCTGGCGGACATCGTGGTCACCGAGGCCGGCTTCGGCGCGGACCTAGGTGCGGAGAAGTTCATGGACATCAAGGCGCGCGCCGGCGGCTTCGCCCCGAGCGCCGTGGTGATCGTGGCGACCATCCGCGCGCTAAAGATGCACGGCGGCCTCGCCAAGGACAAGCTGAAGGACGAGCTGGACTCGGACACTGCCATCGGTTATCTCTCCGAGGGCGTGAAGAACCTCGAGCGGCACATCGACAACGTGCGCCGCTTCGGCGTCAGCCCGGTGGTGGCCATCAACCGCTTCACCAACGACTCCGACGACGAGTTGAACTGGCTCAAGGCTTGGTGCGAGGAACGCGGCGTCAAGGTCGCGGTGGCCGACATCTGGGCCAAGGGCGGCGCCGGCGGCCAGGAGCTGGCTGAGGCCGTCCTGGACGTGATCGACGAGGACAGCGAGTTCAAGCCAATCTACGAGCTCTCGGACACGGTCGCGGAGAAGATCGAGAAGATCGTGACCGATGTCTACCGCGGCGACGGGGTGGAGTTCACCGCCGCCGCCAAGCGTAACCTGAAGATGAGTGCGGAGAACGGTTGGGACGACCTGCCGGTGTGCATGGCCAAGACCCAGTACTCCTTCTCCGACGATGCGACTCTGCTGGCCGCACCGGATGGTTTCTCCATCACGGTGCGGGAACTGATCCCGAAGACCGGTGCCGGCTTCGTGGTCGCGTTGACCGGTGCGGTGATGACGATGCCTGGTCTGCCGAAGGTCCCAGCAGCGATGAAGATGGGTGTGGACGAAGACGGCAACGCTGTCGGCTTGTTCTAGACCCGCTTCCGGCGACGCGGATTGAGGACCGCCGTCGCAACCGAGTGCCTCAGCGGTGAGTTTTTTGCTTCGCTCACCGCTGGGGCACTTGGCGTTGACCCACCCCCGAGGAGAGGACTTGGATGGCTATTGCGCGCGAACAGCGCCGGGAGCTGGCCGAGCAGATCATCGCCGCCGGCACCGGGCCGCTGGGTTACGCGCTGCAGAGCGCGGACCACATGGCGATCGATGACGTGGCGCGGGCACTAGAGGAGCACGTTGCTTGGGAGCACGGCGAACTATGCGACGGCTTCATCGGCCAGTGGCTGCCCCGGTTGGCGCCGGTGCAGCGGTTGGCGGCGGCGCTCGCGGTCGAGGGACTCTACGCCACCGCGCTGGTGCACCTGCCGCACGCCGAGGACCGCGGGCTGCACCAGCTCCTCACGTGCGCAGCAGCGGGGCTGGGTGAGCTCGCCGAGCGGCTTGGGCTCGCCGTGGGTGCGCACA
>CAYZBX010000281.1:0-1609 GCA_964476735.1 uncultured Micrococcaceae bacterium
ACTGTGGTGCCCCGTACTGGGGCTGTCCTTGCTGAGGTTGCTCGTGCACTGGTTGCCCGTAGCGGGGTTCACCGTACGGCGGTTGCTGGTGCGGTGGCTGCCCGTAGCGGGGTGGGGTGTTTTCTTGCCCAGATATGGACTGACCGCCCTGATCGGGATTGATCGGGCGGTCAGGATCGGGCTCAGGCGGGTTATGACCTGAGTTATTCATGGTTTAGGCTTCGGTGACTTCGATGGAAGAGATGGTGACGTCTTCCAGTGGCTTGTCCCGCATGTCGGTGGCGACGGCGTTCAGCTGGTCCACAACCTTCTTGGAATCCTCGTCAGCAACCTCACCGAAGATGGTGTGCTTGCCCTGCAGCCAGGTCGTCGGCACGGAGGTGATGAAGAACTGGGAGCCGTTGGTGCCGCGGCCGAACTGGATGCCGGCATTGGCCATGGCCAGCTTGTACGGTTCGGTGAAGTCCAGTTCCGGGTGGATCTCATCGTCGAACTGGTAGCCCGGTCCGCCGATGCCCTGACCCAGCGGGTCGCCGCCCTGGATCATGAAGTCCTTGATGATGCGGTGGAAGATGGTCCCGTTGTACAGCGGGGTGCCGGTCTTCTCTTCGCCGCTGGCCGGGTCCTGCCAGGTCTTCTCGCCTGTGGCGAGACCGACGAAGTTCTCGACGGTCTTCGGGGCGTGGTGGCCAAACAGGTTGACCTTGATGTCACCCAAGTTGGTGTGAATCGTCGCGATATGAGTTGGAATTGCAGTCATGGTTCTATTCTGACACCCCGGGGCTCGGATGGTGGAAACTGCGGCTGAATTTGGCGGAAAATGCGCTGAGAGCGTGAGTTTTTTCCGCCTCATAGCTTGGCTTGCTAAAAACTACTACTCTGGAGATGAACAACGACAAACACGTAGGTTCGCTAGAGACATCCGGCAACCTTGGGAGGTATGCATGAAGAAGTCGAAAAAAGCCCAACGAGTGCTCCACGATGTAGAAGGCACGGTTCTCTCGGGCGTGGACGCAGCACTGGAGTGGATCGAGCCCAAGGTTGAGCAGGCCGCTCACGTCATTCAGGATGGCGTCCAGAAGGCCAAGCCGGTTGTTCAGGAGCAGCTGCACAAGCTGCAGCCATACCTCGATGATGCGCAGAAGCGCGCCGAACAGACCCGCGAGCGCGTGGCCAAGGAGTACGTCCCGGCTGCACAGTCCAAGCTCGGCGAGGCCGCATCAGTTGCCGCCGACCGGATCCACGACGCCGAGGTCCCGGCCTTCGTTGACACCGCCGTCACCAAGGTCACCGGGGACAAGAAAGCCGTGAAGCGGGCGCAGAAGGCTGCCGAGGCCGCGATGAAGAACGCGGCCAAGGAACTGAAGAAGGCGCAGCGCGCCAAAAACCGGAAGAAGGGCCTGCTGGTCTTCGCCGCGCTGGCTGCCGCCGCGACCGCCGGCGTTGCCGTCTGGCGCGCGTCCCGCCCGGTCGAGGATCCATGGAAGACCCCGGCTCCGTTGACCCCGAGCAAGCCGGTCAACCCGAAGCCTGCCGGCCAAGAGTCCAAGGTAGCTGCCAAGGAGGTCAACGGCCCGACCGCCATCACCCCTGCACCAGCAGACGTGAA
>CAYZBX010000282.1:0-1544 GCA_964476735.1 uncultured Micrococcaceae bacterium
CGGATGGCGGTCTCACGGCCGGAGCCGGGGCCCTTGACGAACACGTCGACGCGCTTCATGCCGTGCTCCATGGCGCGGCGGCCAGCGGCCTCGGCGGCCATCTGGGCGGCGAACGGGGTCGACTTGCGGGAGCCCTTGAAGCCGACGGTGCCGGCGGAGGCCCAGGAGATCACGGCACCCGTGGGATCGGTGATCGAGATGATGGTGTTGTTGAACGTGGACTTGATGTGCGCCTGGCCGGCGAGCACGTTCTTCTTTTCCTTGCGGCGACCCTTGGCGCCGGTCTTGCGGCTTGCAGTAGCCATGTGTCCTTAACTCTCCTTGAGTCCTAGAGAGGCTGCGACCCGGAGGGTCAGCGCGCCTTCTTCTTGCCGGCGACGGCCTTCTTCTTGCCCTTGCGGGTGCGGGCATTGGTGCGGGTGCGCTGACCACGAACGGGCAGGCCACTGCGGTGGCGGCGGCCCTGGTAGCTGCCGATCTCGACCTTGCGGCGGATGTCGGCGGCGGTGCTACGACGGAGGTCACCCTCGATCTCGTAGTTGCCCTCGATGTGGTCACGCAGCGCGACGAGCTGCTCGTCGGTCAGCTGGTGGACGCGGAGATCGCCGGAGACTCCAGTCGCGGCGAGGGTTTCGGCGGCGCGGGTGGCGCCGATGCCGAAGATGTAGGTGAGTGCGACCTCAAGGCGCTTTTCGCGCGGCAGGTCGACACCAACGAGGCGTGCCATCAGGCGGTTTCCTTTCATAGGCGAAGGTGTGGGCGTGACGCATCCCCGTCGCCTGTGGTGCCGTGGGGCACCGACGGGGCCTTGGCCTTCGTCCAAGGGTGGTCGACCCCCGAGGGGATCTAGCCATCACGTTGTTTCAGTTGTCTGGCGGGCTCCGGTCGGGAAGACCCTCGCCCGCGGTGCTCCGGGATCAGCCCTGGCGCTGCTTGTGGCGCGGGTTGTCGCAGATCACCATCACACGACCGTGCCGGCGAATGACCTTGCACTTGTCGCAGATCTTCTTGACGCTCGGCTGAACCTTCATTCGAGCAACCTTTTCAATCGGCGACTGGGAGCGCAGGGCGCGCCCAATCTTGTGGTGGATGAGCTTCGGCCTTCAGTGGCGCGCACGCAGGCGTGCGCGGGCATAGACGACCGAGGGTCAACATTACGCGACCGGGGATCGGATCGCAAAACCGGTGGCTCTGCCATGCGGGTAGCCTGCACGCATGAATCTGTATCTCCGGTTGTTGCTGCTGAGGTTGCTGTCGATGGTCCGGCCCCGGGTGGGCGTGTGGCAGACGGCGCGGACGCCGTTTCGGGTGATGCCGACGGACCTGGACGTGCTGGGCCACATGAACAACGGCAAGTTCCTGACCCTGATGGATCTGGGGCGGTTGGATCTCATGTTGCGCACCGGTTTGTGGCAGAAGATCGCGGCCAGGGGCTGGTATCCGGTGGTGGCGGGCCAGTCGATCACCTACCGGCGCTCCCTCAACCCGTTCCAGCGCTTCGACCTCTACACCCGCCTGGTCGGCTATGACGGGGTGTGGATCTA
>CAYZBX010000283.1:0-1534 GCA_964476735.1 uncultured Micrococcaceae bacterium
CATTTCAAGCTGCGGGTGGTGGGCGAGTACCTGATCAACGGCACGGTGCCCTCCCGGGACTTCTTCTCCCGACCGGTCAAGAGCGAGGACGTCGAAGCCGGAACGGCGGGTGCGCAGTGACCGAGTTGATTGAATTCGGGACCTCGGAATCCGGGGCGAGCGGCGAGCCGCGGAGTGAGGTGGCGGAGCGGGCCGCGGTGACGGATGCGTGGAGTCGGCTGCGGCCGGTGTTTGCCGCGATCGCGCAAGGCGCCGCGCAGACCGAACGGGAGCGGACGCTGGATCACGACTCGGTGGCTGCGTTAGTGGCGGCCGGCTACACCAGCCTGCGGGTGCCGAGCGACTACGGCGGGGCCGGGCTGAGCTTGAGTGAGTTCTACCCGTTCGTCGTGGAGCTGGGTGCGGCGGACTCGAATCTGGTGCAGGCGCTGCGAGCCCACCTGCTGCACGTGGAAATGGTGTTGGCCAACCCGGATCAGGAATACCGGCAGCGCTGGTTCCGGCGGATCGCCGCCGGCGAGGTGGTCGGCAACGCCGTGACGGAGGCGCAGGGTGCGCTCGGCGAGCACGACACGGCGGTCACAGTGCAGCCCGATGGCCGGTGGTTGCTGAATGGCCGAAAGTACTACTCCACCGGCAGCCTGTACGCGGATTGGATCCTGGTGACAGCCGAGGTCCAAGGGAAGGTGCGCGGCCTAGCGGTGCGGGCCGATGCCCCGGGCGTGCGTCAGCTGGACCATTGGGCTGGGTTCGGCCAGCGGTTGTCCGCCTCGGGGACCACGATCTTTCAGAACGTGGTGGTGGACCCGGCCGAGGTGTCCCGCCCCGGCGAGGGCCTGAGCGATGACGACGCACCGGACACCTTGCAGGCGCTGGCCCAGTCCGTCCATCTGGCGGCGCTCGCCGGGCTGGTGACCGGCGCCGAGCGCGAGTTCGTCAGCTACATTCGCCGGCGCCGTCGGACCTTCTCCCACGCCGCCGCCCCGCTGCCGGCCGAAGATCCGCAGGTGTTGCAGGTGCTTGGCGAGGTCTCCGCAGCCGCTTACGGGACTCGAGCGGTCTTCGCGTCGCTGATCCGTCGCTTCGAACAGGTGAGGCAGCGGGAGATCGCCGGCACGGCGACCCTTGCGGAGCTGGCGGAGTTGGATGTGGAAACCTATCAGGCGCAGCAGGTGATCGGGCAGCAGTGCCTGTGGGCGATCAACCATGCCTTCAACGTGGGTGGGGCCACCGCAGTCACCGAGCCGCTGGGGCTGGACCGGTACTGGCGCAATGCTCGGGTGCTGGCCCAACACAATCCGGTGATCTACCGCAACCGGATCGTCGGCGACTATTTGGTGAATGGCACCGCCCCGGGCCCGCAATACGGGGTGGGCGACCTCGTCTGAGCCGGGTCTGCCTAGGGCCCGCATCGAGTCTTCGCCAAGCCCATTGAATGGGAACGGACTTGACCGGCGCGAGGTGCTGCAGCATGGTCGAAGCAGGCTCGCGCGCGGTGCGCGGGACTCGCGACGGTGAAGAGGAGGGCGCGGTG
>CAYZBX010000284.1:0-1532 GCA_964476735.1 uncultured Micrococcaceae bacterium
CACCGCGCTGCCCCTGCAGGCCATGGGCGCCGACGCCGTGGTGTGCCGGCACTCCGCCTCCGGGGCTCCGCACCGGCTGGCCGAGTGGGTGCGGGGCAGCGTGATCAACGCCGGTGACGGCACCCACGAGCACCCCACCCAGGCCCTGCTGGACGCCTTCACGCTGCGCCGGCACCTAGCGCAGGTGCAGGGCAAGGCCTCCCGCGGCCTCGATCTCGCCGGGGTCAAGGTCCTCATCGTCGGCGACATCCTGCACTCCCGGGTGGCCCGCTCCAATCTGTGGCTGTTGAAGACCCTCGGTGCCGAGGTCTCCTTCGCCGGTCCGCCGACCCTGCTGCCGGTCGGCTGCGAGGCCTGGCCGGCCACCATCTACTACGACCTCGACGAGGCGTTGGCCCAGCGGCCCGACGCCGTGATGATGCTGCGCGTACAGGGCGAGCGCATGCAAGACGCATTCTTCCCCTCAGCCCACGAATACACCCGCAAGTGGGGGCTCACCCAAGAACGCTACGACCTGCTGAACACCGCCGCCTACCAGGACACCATCATCATGCACCCCGGTCCGATGAACCGTGGCCTAGAGATCTGCGCGGCCGCCGCCGACTCACCCAAGAACGTCGTCCTGAAGCAGGTGGCCAACGGCGTGGCCACCAGGATGGCGGTCCTCTACCTGACCCTGACCGGCGAACACCCCGCCAGCGCCGCCACGCTGCATGAAGGAGCATAAGACATGACGGAAACCACCAAATACTTCATCACCGGCGCCAACCTGCTGGGGGAGAAACCCTCCGACATCACCATCGAGGACGGCAAGATCACCGCCGTCACCGACGCGGCTGAGAACCCGACCGTCCCGGAGGGCTTCGAGCACATCGACGCCGCCGGCCTGATCGCCCTGCCGGGCCTAGTGGACCCGCACGTGCACCTGCGCGAACCCGGCCGCGAAGACGCCGAAACCGTGGAGACCGGCTCCCGGGCCGCCGCCCTGGGCGGTTTCACCGCCGTGCTGAACATGGCGAACTCGATGCCCGTGGCGGACACCGCCGGCGTGGTGGAACAGGTCTACCAGCTCGGCCAAGACTCCGGTTGGACGTTCGTGCAGCCCATCGGCGCGGTGACCGTGGGGCTGGAAGGCAAACAGCTCTCCGAGATGGGCGCGATGGCGGACTCCCGCGCCAAGGTCCGGGTGTTCTCCGACGACGGCATCTGCGTCTGGGATCCGGCCATGATGCGCCGGGCCCTGGAGTACGTGAAGGCCTTCGACGGGGTCATCGCCCAGCACGCCCAAGAACCACGGCTGACCGAGGACGCGCAGATGAACGAGGGCGACCTGTCGGTCAAGCTCGGCCTGCCCGGTTGGCCGGCGGTCGCCGAAGAGGCCATCATCGCCCGGGACGTGCTGCTCACCCAGCACACCAACTCCCGGCTGCACGTCTGCCACGTCTCCACCAAGGGTTCGGTGGAGATCATCCGCTGGGCCAAGTCCCAGGGCATCAACGTCACCGCGGAGGCCACCCCGCACCACCTGATGC
>CAYZBX010000285.1:0-1531 GCA_964476735.1 uncultured Micrococcaceae bacterium
CCGCACGGTCAGACTCCGCATCTGTGCTGGATCAGGATGAATATAGTAATGACCGTCTTTAGCGATGTGCGAGACGATGGTTGTTGACGGAAGCGTAGCTAGCTGCACCCGGAACCGATCTTGGAACGGGGCATTCGGGTTGGTGATGTTTCTATGGTTTGGCCAATAGATTTCGGGTAGGTCTTTGATCTTTAGGGCTTGCTTTGAGTCCTTGCTGAGCGCGCTGAGAAGACCGTATCTGATGAGATCGGTGTGCATATGACCGCGTGATTCGTGATTCCACGCGGGCAGTGTTGCTATCGCCTTTGGGCGTATGAATTCATGGAAGCGTGCGGCAGCATCCGTCAGTCTCGATAGTTCGGACGGTACAGCTGATGAGGCAGTCTTGAGCCCCGGGATTGCCTCCACCGAAGAGCCCTTCTTGCGAGCCAGTTTTTGAAATTCGCTGAAAACCTCGTACCAGAGAGCTCCGTCCTCATCGCGAGTCCTAGAGATCGAGGAACGAAGCTTCGGCAAGTTGCTGATGGCCTGGGCCAGCGTCACATGCTGGTTGTCCTTCAGCGAGAGTGGGGGAGCGAAACCGGATCCATTCATGATGCCCACGATGATGACACGGTGCCGTTTTTGGGGAATTCCGTAATCCTCAGAACGAATGAGGAAATCGTTTCCCGAGAGATACTCCCCGTCGCCATCGGTGACCATGGAGTGGAGGGTATAAGAGAGCCCGTCGGCAGGGTTTTGAAGATCTGCTCGAATGGATTCGAACATGTGCCTTCTTCGGTTGACAGCCGAGAGGAGTCCCTTCACATTCTCCATGACGAACATCGTTGGTCTGTGCTCTCGAATAATGTGTAGGTACTCGCGGTAGAGGAAGTGCTTGTGGTCATCCTCAAATGTCTCATCATTGGTTCGCCGGGATCGACCAGCCAGAGAATATGCTTGGCATGGCGGACCGCCGATAAGCACCCACGGGTCGTTGTAGGCGGGCAGCGCCTGTTTGATGAGCAGATCAAGGTTCTCGCGATTGTCCTCACCAAGAGTGAATTGGTGGGCCTCCTCCTGCGCATGCCGGTAGGACCGAGAAAAGTGCTTGTCTCCGAGGAGCCTTTCTAACGGCAATTGTTTGTGCAGAAAAGCTTCGAGAGCGGGAAGGGCGGATTCGTTTTCGCGTCGAACGTGTCTGGTTGCGCTTCGAAATCGGAGAGTCTGGATCGCTGACGGTTCCATTTCGAACGAGGCAGCGATCCTAAATACAGGGTCTCCATTGTCATCCATAACGCTGGAGAACCCCTCACTGAGACCACCTGGTCCAGCAAAGACGTCGATCACTGGGATCATTGTTGGGGACTCCTTGACGATATGGATGATTACTAGATATCCAGGGTACCAGGAAAAACTCGGTGGCGTAGGCTCAGCCAGCAGTGTGGAGGGTATTCTGTTGGCTCCTGGATCCTATGGATGATCCGACACACGACGAAACATGGATAGGCTGGGTTTCGTGCGTAGTGCAGTGATGATCGTGGCCGCCGGC
>CAYZBX010000286.1:0-1517 GCA_964476735.1 uncultured Micrococcaceae bacterium
CCGGCAACGGCAAGGGCCAGATCTTCGTCAAGGGCGAGGTCATCAAGACGGTGCCGGAAGAGCTGATCGTGGAGACCCTGCTGGCGGAAGCGAACCGCATTGCGGAAGAGATGGGGGAGAACCCTGATGAGAATTCTGCCTCAGCACCTCCCGTGGTTACCGTCAGCTAAGCGCGCGGTCGAGGCCGTCGAGCCCAACCAGTTGCGCATCTTGGGGGCCGCCGATGAGGCGGACCTCCTGCAGCTGATCAACACGCTGCCGATTGACCACGTGTTCTTACGGGACCAGCTCGAAGACGGCACCGGCCCGCATCGCAGCGGCGGCTTCTTCCTCGGCTACTACGACCACAGCGGCCTAGCCGCGGCGTGCTGGTTGGGGGCCAACATCGTCCCAACCAACACCTCGGCCGAGGTCGGCGCGCTTTTCGGCGCCGTCGCTCGGCGGCTGGGGCGTCTATTCGCCTCCGTGTTCGGGCCGGCCGAGGCCGTGCACGGGATCTGGACGCAGTTGCGCCACGGCAGGCAGAACGCGTTCGGTGTGCGCGAGGACCAGCCGTTGCTGGCCATGAGCGCACCATCAACCACCGTCGCGCCCGATCCCGGGGTGCGTTGCGCTCGGCCGGACGAGTTCGGCATCGTGCTGCCCGCCTCGGCCGCGATGTTCCGCGAGGAGCTCGGCTTCTCGCCCTTCGTCAACGGAGATAGCTCGTATCAGGAGCGGGTGCAGGAGCTGATCGGCAAGGGGCACACGCTCATCGGCTTCGACGCCGAACACAGACTTAACTTCAAGGCCGATTTGGGCACCGTCACCGCCGATTGCGCCCAAGTGCAGGGCGTCTGGGTGCCACCGCAGTTTCGCGGCAAAGGCATCGCCCGGGCCGGGATGGCCGCCACCGTCGCCCACGGCCTGACGCTGGCCAAGAACGTCTCCCTGTACGTCAACGACTACAACATCGCCGCCCGCCGGGTCTACGAACACGTCGGCTTCCGGCAGGTCGGTAGTTTCGCCACCGTGTTGTTCTGAGCCGGCCCGCAAACCGCTTGCCACAGCTCCACGAACCGGACTGTTCAACGCGGGCGCCGCGGTGCTCTAGGATGGAGGATGACTCTCTGTGAACCATCCGAACAGCAAAGGACACCGCGTCGTGGCCGACCGCCTTTCAACTCTCTTTGTGCGCACCCTGCGTGAAGATCCACACGATGCTGACGTAGCCAGCCACAAGCTGCTCGTCCGCGCCGGCTACATCCGCCGGGCGGCACCCGGCATCTACTCCTGGCTGCCGCTGGGGCTGAAGGTGCTGGGCAAGGTCGAGCAAATCGTCCGCGAGGAAATGAACGCCATCGGCGGTCAAGAGGTCCACTTCCCGGCCCTGCTGCCCAAGGAGCCCTACGAGGCGACCGGGCGCTGGGAAGAGTATGGCGACGGGATCTTCCGGCTGCAGGACCGCAAGGAAGCGGACTACCTGCTGGCCCCGACGCACGAGGAAATGTTCACCCTGCTGGTGAAGGACCTGTACT
>CAYZBX010000287.1:0-1515 GCA_964476735.1 uncultured Micrococcaceae bacterium
GTTCTTGCGGGCCGCGTTGTACAGGTTGGCCTGAGCGGTGATCTGGTTGGCCCAGTTCGGGGCAGCAGCATCTTCCAGGTCCGCCAGCCAGACCTTGGCGCCGGAGTTCAGGGCGTTGATGGCCATCTTGGCAGGGGTGGCCGGGCCGGTGATCTCCACGCGGCGATCGCGCAGCTTCTCCGGGGCCTCGGCGACCTTCCAGTCACCGGCGCGGACGTCGGCGGTCTCCGGCAGGAAGTCGATGGTGCCGGCGGCGGAATCCTTCTTGCGGGTTTCCTCGCGGGCGGCCAGCAGCTCGTTGCGGCGAGCGGCGAAGTTGGTGTGCAGCTTCTCGACGAAGGCCAGGGCCTCGTCGGTCAGGATCAGATCTGCTGCCGCCTTGTATTCTGGCGCGTTAGCGGTGGCGGAGGCTGGCAGGTTGTTCAGATCAACTTTGATCTGCAGGGACATGGTATTTCTCCTTGTCGTCTCGGTGGTCGGTTTTGTTAGCGCTGCGCGACTTCAGCCACGGCACTGGCCACAGCTTCGGCAACGGTTGGGTCAAAGACGGACGGAATGATGAAGCCCGGGTTCAGCTGGTCCTCGCTGACGCGGTTGGCGATCGCCTCGGCGGCGGCCAGCAGCATCTCCTGGGTGATGTCCGAGGCGGAGGCATCCAGCAGACCACGGAAGAAGCCAGGGAAGGCGAGCACGTTGTTGATCTGGTTCGGGAAGTCGGAGCGACCGGTGGCGACGACGGCGGCGTGCTTGGCAGCCGCGATCGGGTCCACCTCCGGCACCGGGTTGGCCATCGCAAAGACGATCGCGCCCTCGTTCATGGCCTCGATGTCGGCCTCTTCCAGCACGTTCGGCGCGGAGACGCCGATGAAGACGTCGGAGCCCACCATGGCTTCCTTCAGCGAGCCGGAGAAGGCCTCCGGGTTGGTGTTCTCGGCCAACCAGGCGCGGTGCGGGTCGTCGTACTTCTCGCCGCGCACCAGTGCGCCGCCGCGGGCGACAGGGATGATGTTCTTCGCTCCGGAGGCAACCAGCAGCTGGATGATGGCGTGGCCGGCCGCGCCCACACCGGAGACGACGATGCGCACGTCTTCGATGTTCTTCTTCACCACGCGCAGGGCGTTCTGCAGGGCGGCGACGGTGACGATGGCGGTGCCGTGCTGGTCGTCGTGGAAGATCGGGATGTCGAGTTCCTCGCGCAGGCGGTCTTCGATCTCGAAGCAGCGTGGCGCGGCGATGTCCTCGAGGTTCACGCCACCGTAGACCGGGGCGAGTGCCTTAACAATGGCGATGATCTCTTCGGTGTCCTGGGTGTCCAGGCAGACCGGCCAGGCGTCCACGTCGGCGAACTGCTTGAACAGGGCGGCCTTGCCTTCCATCACCGGCAGCGCGGCGGCTGGGCCGATGTTGCCCAGGCCCAGGACGGCGGAACCGTCGGTGACCACGGCCCCAGTGTTACGCTTGACAGTCAGGCGGCGAGCATCTTCAGGGTTCTCGGCGATGGCTTGGCAGACGCGG
>CAYZBX010000288.1:0-870 GCA_964476735.1 uncultured Micrococcaceae bacterium
GGCAGCCGGCGTGGGTGCAGTGCTTGCACACGTCGGAGGACATCAGCCAGCGGAACTCCGGGGTGTCCGGCAGGGTCTCTCCGTTGGCCAGCTGCGGTCCGGAGCCCTGCACACCGTTGGACGGAGCGACGCCGTTGGCGTCGGTGCCGGCAGGCGGACCGATCTTCGGCATGCCCAGCCCGACGAGCTTGCGCCCGGCCTCGCGGGCCGCCTCGATCCGTTCCTCGGTCTGTTCCACGAACGCGACGTGCCGCCAAGTGTTGGCGCCGAGCGAGCCGGAGTTGTCGTAGGAGGATTCCAGCAGCTCGTAGTCGCCGTCGGCGGGGTTCTGGTTCCACACCTTGCACGCGACCTCGCAGGCCTTGCAACCGATGCAGATGGAGGAGTCGGTGAAGAAGCCCTTGCGTTCGTGCTCGGGACCCCAGCCGACCTCGAGGGCCGGGTTGACCTCATGGTGCAAGCTCACTTAGCTCCCCTCCGTTTCCGGGTGCGTGACACGCTGCTTGTTGGTTTCCTCGGTGACGCCGGCGCGTTCGCGGTATTCCTCCACGAGCGCCTGCAGCGCGGCTCCCCGCGGGCGTCGGCCCGGGAGGATGTCACAGGCCGCGGACTTGGATTCCTGGATCAGCACGTTCGGGTCCAAGGTCAGGCCGAACAGGTCGTTGACCGCGTCGCCCTCGACGACCGCGTCCTTGCCGATACCCCAGTGGTAGGGCAGGCCGATGGTGTGCACCGTCTGGCCGCCGCTGGTGATCGGGGTCATCCGCTCGGTGACCAGCACGCGGGCCTCGATGGCCGATTGCGGGGAGACGATGGTGGCCCAACCGTAGGGTTCCAGCCCGCGTTCGGCGGCGAGCTCCGGGGAGACCT
>CAYZBX010000288.1:880-1485 GCA_964476735.1 uncultured Micrococcaceae bacterium
GGGGGTGCTCGGAGAGGCGGGAGGTGGTGAACACGTACGGGTAGACCCCGGCGCCGGCCTCCCCGTAGCCGGGGGCGCTGAGCGTGTCCGCGCGCTCGAACAGCACCCTAGAGGGGCTCTGCTGTTGCGGGTACAGCGGGTTCTTGATCTGCGATTCCGGCGGCTCGTAGTGCGTCGGCAGCGGGCCGTCCAGCATGCCCTTGGGCGCGAACAGCCAGCCCTTGCCGTCGGCCTGCATGATGAAGGCGTCGGTGCCGGAGAGCGCGGCGGGTCCGCCTTGGTGCGGGTCCGGGGTGGCGTAGGGCGCGCGGTCGATCGGGAAGTCCGGGACGTCGTGCCCGGCCCACTGGCCGGCCTCCTCGTCCCACCAGATGATCTTCTTGCGCTCGCTCCAGGGTTTGCCGTCGGCGTCCGCGGAGGCCCGGTTGTACAGGATGCGGCGGTTGGCCGGCCACACCCAGCACCAGTCCGCGGCCATCTCGTCCTGCTGGTGGCCGGGGACCTTGCGGCGGGCCCGGTTGATGCCGCCGGCCATGACGCCGGTGTAGATCCAGCAGCCGCCCGCGGTCGAGCCGTCGGCAGTCATCTGGTTGAAGTTGTCCAGC
>CAYZBX010000289.1:0-1482 GCA_964476735.1 uncultured Micrococcaceae bacterium
GGGCATTCTCTTTTCAGACGCCTGATTGTCTGACATATTGATTTCTCCTGTTAGTGCGAGTAGACAGGTATGGCTCCAGTCTTGCAGGAAAAAGCAAAACCATCAGCCTTTTAAGCAGGCTGATGGTTTTGGTGTTTTGCTTTTCCGCATCGCGGATTCTAGTGAGCCGCCGGGACCCTTTCTGGTTGAACCATGTCGGTTTTCAAGGTTCCGACGCCATCGACAGTGACCTCGACTTGGTCGCCGGCTTTCAGGTAAAGGGCCGGCTTCCGTGCCCGCCCGACACCACCCGGGGTACCGGTTAGGATCACATCGCCCGGCCGCAACGGCAGCATGGTGGACAGGTATGAAACGAGGTACTCGGGCTTGAACAACAGATCATCGATCCCGTGCTCCTGCATCACTTCACCGTTGACCGTTGTTTTCAACACGGCAGTGCTGAAATCGAGTTCATCCGGTGTCACCATGACCGGTCCGAGTGGGGTTGAGCGTGCCCAGATTTTGCCTTGAAGCCACTCGATGCTGCGGAATTGCCAACCGCGCATAGAGATGTCGTTGGCAAGGGTGTAACCGGCGATATGCTCCCCCGCTTCTTTCTCGCTGACCCGGTAGGCAGTCTTGCCAATGATGATGGCCAACTCACCTTCCCAATCAAGCTCCGGGTCTTCGGCGACAGCTTCAACCGGATCGAAGGGACCGGTCAAGGTGTCTGCGAACTTGGCGAACACCGTCGGATATTCCGGAAGCTCCCGACCCATTTCAATAATGTGCCCGCGGTAGTTGAGCCCGACGCACAGCACCTTCGAAGGTGTCGTCGATACCGGCCCCAGATCTGCCTGCTCTACAGGAACCCTGTCGCACTGTTCGGTAGCCGCAATCTGCTGCCAATCTGCTTGAGCAAGAAGCTCGCCTAGGTTCGAGTACCGTGGGATCATAACTAACTCGTCCTGCTCGAGCCGGGCAACTTGAGTGCCGTTCTCTGTACGTACTGTCGCAAGTTTCATTTGTATGCGCCTTTCTCTTAATCCGCTTGTCGGTGTGCCTGCAGATGAATTTTCTCTCGCAATGCCGACAAGGGCTGTTGCTTTCCTGGTCTGTAAGTCACAGATTTAAGAGTTCCGTTCCATGGAAAGGTACCCTTTCGTTCCCGGAGATCTCTCAGCACTGGACCGCGGGCATCTCTACCCACCGATATTCCGGTCCAAGGAACCATTCCCGTCATCTGAGGAACGCGGTTCAACGCTATCTTTTCGTTTTCACCGTTAACACTTACCTTGAATGTCCACATCAGCGGATCTTCCACAACAGCCGTCAGCACGATTTCCCGAATTGATTCGTCCCATGCCAGAACGTCAGCGATTTGCGGTTCACCGTTAGCGTTGTACGCGAACCGGAGAGTACCGTGTTCTACGTAGAGCATGTAGCCGTGGGCCGCCCCCGTTGTTAGGTCCACTCGGTATGTGAGTCGATTTCTTCTAACTG
>CAYZBX010000290.1:0-1451 GCA_964476735.1 uncultured Micrococcaceae bacterium
CTCGGCGCGCACAGCATCAACCTCTTCGGAGGTATGGCCGTACCCCGTCGATTCAGGCGCGAGATCGAGATGGAATCGCTCAACCCACCCATCGGCCATCCACGACTGTTTGACGCCGGCTAGTTCGCTGACTTGGTGGTCAATGATGCGGGCGAGATGCCAAATTAGCCAGGCGATGGACTTGCCGGTGCCGTTTGGGCGATGCCCCAACTGATCCGTGGTGAGGCCTTTGACGACTCTGCGGGTGTCTTCGTCCACGCGGCCGATCGCATCGCTGAGCAGGTCCGCGGAATCCATGTCTCCACCCTCCGTCCGGCGCAGGCGAGTGTCAATGCCTTTTAGCTCGCGCTGACGCCGTACGTGATGGTGATGCCATCGCCGGTGAGGTCGTTGTACGTGACGGAGACGATGTAGCCGTTCCCGCGTGCAACGAGCAGGATGCCACCAGCGGACTCCATGTCGGAGCCGATCGTCCATCCGTTAGTGCTGTAGCTCTCACGGATATCCGCATCGACCGCTTCGAGCGCGTCGCCGGTGGACATCAACACCGCCCATTCGGGCGCGTTGGAAACCTCACTGAGCGAAGCACTGCTTTGCACGATCGATCCGTCGTACAACGGCACATCCTGGGGGAAGCTGTCGACGAGCTCACCCTCGAGCTCAATTACCTCGAACTCAGCATCGTTGTTCTGCTCGGCCGGGGAGTTGTCAGTCGATTCCGCAGCGGTGGTCTCTGTGTTGGATGCTGTGCTTTCGGTCTCCGACGCGGCGGAGCATGAGGCGGTGAAGAGGACGAGTGCAGTCGCCGCTGCAATCATCCAGGAGCGAGTGATGAGAGGCTTCACGATTCTCCGATGTTCTCGATGTGTCGCGCCAAAGCTGCATCTTCGCGATGGTGAACTGGCACAGTGTCGGGGGAACCTTACGAGTACATCTGTGAGAAAACTTAACGTCCATCCTGTGTGTTCGTGGTGCTCGCTGAAACGATCACCGACGACGCACCAGTAAGGCCGAACAAGGAGACCAAGGTGAATCGTGCTTTCTTCGATGCCTACTACCGGGCGATCAGCACCGCCGACTACGTCACCTTGGCGGAGTGTTACGACGAGAACGTCCAGCTCGGCTCGCTCGGCGGCACAATCCATGGACGAGACGAAGTTTTAGAGCGCATCGCCGAAGCACGCACGCGAGTCGATAATTCGGTGATACCCCACGACATGCTGATCGAGGGGGATCGGGCTGCAGTGGTCTTCACTGACCGGTTCATCGCCCGGGCCGACGGAACCGAGATGTTCGGGCGAACCTTGGCCGCCGGAGAACACGTGGACGTGCGAGTGTGCGGCATCTACCGGTTCGTCGATGGACGAATTGCTGAGGTGGAGATGTTCCGGGCGCCCTAGTGCCGTCTTTGTCACCCGGGCCCCGGTGGGGCGGCGACCTTCCCTGCGAGG
>CAYZBX010000291.1:0-1431 GCA_964476735.1 uncultured Micrococcaceae bacterium
CGGAACCTCCGGACCCAACGCAATCTCACCTTGGGAGAACTGGCAGATCAGACGGGCATCTCCCTCTCCACGCTCTCGCGCTTAGAGAACGGGCAGCGCAAACCCACGTTGGAGATGCTGCTGTCGCTGAGCCAACGCTATCAGGTGCCGCTCGACGATCTTGTGGGAGTGCCGGACTCGGCCGATCCACGGGTGCGTCTGGTGCCACGCAAAATCAGTGGGGGCCGTACGGTCTGGCCGTTGACCAACAACTCCGAGGGGGTGCAGGCGTGGAAGTTGGAACTGCCGCCAAGCACGCGACCTCCGCACCTGCACGTTCACGAGGGCTACGAGTGGTTCTATGTGTTGCGGGGCACCGTGCGCCTGATCCTCGGCGAGCAGGACCTTGAGTTAGCGCCTGGCGAAGCGGTGGAGTTTGATACCTGCATCCCCCATTGGTTCGGTGCGGCTGGAACCGAGCCGGCCCAGATTCTGAGCCTGTTCGGCAGGCACGGTGAGCGGGTGCACCTGCGTGAGGAAGCTACCGTCGAGGAGTCGGACGGCTCGTAGCCACGACTCCAAACGTGAAGAGGGCCCCTACCGGATCCGGTAGGGGCCCTCTTCACGGAAGGGTTTGTGTGTCGCTAGTGAGCGTGATCGCCCTTGCTGAACTCGAACGACCAGCCGACTACGAAGAACAGCGAGACGCCGATAGCAATGTAGAAGATCCACCAGCCTACGGCGATGCCCAGCAGCAACAGGGCTGCGCCGGCGCCGAGGCCGAGCGGCCACCAGCTCCACGGGGCGAAGTTGCCGTAGGTGCCGGCGTAATCCTTGATCTCGCCGTCCTCATCGTCCATGGATCCAGGGCCGGTTGCCTTCGCGGTCTTGCCCGAGTACCAGGCAAGCATGAACGCGAACATGACCAGCACCAAGATCATGGTCATACCGATTGGTTCGTTGAACTCCGCAACGATGGAGTAGAACGCCAGCGCGGCGATGAAGAAGACTCCGATGATCCAGAAAATATTGGCGTTGATTTTCATGATGAACGACTACCCCATATCTTTCTGGTCTGCAGGACCAAAGATCTTACCAGTCACACCAGTTGGGGTGTAGGTCTGGGAGAGCTCTGGGTGGTGCAGGTCGAGAGCCGGACGCTCGGAGCGGATGCGTGGCAGGGAGTAGAAGTTGTGCCGTGGTGGCGGGCAGCTGGTTGCCCATTCGAGCGAACCGCCGAAGCCCCAAGGGTCGTCAACTTCGACCTTCTTGCCGTTGCGCCAGGTGATGTACACGTTCCAGAAGAACGGGATCATCGAGATACCCAGCAGCATGGAGAACACGGTGGAGAACTGGTTCATGTTGGTCCAGTTGTATTCAACCATGTAGTCGGCGTAGCGACGTGGCATACCCATGACGCCCAACCAGTGCTGGACGAGGAAGGTGCCGTGG
>CAYZBX010000292.1:0-1421 GCA_964476735.1 uncultured Micrococcaceae bacterium
GGGCTCGTCAGGTGGTGTGTGGCCTTGTTGCGGGGCGGTGAGGGAAGCAAGCTGGTGGGCCGCTTCCGCGGCCATGTGGAAGGAGATGCGGCCGGCGGCGAGCTTGTCGAGCAGTGGTCGGCCGTGCTGGTGGAGCTGGACGCTGATCCGCAGCAGGCGTCTGGCTTGGGCCTCGGAGATGCCTTTGAGTTGGGCGAGCGTGTTTGCGGCCTTGCGCAGGAGCTTTCCGTTCGCGACCGTCTGGACCCGGTGGGCCGTGAGATCTTCAGCGGCGAGTGCGGGCTGGCTTTCCCTAGCCAGCGTCAGGAGCAGGAGAAAGTAGTTGCGAAGGTCCGCTGCACGGCGCCGTCGCTGTTCGAGTTCGGACTGCTCGATCGCGGCGCAGATTTTCGCCAGTTCACCGTTGTCCGCATCGAGCGGTGGGACTGCCAATGGCTGTCCGCCACGCGGTGTGCCCATCGGTAACCCCTTTCGGTACCCGGTGCCGTCAAGCGTGATCGCCTGACCTTGGAAGCAGCTTAGGCGGGGCACCGAACGCCGAGGAGCGGGCCGGTCTGCGGTCGGCGGTGTCCGGTGTGGCGGAGGGGAGCTGTGGAGAAACCAGCACAGCTTTTGTCGGGGGGCGTCGGGTGAGTTAGGTTCTGGAGTCAGGAGAACTCGACGTGCCGGGTGCGGGGGCGTGCGCTCGGATTCGATGGCGTTGCCGCCAGAGGGACCGTGCGGCAATCGCAAGCACCGCGCCGGCCAGCAGCCCGTAGAGCGCTCCGTGCAGCGCGACGGCGAGGGCATGCTTGGCGATCACGGCGCTGTCTAAACCCCGTTGTTGTTCGAGCAGCAGCTCGGTACTGAAGAACATGCTGGCGTGCAGCACGGCTCCTGATCCGGCACCTGCCAACGCTTGGCTGAGCTTGGAGACGAGCCCGGGCCAGAGAAACACCAGGATTCCGTACAGCAGCGAGCCCAAGGCGATGTTCACTAGGGCGGTGCGGGTCTCGCTGGGGTGGCTGAGCTGCTGCACCCAGTCGGAGAGGAAGAGGAAGACGGGGTCCCAGGTTGTGTAGGGCCCGATGAAGAGGGTGCGGGCGGCGTGTCGAAACATTTCGAGCAGCAGCCCGAACGTCAGCGCAACGAGGAGTTTCTTCGGCCAACTCACCGTCGAGACGGTGGAGACTGTCACGGGGCCCGCAACAGGGTGATCTGTCAGCGGGCCGACCGGCTGAGCGGTCTGGTCCGCCGCACGGCTTGCCTCGGCTTCGTCGGGTCCGGCCGACGTGGTGGTGGTTCGGTCCGGTCCTACCGCAGGTTCGTCATCGACCGGGACCAGCCGGTAGGTTCGTTTGCGCCAGGAATGGCGGAAGAGAACGCCCAAGATCGCGGTGGCGATGACACCGGAGAAGAAGCCGCTTCCGAAGCAAAGCAAC
>CAYZBX010000293.1:0-1420 GCA_964476735.1 uncultured Micrococcaceae bacterium
CCTGTTGGAGGAGATCGCTCGCGCTCCACGGGTCACCGCGCGGGTGGAGTATTGGAAGCTGAAGACACCGATGATCAGAAAACCAACAAAGTTCTCGATACCGCGGCTGGTTTGCAGAAGTAGACCGAAAATCAGGTAGTAGCTGATACCTAGCAGAATGGGGTTAATAACCGTCCAAAGCAGACCCAGCTTGTCTTCGGCGTTCTCTGATTTAAACCGCGACTTGGCGTCGTAAAAGATGAAACTACGCGTTCTCCACGTTTCCCGCAGATACTCGAAGAACCCAAGTCGAGCACCGACCCGCTGCAGCCTGTCATGGTCGATGCGAACGATGGTCTTTTCTCTTGGAGTTTCACCAGAGTCGCTGGAACCAGCTTCGGCTGCTTCAGCCATATAACTCAGCTCTCCCTATCCTTCTGATTGCCGGTTCCATAATACGTCCCCGAACCCGTTTTGCAGACAAGCGGTAGGATTCGTCACATTCTGCTCGGCTCGAATCCGCAGCGATCGACCCTGCGTCGGTGATATTGTCGTGCGTAGTTGTATTGCTCTAGGTTCGAAGGAATCCACACACAAATGCGCCCTGTCATTATGCCGATTTATGGGACTCGCCCTGAAGCGATCAAGATGGCACCGGTTATCGCCGAGCTTCAGAAATCGGATGTGTTCGACTGCAAGGTTGTTTCAACCGGACAGCACCGCGAAATGCTGGATCAGGTCAACAACCTTTTCGGGATCGAACCAGACATCGACCTCAACGTGATGCGTCCAAATCAGGGTCTGTGCGGGATCCTCACCCGGACCATCGACGGACTCGACGAGCTCTTCAAGGAAGAAAAGCCAGCGGCGGTCATCGTCCAGGGGGATACGACCACTGTAACGGCCGGGGCGCTGGCCGCCTTCTACCACTCCATCCCGGTCATCCACATTGAAGCAGGGCTGCGCAGTCACAACCTTTTCTCACCTTTCCCGGAGGAGGCCAACCGCAAGCTGACGACCCAGATCTCCTCGCTACACTGTGCCCCAACATCCGTGTCGAAGCAGAACCTCTTGGATGAGGGCGTCAGCCCTGAGGACATCGTCATCACCGGTAACACCGTCATCGATGCGCTTTTGACCACGGTCGAGAAACAAGTGCCGTTCAGCGACCCGCAGCTGGAAGAGCTTGCGTCCTCCGGAAAACAGGTCATGCTGGTCACCACCCACCGTCGCGAAAACCAGGGCGATGCGATGCGCGGCGTTGGTCGCGCCATCGCGCGGATTGCCAAGGCCAATCCGGAGTTGCAGATCGTGCTTCCAGCACACAAGAACCCAGTGGTTCGTGAAGCCGTTCTCCCCGCGCTCGAAGGTCTAGAGAACATCATCGTCACCGAGCCCTTGGCCTACGGCGAATTCACTCGCATGCTCTCGCTGGCGCACA
>CAYZBX010000294.1:0-1399 GCA_964476735.1 uncultured Micrococcaceae bacterium
CCCGCGGTCGTCAACGGTACGGTCAAATGGATCGTGGACGGTTACACCACCTCGAACAACTTCCCGTACTCGAAGGGCGAGCAATTGGGGACGGCGATTCAGGACTCGCTGACCCGGGAGGATCCGCTGCGGATCGGCGAGATCAACTACATCCGCAACTCGGTGAAGGCCACTGTTGACGCCTACGACGGCTCCGTCGAGCTCTACGCGTGGGATGATGAGGATCCGCTGCTGAAGGCTTGGCAGAAGACCTTCCCATCGACCCTGAAACCGTACCAAGAGATGTCCGGGGAACTCATGGCGCACGTGCGCTACCCAGAGGACATGTTCAAGGTGCAACGCGAGTTGTTGGGCCGCTATCACGTGGAGAGCCCGGGGTCGTTCTACGACAACGATGACGCCTGGTCCGTACCAGCCGATCCGACCGTGAAGGAAGGCACCACCAAGGTGCCGCCGTACTACATGTCGCTGCAGATGCCGGACGCGGACAAGGCCAGCTTCTCGTTGACCACCACGTACATTCCGCGGCGCGTCGAGGGGCAGGGACGAAATCGCAACGTCCTTTACGGCTTCTTAGCCGCCAACGGTGACGCGGGCAACAAGCCAGGCGAGAAGTCTGAGAGCTACGGTCAGCTTTCCCTCCTCGAGCTTCCGCGTAACACCACCATTTCCGGGCCGGGTCAGGTCCAAGCCGACTTCGACTCCCAGCCGGATGTTTCGCGCGAGCTGAACCTGTTGCGTCAGGGTGCCTCCCAGGTCACCAACGGCAACCTCATCACGCTGCCTGTCGGCGGCGGTATCCTCTACGTCCAGCCGGTCTACGTGCGTTCCACCGGTGGCGACTCCTACCCGCTGCTGCGGAAGGTACTCGTCTCCTACGGCAACCAGATCGGCTTCGCCAACTCGCTGTCCGAAGCGCTGGATCAGGTCTTTGAAGGCGCCTCGGGTGCCGTCACAGCCGACGGCGATGGCGCTGACAGCGAAGGCGGCGAAGGGACCGGTGATGCCGGCACCGAAGGCCAGACCAATGAGGAGAAGCTACAACGGGCGCTGCGCGCTGCCAACGCTGCGATCCAGGAGAGCCAGGACGCGCTCGCCGACAACGATTTCGCCAAGTACGGTGAGGCGCAGAAGAAGCTAGCCAAGGCGATCGAGGACGCCATCGAGGCGGACGAGGCGATCCATGGCCCTGCAGACACGGCCGAGCAGGAGGGTGCCGAGCAGGACGGTACTGAAGCACCGACGGAGGAACCAGCAGGCGACTAGTGTGAGCTTGTTCACTTACTGTTCACCCGCGGCGATCTCGATTAGGTTCTCACGTCATCGTCCGGTAACGTAGAGAACGTCGCCGCGGGGTGGAGCAGTTCGGTAGCTCGCCGGGCTCATAACCCGGAGGTCG
>CAYZBX010000295.1:0-1389 GCA_964476735.1 uncultured Micrococcaceae bacterium
GCTCTTCGACGAGCCGACCTCGGCCCTCGACCCGGAATTGGTCGGCGACGTGCTCGCCGTCATGAAACAACTCGCCCAAGAGGGCATGACGATGGTCGTCGTCACCCACGAGATGGGCTTCGCCCGCGAAGTCGCGGACCGCGTCCTGTTCATGGACGGCGGGGTGATCGTGGAAGAAGGCAAACCCGTGGACATCTTCGACCACCCGAGGCACGAACGTACCCAAGGGTTCCTCAAACGGGTGCTCTGACCACACGCCTCACGGAAAGAAACGAGACTTTCTTGCAGCGATCACCTGTGGTCCGGCTGGCCACCCTGCTGATAACCGTCGCCCTGCTGCTGACGGGCTGCTGGAGCGCGTCACTGCCGCAGGACAGCACTACGGCAGATGCCGGCTGGGCCACGGTGGCGACCCTTGTCGAGGACATCACGGTCGTTGCCGAATCAGACCAGTCGTCGCTGTCCGCCACGGCCGCCACGACCTTCTTCGAAAGCGCGCCGTTGGTACTGCTGGCCTCCGAATCGGAACCAGAGGCCCTTCAAGCCCTCGCAATCGTCAGCGCGCAGGCCCAAGCACCGCTGCTGGTGCTGGGCGAGGATCCGGCCGACACGGCCGCCGCATTGGCACAGTTGGGGACCACGAAGGTTTTCACCGCTAGCGAGCTCAACCAGGAGCAACGCGAGATGCTGAGCGAACAGGGCCGCGAGATCATCGATGTCCGGGCTGAAGACCAGAGCGGCGGCCCCACCGCGTCCACCGGTGATCCCGAGGACGTGGTCCAGCTGAACCGACAGGTCCTCAGCGAGCACTTCTTCCGAGACTTCCCGGCACACGCAGACCAGCACAAGCTCTCCAGGAAGAAGCCCGTTAGCGCGCTAACCAAGCTCCACCGCGCCAGCCGCGAGGGTGAACAAACGCTGGTCGCGGTCCAGGATTCCGCGGCAACCTTGGCCGCGGCCGCCACGGCTCTGGCCGCGCGCGCCAGCGTGGTCGCGTACACCGGCGATCCGCGCTCCAGCAGCGAGCTGCTGGACCGGGCGGCCGAGGCTAACCACGTCGTCGCGGTCACTGCCGCAGCCGGAGCGGACACGGAGGGGCTCGCCTCCATCCTGGGCTCGGCGGCCGCCGGTCAGCAGCTGCCCGGCGGCGGCCAATTGGTCTTCGATGGCAAGCGCTACGTGGCCCTGTACGGTTCGCCGATCACCCCGGCGCTGGGTCTGCTCGGCGAGCAGGGCACCGCCGCCACCGTCGCGAAGGCCGCCGAATACGCCAAGAAATACGACGGCCTCTTCGGCGACGACAAGGCGATACCGGCACTGGAGATCATCGTCACCGTCGCCTCCGCCGCGGCCGGATCCGACGGCAACTACTCCCAGGAGTGGGATCCG
>CAYZBX010000296.1:0-1381 GCA_964476735.1 uncultured Micrococcaceae bacterium
GAGCGGCGGGCAGCTCGGGGCTGATGTCGAGCCCGCCCTGCTGCCGCAGCCGGTCGCGCAGACCGGCGGGGTCGGGTGCCGGCGCCTCACCGGTGAGGATGTAGTAGGCCAGGGCACCGACGCCGAAGACGTCGAGACGGAACCGGTCACCGGCGCTGGCCTGCCAGGCGCCCTCGGGGGCGCGGTATGCCGCCTGCTCGTCGTCCTGGGTCGTAGCGGCCACGTGCAAGGCCGTCACGCCGTCGGTCGGCAGCGCTGTGTGCGAGGAGGTCGAGGCCAGGCCTGCGCTCTGCCAGTCACCGACCAGGACCGTGGGTGAGTCCTCGGCGTGGGTGCGGATCCATATCGCTGACGGGTTGAGGTCGCGGTGAGCGACCGCGTTGCCGTGGGCGTAGTGGACCGCCTCGGCAACCTGACGCACCAGGTCGAGCTGGGTCTCCAGCGACAAGCCGTGTGGCTGCTCAGCGAGCCAGAGGTCGAGTCGCTGCAGCTTGTCGTCCGCCGGGTAGACCAGGCCGGTGCCGAGTTCAGACTCGACGATGTCCAAAGGACGCAGAAGCCCGTCGTGGACGAGCCGGGTCATTGTCGCGAACTCGTGGGTGGCCAGACGCTTGTCCTCGCTGGCTGCTGTCTTGCTCGCCCCAGGGGGTGTGATCCGGAAGCGGATGCGGGCGTGCTGGGTCTGGTGCACCCCGTGGTACGCGCGCCAGTCCTGCCAACCCTCACCCTCCCCGGCGAGGGACTCCTCGATGACCCAGGAGCCAGCCGTGCGCTCCCGGCGGGGCACCAGACCCAGCCGTTTCATCAACTCGCAGAGGAGCTGCTCCTGGTTGGTGCCGATCGCCCTGCCCCCGCGCGGATGCTCGAGGAGACGTTCAGAGATGCCGGGCAGGTTGGTCTGGCGCTCGGCGCCGTCCGGACCGAACATGCCGATCGACGCGATGTCAGACATCTGCACGGTGAAACGGGGGTGGTGCAGGAAGACCGACTCCTGCACGAAAGGCACCACCTGCCGGGAGTCTGGGATAGGGACTCTGCGCTCGCGGGCCCAGTCGTAGAGCTCGTCCTTGAGCCGGGTGGCGAGGTACTGCGCCTTGCGCCGCGCCAACTTCAGCGGGGAGGACTCGGCGCGCTTGCCGTCGCGGAGCCAGCGGTGCTCGTCACCACTCAGGACACCGTAGTAGTACTTGAGCTCGACGAGGTGAAGGCTTCCACGACCCAGGACAAGCAGGTCGACCTCGTGCCAGCGACCGTGGTTGTCGCGGAACTCGAAGTTGGACCAGGCGCGGTAAGGGCTGACGTCGGGCAGGAGCTCGCGGACGACCTCAAGACCTTCGGTCTCATGCTCGAACTGCGACGGGGTGACCTCAACCCATCGCTG
>CAYZBX010000297.1:0-1381 GCA_964476735.1 uncultured Micrococcaceae bacterium
TTCGGTGAGTGCGATGCGCATTATGGGCTGATCCACGCCTTACCGAGGTAGACCATCGTGCTGGCCCCACCGACCACGCCGTGGATGTTCTTCTCCCACGACACTGTTTCGGCGTAGGGGGCGTAGCTGACGAACGGCAACAGTTCGTAGTACGCCGTCTCGATCTGCGCCATGACCTCAGCAGCCTCCTCGTCACTGCTGGCCAACTTGAATTCGTCGATCAGGGCGTCCATCTCGGGGCTGGTCGGCATGTGGAAGGTCTGCGAGCCCTCGCTGTGCATCACGACGCTGAACTTCGCATAGGGGTCGAAGTCACGAATATTGATCGCCCACGTGGCAGCGTCGTAGTCCCCGGCGATACCTAACTGCAACTGGTCAGCCGCTGAGCGGGTCGCTGCCACCTCGATGTCAAAGCCCACCGCGTCCAACTGAGCCTTGGTCGCCATCGCTGGGTCGGTGCCGAGCGCATCGATGGTGAGCTTGCCATCCCAACCTTCGGCCTTTAACTCTTCGACGAGACGAGCCGCTTCTTCAGGGTCATAGCCGACGCCCTCGTTGCCGGTATGCCACTGCGAGTAGGACGGGAAGAGTTCAGTGGTGGGGATGCCCTTGCCTTCGAAGGCCCGATCGAAGGCCAGTTGCGGATCTAAGGCAAGCGCAAACGCCCGGCGCACGCGCGGGTCGGCGGCGGGGCGTCCCTCACCGCCGTTGAACATCACGGCGTACGAGGCGGCGGCCATGTTCACATACCCGGGACGACCATCGGCCAAAGCCACGTCTACCCGGTGCGGGTCGCGCAGCATGGCTGCGTTGGCGTCGCCGGCCATGTAGGCCTCGATCGCATTTTGCGGGTCACCCAAGTACATGAAGCGCAGTTCGTCCACGTACGGACGGCCATCCCAGTAGTTCTCGTTGGCGCTCATCACGGTGGCCTCGCCTGGAGCGACACTTTCTACGACGAACGGGCCGGCCCCGATCGGTTCGAAGCTTTCCCCGGAGCCAGCTGCTTGCGCCACGATCATTCCGGGACCAGTGGCCAACATGTTGATGAACGCCCGGTATGGAGCCTGCAAGGTGATACGCACGGTCAGGTCATCGATTGCTTCAACGGTGTCGACATTGTTGCGCCAGAGGGTGCCCTCGGGCGAGGTAGGCAGTTCGGCGTAGCGGTTCATGCTGAAGACGACTGCTTCCGCATCGAGCGGGGTGTCGTCAGAGAATGCCACGTCAGGTCGCAGATTGATCGTGTACTCGGTGAAGTCGTCATTGACGTCCACTCCCTCGGCCAGCTGGGGCACGATCGACTGCGACTCGACGTCGTAGCGCATCAACGTGTCGTAAATCGAGTTCAACTCGATGCCACCGTTCGACCCTGCGGCTT
>CAYZBX010000298.1:0-1362 GCA_964476735.1 uncultured Micrococcaceae bacterium
AACCACCGCCGCAAGGCCAAGGAAGCCATCGACAAGATGGTCAAGGACGGCGACATCGGCGAGGACGAGGGCGCACGCGCCGAGAAAGAGCTCGACGCCACTACCAAGCGTTACATCGACGAGATCGATGAGATGGCCAAGGCTAAAGAAGCGGAGCTGATGGAGGTCTAATGACCGCCAGCATCACGGCAACAGCAGCCCGGGCTGAACCCAAGAGGATCAACCCGGGCCGCAATTTACCCGCGGCCATCGCGGTCGGCCTCGGGCTGCTGACGCTGGTCGCCACCACCATGCTCTTTTTTCCGATGGGCTTCATGGTGGTGGTGGGGCTCTTCGGCACCATCGGCGCGTGGGAGGTCAACCGCGCGCTGACCCGCCGCGAGTTCGACATCCCGGTGGTGCCCATGGGGCTGGCATCCATGGGGATGCCCATGCTCGCCTATCTGGTGGGGGTGGAGGCCCTGCAGCTGGCCAGCATCATCACCCTCGGCGTGCTGACCCTCTGGACAGTGCTGGAACGGCCCCGGCGCATGGCCTACTCCGTGCTGGCCGGGGTGTTCATGGTGCTGTGGGTGCCGTTCTTCCTGTCTGCGGCGATGCTGCTCTACCGCGAACCCTCCGGGGCCGCCATCTTGCTGATGATGGTCCTGCTCGTCGTCGCCAACGACACCTTCGGTTACATCTTCGGTGTGCTGCTGGGCAAGCACCCAATGGCACCGAAAATCAGTCCGAAGAAGTCCTGGGAAGGGTTTGCCGGCTCGGTGCTGGGCGCCAGCGGCGTCGGCATCGTGGCGATGCTGTACTTCGGCGAACCCTGGTGGATGGGCATCGCCTTCGGCTTCGCCATCGCGGTGACCGCGACCGCCGGGGACTTCAGCCAGTCGATGGTGAAACGAGAGTTGCAGATCAAGGACTTCTCGCAGCTGTTGCCCGGGCACGGCGGGGTCATGGACCGGCTGGACTCGGTCGTGTTTGCCGCGCCGGCAACCTACGGAATCTATCTAATCTTGAAACATGTGGCCGGTTTCGGCTTCTGAACTAAGTGGAGTAATGATGGCCAAGGTAAAAGACCGCACCGACGCGGGCCTATTCAACCTCGTGGACAAGAAGCAGCTCGGCTACAACACGGCCGAGGTGGACGAATTCATGGCGAAAGCGCGCACCGCCTACAACGGGCACAGCGACGCGCAACTCACGGTGGCGACCGTGCAGTGCGCGGACTTTGAGGTCCTGGAGGGCGGGTACGACCCAGAACAGGTGGACGACGCGATGGACCGGCTGGAGGACGCGATCATCGCCAAGGAACGCAACCACTTCATCGCCACCCGCGGCGAGGCGGCCTGGATCCAGCACCTCGAGGAA
>CAYZBX010000299.1:0-1352 GCA_964476735.1 uncultured Micrococcaceae bacterium
GGAACACTCCATCTCCCGCATCACCCAGCTGGCCCGCGCCTCCGGCATCCACCTCGTGCTGGCCACTCAGCGCCCCTCCGTGGACGTGGTGACCGGCCTGATCAAGGCGAACATCCCCTCCCGGCTCTCCTTCGCCACCTCCTCGGTCACCGACTCCCGCGTGGTGCTGGACATGGCCGGTGCGGAGAAGCTGCTCGGCCAAGGCGACTCGCTGTTCCTGCCAATGGGCGTGTCCAAGCCGATGCGCGTCCAAGGCGCCTGGGTGAACGAATCCGAGATCCACAAGGTGGTAGAGCACGTCAAGGGCCAGCTGAAGGCCCAGTACCGCGACGACGTGCTGCCAGCGGCGCCGACGAAGAAGGTCGACGAGGACATCGGCGAGGACCTCGAGACCCTGCTGCAGGCGGCCGAGCTAGTCATCAACTCACAGCTGGGCTCCACCTCGATGCTGCAGCGCAAGCTGCGCATCGGCTTCGCCAAGGCCGGACGCATGATGGACCTGCTGGAGTCCCGCGAGATCGTGGGCCCCTCCGAGGGTTCCAAGGCGCGCGAAGTGCTCGTCCAACCGGAGGAGCTGGACCAAGTGCTCGCGAACCTGCGTGGCGACACCCCGCCGGAGCCCACGGCACCCGCCGAGGCCGTAGCCGAGGGCGCCGCGACAGACGCGATGCCGACGGCCGATGACGCACCGTTTTCCGACGACGCCTACGCCACCGAGTTTTCCGAATCGGAGGACCGGGCGATCGTGGCCCAGACCATGGTTGGCATAGAATCGCAACGAACCGAAGCGATCGACTACTACCCGGAGTCCGATGGTAGCGAAGACGCGTGGAACCTCACCGGCCGCTAAGGAGCCATACCCGATGACCGAGCCACAACCTGTCTCCAACTGGAATCTGCCCAACATCCTCACGGGGTTGCGGATCCTGCTGGTGCCGGTCTTCGTCTGGCTCTTCATCACCGCCGAGCTGGAGGACCAGATCGGCTACCGCTGGGCCGCCGCCGGTGTGTTCATCGCGGCGATGATCACCGACAAGCTCGACGGGGATATCGCCCGGGCCCGCGGGCTGATCACCAACTTTGGCAAGATCGCGGACCCGATCGCGGACAAGCTGCTCATCGGCGCGGGCCTGATCATGCTGTCCTGGTCGGGGGAACTGCCCTGGTGGGTCACCATCGTGATCCTGGTGCGCGAAGTCGGGATCACCCTGATGCGCTTCGTGGTGATCAAGTACGGGGTTATGCCTGCTTCCAAGGGCGGCAAGATCAAGACCACGTTGCAGGCCGCGGGCCTGATCCTGATGCTGCTGCCGTTGGGCACGTTCGCACCCTGGCTGGGCGCCGTCGGGTTC
>CAYZBX010000300.1:0-1350 GCA_964476735.1 uncultured Micrococcaceae bacterium
GAGCGGTCTAGGGGATGTCAGTTGGGAGCAGTGGGCGCAGCAAGTAGATCGCTTTATTTCCGAGGCTCCGGAAGACGAATGGTTGACCATCGTGGATTGCCACCTGTAGGTTCGGCCAGACGTGTTCGTGCCGCAGTTTGCCGATGCCCTTCTGCCTGAATCGATGCTCGAGTTTAGTGGACAAATCGGCGCGGAGCCCGATGGCCGTGGAGCCCCTGAATCTCAGGTACTATACGGGCATCCAGACCTTTTACTCTCGCGCTGTCTAACGCCGTTCCTTTGGCTCAATAGCGCAGTTCCAATCACACACTTTCTTATCTAGGGGCAGCCTTGACCACTTCCGTTTCGTTCCGTCGCACACTCGCTGCTGGCTTGGCCATCCTTGCCATAGCCTCCGGATCCGTCGTTACAGACGCTGCTCCAGCCGAGGCCGCGACCCGGACGTGCAAGGCAACGATGTCCAACAGCAAGCCGCGCCAATACTCCAACACCTATGTGAGGGTCTCCGGCGTTGCTTCCAAGGCGAAGATCACGACAGTTGCCCACTACAAGACATCCAAGACCCGTAAGACAGCAACTGCTTCGACTAAAGGCACGGCCAGCATCAAGTACTACGTCAGCAGGGCCACCCCGAACCGCAAGGTCCCAGTGACCGTAACCGCAGTGAAAGGCAAGACAAAGTGGACCTGCCGCACCTCGTTTACCCCAAGGAAAAGATAGGCCGTTCCTGGCGTTTCCCCCTTTACCCTGTGAGCCGTTCTTGAGATCTCGGCGATGGCGAGAGAACTGTTACGAGGAGGCCCTTATTCGACCAGGGAGGCATGGGAGCGGCCCATCTTTGGGCCAAGAGAAAGTTCATCGGCCTGACCCCAAATGCCGGAGTCAGATATCGAGTTCTTCTCTGCTGCGATCCGTTTGATGGTGTCTAGGCTAAAGACTGCGTTCAGCTCGTCGGGTCCTTCCTCGACAGTTTTGTCGGCAACACGGAGCACCAACTCAACCGTATCGATCTCAGCGGTACCAACCCCCACGACGCAATCCTTGGCCCAGCGGCTAACGTTCCCGAATGCTTCTTCTTCATTGGTGAAGTCTTCGTCATAGCGCACAACCAGAAACCTCTGCCCCTACTCTACGCTTGCGGCTCCATCGCAGAGCGACAGGAGTCTTTGATTCTGCTTTTCAAAATCGGCTGCGGACTCCTTATGGTAACTATTGACAGTCGCGCAACCGGTCAGCAGCACAGCGATGGCGGCCACGACCCCAACTACTCTTTTGTTCATACCTCATGGTAGCCAGCTGATGCCATAACCTAGCTAGACGTCACATCGGTCTTGGACAAGACTGTCCGTT
>CAYZBX010000301.1:0-1334 GCA_964476735.1 uncultured Micrococcaceae bacterium
GAGGCGGAATCTGGATGATCTAGTGCTAGCTGACCCCGCGGTTATCCACAGCGCGACCAAAGTCCCGCAAGAAACCGGTCTTTCCACGTTTTAGAACCTGAGACCAAGGTTAGAAATATTGAAAACATCGGCTTTGAGCGCACAATGCTCTGAAAAATCTCGGTATCCACAGCGCGACCAAAGTCCCGCAACTTTCTGTTTTTCTAGGTTTTCAGATAGGAGCTACCGAACTGACGGGAAGATTAGGCAAGCAACACTCTCGGGGCTAGGGCATATCGCCAGCTTTCGAGGCTATAGGATCTTAAAAAGTAATGCCTCCAAACCGCTGCAACGATTTGGAGGCAGATAGTCCTGTTGAGACAAGGAACTCTATGAACAAGCATACACCTAAAAAAGGGTCTAACGACTTTAGCAGAGACCTGAAAATGACATGGGAGCAGCAGTCACGTAGTAACCTCGCGCGTCTCGTGGAGATTGAGAAAACCTCAGCCCATGACCGAAACTCGTTAGGTTTTCTTGACTCGCTTTTTATTTCCACCAACCTGCCCTATCGGCGCCCATCCGAAGACATTTACATCAGGACTAACGGTGAACGCACCCTCATCGTAGAGGGCGGCTTAGATCATGAACAGAACAAGCTGCCTATTCCTTATGGGAAACTCCCTCGGGCGCTGCTCGTTTGGATCAACACAGAGGCAGTTAGGACGCAAGACAGAACTATTGAGATGACGTCTTCGTTGCCGACGATGTTAGAGACCCTGGGGTTTAGTTGGGGAGGCAAAACACAACGGAACTTCATGGGCCAGATGCAAGCGTTGCTGGAAGCCCGAATGTCGGTGAGGATCAACCGTCGAGAGGGATCTGGCCGGAGGGAAGCCAAGCTGGACCTGACGGTCTCATCAGGCTATGACCTATATTTTTCTGAACGCGATACTGGTTTGCAGGACTCTTTGTTCCCCTCGAGGATTGTTCTGACTGAGGACTTCTTTCAATCAGTCATGCGGTCGTCTGTTCCCATCGATTTAGGCGCATGGGGTTTCCTGAGTAAGAATTCAGCATCACCAATGGTGCTGGACCTCTACACCTGGCTGTCGCACCGTCTATGCAGAGTAAAGAAACCGATTTTGGTCACGTGGGAGCAACTAGCCGCTCAGTTCGGTGGAAACTTCTCTAGGGTTCGAGACTTCAAAGCCAAGTTCATTGCGAACATGGCCCCGGTTCTACTGGTTTATCCAGGGGCAGCTGATGGAGTCACTATCGACGAGAAAGGGCAGGGCGTGTGGCTGAAGTATGTCCCGTCGCCTGTCCCAGGCAAGAAACAGCTCCTTTAGTTT
>CAYZBX010000302.1:0-1320 GCA_964476735.1 uncultured Micrococcaceae bacterium
TTGTTCTCTCGGTGGGGCAGTTACGACCCCACGGTGCTTGATCGGGCGGCGCACCAAGCACCCCGATCTCTCTTCGAGTACTGGGGCCATGCGGCCAGCCTGATCGACGTCAACCTGTATCCGGCCTTACGCTTTCGAATGGCGAACGCTGCCGACGAGGCGTGGGGCGGGATCCGGCGGGTGGCCGCGGAACATCCCCAGCTCATTGAGGAGCTCCAGCACGTGGTCGTCGAGCACGGCCCGGTTACTGCGCGTGAAGCCGAAACGCTACTGGCCGCAGAACTGCCCGAGCCCGACTGGGCCACGAGCCCCACGGTGCAGCGGTTGATTGAGAGGGCGGCTACCGACCCCCGTGCTGTCGACACGTTCTGGCACGCGGTCGGTGCGCGCACACCATTGATCGAAGCTGGTGCCAAGGGTCAACACCTCGTCACGTTTATCTGGGAGGACTCCTCCGCCAGCGACGTGCTGATCGAGATCAACAAGGTCACCCACACCCTCGACCACAACCGCATGCAACGAAGAGCACACACCGGCATCTGGTTTCGAACCTTGCAGCTGCCCGATGATTGGCGTGGCTCGTACAGCTTCGTTCCTCTCGCAGCGGGCGAGTTCGACACCTTGTTAACTGCGGATCGTCGGCACAGCAAGCGGGCAATCCGCGACCGCGGCTTACCCGACCCGCGCAACCCAGACCGCATGGGAACCCACGGTGGCAACACCGTCTCAGTAGCGTCGTTGCCGCAGGCACCCCAGCAGCCATGGATTCATCAACCAGACCGCCCGGCTCCCCACGGCGAACTGCACGAACACGCTCCGCCGGGCGGGTATCGGGTGTGGAGTTACCGGCCCACCCAGATCGCGAGCTCGGATCCCGAGCGAGAGTGCGCACCGCTGGTGATCGTGCTGGACGGCGCCCTATGGCTGGATAGTCACCCTGTTGTCGCCACGGTAGAGAACCTGGGTGCCGCGATCCGCACCCCCGTGATCCTGTTCATCGACACCGGTGATCCCCGCCAACGGACGCAACACTTGGCGGTGGATGGTGATTTCGATCAGTACGTGGTCCATCAGTTACTTCCCTGGGCTCGCCACCACCTGCACGCCGGCGCGACTCCGAGCGACGTGGTGCTGGTGGGCCAAAGCTTGGGCGGGTTGACGGCCCTCAAGACGGTGTTGGAGCACCCCCACACAGTAGCTGCGGCCATCGCCCAGTCGTCCTCGCTGTGGCAGGACGACCTGACCCACCGAGTTGCGGCGGCTGACGTGAGTGCGGTTCGCCTGTGGTTAGAAGTAGGCAGCAATGAGCCCGTGCTGTTA
>CAYZBX010000303.1:0-1317 GCA_964476735.1 uncultured Micrococcaceae bacterium
ACGACGATTCGGGCACGGGCCCTCGCCGGCGTCGGCGCCGGCGTCGTCGCCGCGGTGGTGACACCGGCACTAGCACCGACGATGACTCGGTCGAGGTCGTCGTGCGGGTCCGGGAACCGCGGGCGGCACGCTCCGATGAAGTTACTGGCATCGAAGGCTCGACTCGCATGGAGGCGAAGCGCCAGCGACGTCGGGAGGGGCGACAGGCGGGCCGTCGCCGTACCCCGGTGTTGTCCGAGGCCGAGTTCTTGGCACGCCGCGAATCGGTCAAGCGAGAAATGGTCATTCGCCAAAATGAAGAACTGACCCAGATCGCCGTCTTGGAAGACGACATGCTGGTGGAGCATTACGTTGACCGGGATTCCGCAGTGTCGCTGATCGGCAACGTCTACCTCGGCCGGGTGCAGAACGTGCTGCCGTCCATGGAGGCAGCGTTCATCGACATCGGCCGCGGTCGCAACGCAGTGCTGTACGCCGGTGAAATTGATTGGGCGTCCTTCGGCGAGGCGGGCGAATCGCGTCAAGTCGAGAAGATCCTCAAGAGTGGCCAGACGATCATGGTGCAAGTCACCAAGGATCCGGTCGGTGCCAAGGGCGCGCGACTCACGCATCACATCTCGATGCCCGGCCGGTATGTCGTGTATTCCCCAGGCGGTCACCTGTCGGGGATTTCGCGCAAGCTGCCCGACACCGAACGCCAGCGCCTGCGCGAGATCCTCAGCAATGTGGTTGACGACACCGCCTCGGTGATCGTGCGCACGGCCGCCGAAGGGGTTAGCGAAGACGAGTTGGTGCACGACGTGAACCGGCTCAAGGCCCAGTGGGAGGCCATCTCTAAGCAAGTCAAGGGGGCCGCGCCGCGCCAGCTCTACAGTGAGCCAGACCTCACCGTCCGCATCGTGCGGGACTTGTTCACCGAAGACTTCACCGCGCTGAAGATCGACGGAAACGATGCCGACGATGACGCCTACGAAACCGTGCGCACGTACGTCGAAGAAGTGGCGCCACATCTAGCTGACCGCATTCAGCAGTGGGACCGCAGCCGCGGGGACATCTTCGGCGCCCATCGCATCGATGAGCAGATCTCGAAGGCGATGGAACGCAAGGTGCATCTGCCCAGCGGTGGCTCCTTGGTCATCGACCGCACCGAGGCGATGACGGTGATCGATGTGAACACCGGCAAGTTCACCGGTACCGGCGGCAACCTCGAGGCCACCGTGACCAGTAATAACCTGGAGGCGGCCGAAGAGGTTGTGCGGCAACTGCGGTTGCGCGACATCGGCGGCATCATCGTGATCGACTTCATCGACATGGTGC
>CAYZBX010000304.1:0-1297 GCA_964476735.1 uncultured Micrococcaceae bacterium
CTCATTGAAGCCTCCTGCTTAGACGCCCGCGTCGGCGCTTTCGCCGCCACCCGGCCCGGCGCGCAGGACTCCTACCCCTCGCTTGACAGCACCCTCCCCACCGTCAACGACTGAATCCATCCACCGAATTGAGAGGGACCATGTCCACAACCGTCGAGCCGAGAAGAGCCTCGGCCACCACGATCGTCCCGTTGATGATCGCCCTGCTGGTCGCGGTCTTCGCCTTCCAGCTCAATGCCTCCATGCTCGCCCCCGCCCTGGCCACGATGGAGGTCGAGCTTGACGCGACCCCGGCCCAGATCGGCATGACCCAGACCGCGTTCTTCACCGCGGCCGCCCTGTTCTCCCTGTTCCTGCCCCGCTGGGGTGACCTGATCGGACGCCGTAAAGTGCTGATCGGGATGATGGTGGTCACCGGTATCGGCTGTGTCGTTGCCGCGCTGGCCCCGAATGTGGCCGTCCTGTTCCTCGGCCGCCTGATCCAGGGTGCCGCCGGTCCGACGGTGCCGCTGTGTCTGATCATCCTGCGCCAGCATGTGCCCAGCGAGAAGCAGTATGCCCTGTTGCTGGGTATCGTGACCTCCGTCAACGGTGGTATCGGTGGTGTGGATGCGATCGCCGGTGGTTGGCTGGCCGAGCACTTCGGTTTCCGTTCCATCTTCTGGGTCATGGCCGTGTTCTGTGCGGTCGCTGTCGTCGCGCTGCCCTTCGGTGTGAAGGAGTCCACCGCTGAGGAGACCCCGAAGATGGACTGGCTCGGTGTGCTGCCGCTGGCGGTGTCCATCGGTTCCCTGCTCATGGCCTTCAACGAGGCCGGCAAGCTTGCGGACGCCAACTGGATCCTCGTCGCCGTGCTGTTCATCGTCGGTATCGCCGGCATCGTCGTCTTCTACAACATTGAGAAGCGCGTGAAGAACCCGCTGGTGTCCGTCGAGTACCTCAGCCAGCGCCGCACCTGGGCGCTGCTGCTGACCACCCTGCTGACCATGACCGGTGTCTTCGCCGTGATGAACGGCCTGCTCCCGAACCTCGCGCAGGACGCAGCCCATGGTGCGGGCATGTCCGCCGGTGTGGTGTCCTGGTGGACCCTGACCCCGTACGCGCTGGCTGGTCTGGTCTTCGGCCCGATCGCCGGTGTGCTGGCCGGCAAATTCGGCTACAAGATCGTCCTGCAGATCGGCATCGCACTGACCATCGCCGGTGTCGCCGGTGCCACCTTCCTGGTCGGCAGCACCTCATCGCTGGCCTAACTGGGCATCTCCGTCTTCGTCGGTATCACCTACGCGGGTATCGCCCA
>CAYZBX010000305.1:0-1280 GCA_964476735.1 uncultured Micrococcaceae bacterium
AGATCCGGATCGGCGCGGCGGATGGCGGCCAAGGAAGGATCGTCTGGGCCAGCTAGATCCGCCATCACCGAGAGTGTGCTGCGTGTCACGTGGGCGCCTGCCTGGGCGTGGAGTTCTTTGAAGGCGGTGGTGAGTTCGGTCGCACTGGCCTGGGACGCCGCCGGGAGGAACTCGAGATTCTGAATCGTGCCACCAGCTGCCATGGTGATCCGGACGAGCCGGTTTTCTGCCGTGGTGACGTTGCTGGCTAATGCGTCTTGGGCCTGCTCGGCTCTGGCCGCCATGTCATGGGCCTGCTGCTGAAAGTCGCGCAGCCATTGATCGGGATTGAAGGGTTCGTCAGTGCGGGTTCGCTGGAAATTACGGATCTCTTCAATTGGGTCGGTCACCCTATCAGGGTAGGACGTGAAAGGGCCACTCCGGCCGGTAAGGAATCAGACCAGTGCCACAACCGGTCCCGTCGTGCTGCCGGGCGGTGTCGGCGATAGTGTTGGCTATGTCGACCGACCCGCGTCGGAGCGACAAGCGCAGGGGGCGACCCTGTTGTTCTTCAGGACTCTCATGAGGAGATAACAGATGACTGTCAAGGTTGGAATCAACGGGTTCGGTCGAATCGGCCGCAACTTCTATCGCGCTGTAGTCGCGTCGGGCGCCGACATCGAGATCGTGGGCGTCAATGACCTGACTGACAACAAGACCCTGGCCCACCTACTTAAGTACGACTCCATCCTCGGTCGCCTCGAAGGTGACGTGACCTACGACGACGACGCCATCATCGTTGCAGGCAAAGAAATCAAGGCCTTCGCCGAACGGGACCCAGCTCAGCTTCCGTGGGGCGAACTCGGGGTAGACGTGGTGGTCGAGTCCACCGGTATCTTCACTGATGCGCAGAAGGCCAAGGCGCACATCGACGCTGGCGCCAAGAAGGTCATCATCTCGGCCCCGGCGAAGAATGAAGACATCACGGTCGTCATGGGGGTCAACGATGGTGACTATGACGCCGCCGCCCACACCATCATCTCGAACGCATCCTGCACCACCAACTGCTTGGCCCCGATGGCCAAGGTGTTGAATGATGAGTTTGGCATCGTCAGTGGATTGATGACGACCATTCACGCCTACACCTCTGACCAGAACCTGCAGGATGCTCCGCACAAGGATCTGCGTCGTGCCCGGGCTGCTGCCCTGAACATCGTGCCGACTACCACCGGTGCCGCCAAGGCTGTCTCGTTGGTATTGCCCGAACTGAAGGGCAAGTTGGACGGTTACGCATTGCGCGT
>CAYZBX010000306.1:0-1272 GCA_964476735.1 uncultured Micrococcaceae bacterium
ACCGGCGATGCCTTGAGTCCCGGACACACTGTCGATGAAGTCGTGGGTTTCGGCGTGCACGCCCGGGGTGAGCCGCAGCATGACCGGCGGCCGGTACATGGTGGTGCCGCGGTCGGAGAGCTTCCGGGAGATTCTATCGATGCGCTCGAGCTCGGACAGGGAGTCGGCGATGATGCGGCCAACGCCGCTGGTGATCGCACGCTCGATCTCCGCGTCCGACTTGTTGTTGCCGTGCAGACCGATGTTGGCGGCCGGGATGCCTGCGGCCAGTCCCACCGCCAGTTCCCCGCCGGAGGCGGTGTCGAGATTCAGGCCCTCTTCGCTCACCCATCGGGCGATGCTGGTGCACAGGAAGGCCTTGCCCGCGTAGAACACGTCGACCGGTCGACCGCCGGGTTCTAGGCGCTTGAGCTCGGAGGTCTCTTGGGCGCGCATCAGCGCGCGGTTGAACACCGAGCGGAACGTCTTAGCCCGGGTGCGGACCTCCTGCTCGGAGTACACGTAGAGCGCGGTGCCGTATTTTTTGGCGAGGGCGCTGACCGGCACACCGGCCAGTTCGACCTCACCGGTGTCCAACCGGCGCGCGTCCGCCGGCCAGATCTTCGGGTTCAGCGCGTTGACGTCGGCCGGCACGGAAAGCCATTGCGGGGCGAGCGGTGATGGGGCTGTCATGAGCGATCTTCTCGTTCTTTACTCAGGCGTCCGTGCGCTTACATGCGCTCCGGCGCGTTGACGCCCAGCAGCTGCAGACCGTTGGCCAGCACCTGGCTGGTGGCCTCGTTCAGCCACAGGCGGCTGTGATGGGTGATGGTCAGTTCCTCTTCGGCGCGCGGGGTGATCCGGCAGGCCCCATACCAGGAGTGGTAAGCAGCGGCCAGCTCCTCGATGTAGCGGGCCACCCGGTGCGGCTCCATCGCCTCGGCGGCCTTGCCGACCACCTGCGGGAAGCGGGCGAGGGTGGCGATCAGCTCTTCCTCAGCCGGGTGGTCAAGGCTGGCGGCCTCAAAGCTATCGAGGTTGACCCCGGCGGCCTGCGCGTTGCGGGCCGCCTGGCGGGAGCGGGCGTGCGCGTACTGCACGTAGAACACCGGGTTGTCGTTGGTGTTGGACTTCAGCAGTTCCGGGTCAATGGAGATCGGCGAATCGGCCGGGTATCGGGCCAGCGAGTAGCGCAGTGCGTCCGCGCCGAGCCACTGGATCAAGTCCTTCAGCTCGATGATGTTGCCGGCGCGCTTGGACAGCTTGGCTCCGGCCACGGAGATATCGGCATGA
>CAYZBX010000307.1:0-1264 GCA_964476735.1 uncultured Micrococcaceae bacterium
ATGTGCAACAATCCGATGTTCTAAAAGACGGGCCGCCACCCGGGCGGTTCTTCGTCAGCCCTAGCCAGGCTGGCTAAGCAGATCGCTCCCTGGGGAGACACCGGTCCGCCACGGAACAGCACCGAAGGATGCGAGACGAGCTCGACCCACTGGGGCAGCACTGACTCCAACGCGACGTCGTTGATCTCGTTGAGCACCACCCCCAACGCGCCGTCGTCGTCAGCATCCAGCAACAAAACCACGGTGTGATCGAAAACGCCGTCGCTCAACTCCACCGCAGCAATCAGCAGCTTGCCAGGAGCAAGCTGCCGCGCAGAATCGGGTGAGGTAGCCACGACAATGATCTTCCCACAGCTGCCCCAGCCCCACCCACTGGCGTGGTCTATGAGGGTCGGTTCAGGGATGTCTCGGGGTCGGCTCCTGATGTTGTGAGCTAGCGAGTTCGGCACCATAAAGCTATGAACACGGGTCAGCACACCAACCACTTACGGATCAGCGACGAACAGCGCGACCGCGCCGAGGCCTGGCTACAAGAGGCATACGCAGACGGCCGGTTGGACGCCCAGGAGTTCGACGTACGCATGGGCCAGGTGCTCCAAGCCAGTACCCGCGGCGAGCTCAATCGCGCGTTTTATGGCCTCACTCAAGGCCCTGCCACCTGGACGCAGACGCTCGTTCCCTCGGTGCGACCGCGCGCCGCAGTCACTCCCCGACCCAACGGACAACCGGATGTACTCGCGGGGGTTGCCCACCTGAGCCCGCTCGTAACGTCCTTCATCGGACCACTGATCACCCTCGCGATCGCGAATAAGGGCACCTTCGCGCGACGTCAGTCTGCGGAGGCGTTGAACTTTCAGATCTTGGTAATTCTCGGCCTCATCGTGGCCTCGGTGATCAACCCACTCAACTGGCTCGCCTTCCCGATCACCATCGTGTGGTTGATCTTCACCATCCACGGTGGCATCAAAGTGCTCCAGGGCGAGGAGTACCGCAATCCGGTTCTGCAGGTGACGAAGTTCCGCCCGGTCAAAGGGTGAGACCGCCGGGAATGAATTGAATTCGAATCCCGTTGTATGAGTCGATACACTGCGAATACAACTCCACAGGGGGTGATCGGTATCGACTTGGGACGGTAGTCCCAGGGGAAGCGGGCCGAGGATCCAGGGTTATCTCGTTAACGCCCCTTGGAAACCAATAAGTGCCAATGCTAAGCGCACTGACTTCGCTCTCGCTGCCTGAGCAGTGACCGAAGGGTCAGCCCGGG
>CAYZBX010000308.1:0-1255 GCA_964476735.1 uncultured Micrococcaceae bacterium
GGCTGATGACCACGCCGAAGATCAGCGATACCCCCAATGTGACGGTGATACCGAGCAGACCCAATCCGATCCGTGCCGACCAATGTCCCAAGGTAACGATCACGTCTTTGCGGTGCTGGCGAAACAGGCTGCGGTGCGCGACGACCGGAGCGATCACGAAGAACGTCGCCAAGGCAGCGGTGACGACTGCGGTCAGGTAGACATCTTTGAGAACCGGTGACAGATCACTGAACCGACTCTGAAACGGCAAGATCAGCAAGAACCCGCCGAGGAGTTGGATCCCGGTCTGGGTGACCCGCAATTCCTGGAGCAACTCGTTCCATTGCCGATCCAGCCGTTCGCCGGGAGCCTCATTGCGATCCCGAGGCGCGGTGATGTCGTCCGGACCGGCACTCACCTCAGTCTCCTGCCAATCCACCGAGCCGCGTGGCCCGGAACGTGACTGCGAACTCGTGCCCGGCCGCCTCGCCGCCGTAACGGAGTACCTCGGGAATGAATTCCTCTGGTTTGGGGTGATTCGGCAAGTACGCCAGGTAGGCCTCGTGGCTGCGCAATGACGCAACCCCGGCGGCGACGTGTTCTTGGGTTACCGGGACGGCGTGGGTGGACTCCGGATGACCCGCGACCAGCAGCCATTGGGTGCCCCACTTGGCGAGGCCGTCTTTGGCTAGCTCAGGGAAGACCCAGGTGTTGTCGGCCGCAGCCACCCCATCAACGACGGCCAACCCCGTGACGCGGTGGTCGGCCTGGTTGTAACCACCGTAAGCCTCGAGGTCGAAGTTCGCGGTGACCACGGCGTCTGGACGGAACTCGCGAATTGTCCGAGCAATGTCACGACGCAAGTCAAGGGTGTACTCGAGCATGCCATCGGGGTAGCCCAGAACTTCTAGGTGTTCGACGCCCACTTCAGCACAGGCCTTGCGCTGTTCGGCGACCCGCAGCGCTCCGACCTCACTCGGCGGCAGATCCATACCCGCTTCCCCGCTGGTCACCAGCACGTAGCCCACCTCAATACCCCGCGCCGTCCACGCGGCGACCGCCGCCGAAGCTCCGTACTCCATGTCGTCGGGGTGCGCCACAATGCACAGCACGCGCGACCATGACTGGTCGGGCAGTACCTCCAGTTGAGTCATACCCTCGATGCTACGTCCGACTCAGGTACCCCACGCCAGGGGGATCGATCGGGTGCTGGGGAACAGGAAGTCCACGAAGGCTTGCACTACCGGCTGTGGCTCATGGTTGGCCAAGCCAGGTC
>CAYZBX010000309.1:0-1242 GCA_964476735.1 uncultured Micrococcaceae bacterium
TGGGCCGCCCCCGTTGTTAGGTCCACTCGGTATGTGAGTCGATTTCTTCTAACTGGTGGGTGCAAGATCGAGCGTACTCGACCGGAGTTCTGTAGCCGAGCGAGGAATGCCGACGAGCATGGTTATATTCGTACTTCCAGTCACTGATCACGACCCGAGCATGGAGCAACGAGTAAAAGCTGTTGATATTCAAACACTCATCTCGGATCCTCGAATTGAAGGACTCAATATACCCGTTTCGCCAGGGCTTACCAGGCGGAATGTAGGAGAGCCCGGTTCTGGTGCCCGCCCAGTCGGCGACGGCATCGGAGATGAACTCGGGCCCGTTGTCACTGCGCAGCACCATCGGTGCCCCATGCTCAGCGACGAGTTCCTCGAGATGTTCGATGAACCGGTCAGCGGTGATCGATCGTTCTACCAGACCGCCCAAGCATTCCCGTGTGTGCTCGTCTACGATCGAGCAGATCTTGATCGCTTTCCCACGCTCGTCGACATCGAACTGAAAATCGACCGCCCACACTACGCCTGGCGCGGTCGCTGTGGGTACGTCAACGGTTGATGACCCCACACGCTTCCGCAGTCGTTTCTGTGGCACTCGCAGCCCTTCTTCTTGTCACAGACGTTGCACTTTCTTGTGGTTCACGTTCCAGCCCTCAGCGCGAGCATCGTGATAGGCGCGGCGGTATCCCCACCTCGGGTGGTTCTTCGCAAATGCTTGGAGCCAGTCACGCAACGCCTGGTCAGGATCTGCCTGGGTGACACCGTTCAAGGGTCTGCGCCAGGCGGAGCGGGAGAGCCCGGCCAGACGGCACGCCAGACGCTCACCGATTTGCAACGTACGAATCAGATGCGTGATTGCTGCGCGACGCCTGCCCGGGCCTAGAAGTTTCCCTCAGCCAACTCCTTGAGAGCAGCTTTCTCCAGCTCAGCTTCGGCAAGGAGCCGTTTCAGCGTGGCGTTCTGCTTCTCGAGTTCTTTCAAACGTTTTGCCTCGTCAGCCTTCATGCCACCGTATTGGTTCCGCCAACGGTAGTGGGTTTGCTCGGTGACGCCGAGCTCCCGACAGGCATCGGCGACGGTGTTGCCCTCGCCGAGGAGCCGGTCGGCTTGCCCGAGTTTCCGGACGATCTGCTCCGGGGTGTGGCGTTTTCTTTGTTTGCTCATCGTGTGATCCATTCTCCCCGCTTACGCGGGGATCTAAACTCACATAGTGACTGGACCTAGAAAATGGGGTCAACCCAC
>CAYZBX010000310.1:0-1221 GCA_964476735.1 uncultured Micrococcaceae bacterium
CGAGGAGGTTCGTCGCCGAGATCTGGCTCGCCTTGGCCCCGCAGGAATAAGCGTCACCGCCCTTGATCAGGCAGCTCGAAACTTTCTGCCCGCTAGGTCTCGGGGTACCGCGCAGCAGCAGCAGTTGCGCGCCGGCGTCGGTGATCTGCTCCCAGCGTCGCTCGGCGCCGGGCATGATCTTCTCAGTTCCACCAGACATCCGGGTCCCCGGGGTGACGACCAGATCCACGTCGCGCTCGGCGACCCAGTCCATGAAGTTGTTGTTCCACCCCTCGCAGGAGGTGCGGTCCGGAATGCCGCTCCAATCGGCGAAGACGCACCCAGATTTGTCCGCGATCAGCACTTCCCAGCCATACTTTCGGCCCAAGCGCTGCCAAGCGGCCTCCCACTGGCCCGCATGTGATCCACCGGCCAACACGATGGTGTGGCTTGGTTCATCGGGTCGCTGCTCATCCTCACATACCTTGATCTCGTCGGTACCGGGAGCGTTCTTAACGTCCTGCCTGCAGCCTCTGCTGTAGTACTTCGGGTATAGGCTCGCGAGCGCCTTTGCCTCGGGCAGGTAGCCGTCCCGGCCGTCTAACTCGGTAATCCCTTCTTCCGCCGCCCCGGCTCCCGGGTCGGTGTTCCAGTCCCACCTTGCGGGATCGAACGCTACCGGGTCCGCCGGGGGCGTCGTCTGGTGGACCGCATAGCTGATTCCGGCACCGGTGACAACCATGGCCGCGACGCCCGTGACCAGGACGAACTTGTTCACCGTCAACGCCTTACGTTCCGCGATGGGGCGTTCAACAAGGCGATACATGATCTCGGTCAGCACAAAGGTGATCGCCAAGACGACCACGGCACCGCGAAGGCCGATGGCTTCCCGTCCCCGAAGCTCCATGTAGTAAACGAGCAGCGGCCAGTGCCAAAGGTAGAGCCCGTAGGCTCTGTCGCCAATCCATGCGAAGACTGGATTGGACAGGAACCGACTTGCGGTGGATTTGGGATCCTGCAATCCACCTGCAGGGCCGGCGGACGCCAGCACGAGTGCGAGTCCACCCAGCGGCCAAAAGGCCAACAGGCCAGGGAACTCCTGCGCGCCGTCAATGACGAACCCGCAGGAGACGATGAGGGCCAGTCCAAGCCAACCAGCTGGCAGCCGCAGAGCCGCCGGCAACGTCAGCCTAGCCCCCAGCAAGGCAAGCAACCCACCAAAGGCCAGCTCCCAGGCACGGG
>CAYZBX010000311.1:0-1210 GCA_964476735.1 uncultured Micrococcaceae bacterium
CTTGTGCTGGGCATCCAGCACAATGGTCGAGCGGATCAGCCCCTCGTAGACGCGGCCGTAGTTTTTCTTTTCGCCCCAGGCTCCGTAGGCCTCGGCCACCGCGTGGTCCTCGTCGGAGAGTAGCGGGAAGCCCAGATCCTCCTTCTCTGCGAACTTGGCCAGCCGGGACACCGGGTCAGGGGAGATGCCCAGCACCGCGTAGCCCTCGGCAGCGAAGCGGGCGATGTTGTCCTGGAAATCGCAAGCTTGCTTGGTGCAGCCGGGCGTGGAGGCCTTCGGGTAGAAGTACACAATGACTTGCTGGCCGGCGTAGTCCGCCAGCGAATGGGTCTTGCCATCTGCGGCAGTAAGAGTAAAGTCAGGTGCAGTGTCGCCGGGAGTCAGGCGTGTGGACATCGTGGATCCTTCTCTTCGGGGTTAGGAGTCTTTCAGGCAGCTCTCAGAGGCGTGCGCTAGAATATGAAGTCTAAGAGAGCCAAGTAACATTTGGTTCCGTACTTCACTTTTTGTTCTCAGAGCGGAACACCCTTTTGGCAAAAAGCTGACACGGAGATAGAGATAAACAAATATGGAGAATGTGAAAGCATGGCCGTTGGGGCGGCTGCTTTCGACATCAGCAAGGCTGTTGGAAGCCCAAACTAACCGCCGTCTCATCGACCACAATCTAACAAGAGCAGGAATGGCTGCGTTGGAGGTCTTGGACCGCCACGGAGCCATGACACAAGCGCGTCTTGCCAAGACCGTTCGGGTGCAGGCCCAGACCATCGGTCGTACGCTGAACCGGTTGGAAAACCACGGATACGTTGTTCGGGCCCGATCTCCCCAAGATCGCCGAGCAATCCTGGTGGACCTGACCAGCAAGGGCAAAGAAGCGCTGCGGGATATGGAGACCGGTGATCAAGAGGTCACTTTCCAAACGGTTGATGTGGAAGAGCTGCGAGCCACGTTGCTCACGCTCATTGCTGAGTTAGAAGCAGAAACCGGACCAACGGCAGAACTGGCGGACGCCAGCCTGAACAACGTTGGTACCGACTTCGGGTCCGAAGCGAGCTAACAACTTCGGAACCCGCGACACAAAACCGAATACATACAAAAGAATCACGAACAGCTGATCCTCGCAAAGTGAACTCAGAAACGAGTTCGCCCTTGCGGGGAGCAGCTCTTTTGTGCCCGCGGCCCACACCGACCTTGGCCGCGGACCTGCCGCAGC
>CAYZBX010000312.1:0-1201 GCA_964476735.1 uncultured Micrococcaceae bacterium
GTGATGAAGGTGAAGGAGCGGTCTTCATAAACCGTGATTTCCACAGGGATTACGTTGCCGCGCTGGGATTCAGTGGCAGCGTTGTACGCCTTGCAGAACTCCATGATGTTGACACCATGCTGACCGAGAGCTGGGCCGATCGGCGGTGCCGGGTTAGCGGCACCAGCCTGGATCTGCAGCTTGATCAGGCCGGCGACTTTTTTCTTCGGGGCCATTTACGGATCCTTCTTTGTCAAAAGTTTCCAACCAACACAGGAGTATGTTGACTGGGGTTGGCCGGTGTGGCTCACCGGCCGTCTGGCCACCTGGCTGGCAAAGCATCCAGCGCGGGCGGCCAAAGTCTGATTTTTGGTATTAGATCTTTTGGACCTGTTCGAAGCCCAAGGTGACCGGGGTTTCGCGTTCGAAGATCGTGACCAGTACCTCCAGCTGACGCCCCACGGCGTTGATGGAGGAGATGGACGCTGGCAGGCCCTCGAATGGACCGTCGATGACGGTCACGGACTCGCCAACTTCAAAGTCAACGGATACAGCCTCTGGGGTCTCTTCCACGATGGCTTCGGTGTCCACGCCCTGCTTGGCCAAGGTTTCTGCTTCAACCTCTGGTGCGAGCATGGAATAGACCTCATCCAGCGACAGCGGGTTCGGGTCGTGAGCGTTACCCACGAAGCCGGTGACACCCGGGGTGTGGCGGACAACGCCCCACGAAGCGTCCGTCAGTTCCATGCGCACGAGCACGTAACCGGGGATGCGCACGCGGCGCACAACCTTGGTCTGGGTGCCTTTGATCTCGGTGGCTTCTTCCATGGGGACCCGGATCTCGAAGATGTAATCTTCCATGTCCTGGGTCTGGATTCGGGCTTCGAGGTTCGTGCGGACACGGTTCTCGTAGCCGGCGTAAGTGTGGATGACGAACCAATCGCCCAGCGAGCGACGCAGCGTGGTCTTCAGCTCTTCTAGGGCTTCTTCGACGGTTGGGATATCTTCTTCCTCAACCTCTTCAACGTCAACCTCGGCCACGGTCTCGTCGGCTTCGTCAGCTTCCGCAGGCTGCTCGAGCTCAGCTTCTTGCTGCTCGAGTTCTGGCTGCTCGGGCTGGGTTTCTTCCAGTTCCTGATCGGACACCGTGTCCCTGCTTTCCTTACGTCGTGGAATGGTGTGGGCGGTTTAGCTCTTTGGCCGGTAGCGCTAGCTCGCCGGG
>CAYZBX010000313.1:0-1194 GCA_964476735.1 uncultured Micrococcaceae bacterium
CAACAGCTCGGCCAATTGATCGGCAGCTTCCAAGCGATCCAACACAACATCGCGATGATGCACGTGCGCTCCGAGATCGCGACCGCAGCCGCCTGGGATGCCGCGCGTGCCACCGCTGACGGTCAGGTTCAACAGCGGCTCGCTGCCGCCCAAGCCGTCGTCACCGCCATTCCGGCAGCCGTCGACAACGCCGTGGACTGCGTGCAAGTGCTCGGCGGCATCGGCTTCACCTGGGAACATGACGCACACCTGTATTGGCGCCGCGCGTTGGCGCTGTCGTCTGCGGCGGGTTCGGAGGCGAGCTGGGAACGTCGCCTCGGCGAGGCCGCGTTGGCTGACGACCGCGTGTTTGCGCTCGTGGGGCCGTCCGATCTGCCCGAGTTGCGCGCCGAAGTGGGTGCGATCTTGGACGAGGTCGCCGAGCTGCCCGGTGACTTGTCGGCTGGGTCCTGGAAGGTCTCGCGCGGTGGCCAGAAACAGCACCGGCTCGCCGAGACCGGGTTGGTTGCTCCGCATTATCCGGCGCCCTACGGCCGGGACGCCGGTGTGGCCGAGCAGGCAGTGATCGCCGAAGAGTTTGCCGCCCGTGGCATGACGCAGCCCTCCACGGTGATCGGGGAGTGGGTGCTGCCGACGTTGCTGCACCACGGAACCCCCGAGCAACAGATGCGGTTCTTGCGGCCGACCCTGCGCGGCGATTTGGCTTGGTGTCAGTTATTCAGCGAACCGGGAGCCGGATCTGACCTGGCATCGCTGACCACGCGAGCTACCCGAACCGAGGGTGGGTGGGTGATCTCGGGTCAAAAGGTCTGGACGTCCCTGGCCCAACAGGCCGACTGGGCGGTGTGCCTGGCTCGCACGAATCCGGACGAGAAACGCCACCGCGGCATCTCGTACTTCCTGATCGACATGCGCAGCGCGGGCATCGATGTGCGGCCGCTCAAGCAGGCGACCGGACGATCGGAATTCAACGAAGTCTTCCTCGACGACGTGTTCGTGCCCGACGACTGTCTGGTCGGTGAGGTCAACGGCGGATGGCGCCTGGCCGTCACGACGTTGGCCAACGAACGCCTCAGCATGGGCAGTACCGCGAACCTGCATGGTTCGGTGGCGCGGATCCGGGCGATGCGATCGGCCGGACAACTGGCCGGTGTCTCGGACGACGACATTCTGCGCACCGCCGGACGAGCCGCC
>CAYZBX010000314.1:0-1182 GCA_964476735.1 uncultured Micrococcaceae bacterium
CAGCTGCAACCGCATCCGCCACCTGCTGGGCGTCGCCGGTGATCATGCCCACGCGGATACCGCGTCGATGCAGTTCATCGATGGCAGCCCGAGACTCGGGACGAATCACATCTTGCAGGGCGAATGCACCTTCGATGCGACCGTCGATAACCGCGAAGAGGACGCTCGATCCAAGGGACTCCCATTCGGAGACCTTCGCTTGAATGCCCTCGGGGATGGACAGACCAAGTGAATCGAGCAGGCGCGGTCCACCGACCCGCACTTCGACGCCATCCACTGATGCTGTGACTCCTACGCCCGGCTCGGAACGGAACGCGTCCACCGATGGCATTGCCGATCCGGCAGCGTGTTCCTGCGCCCATGCGCCGATGGCGCGGGCGACCGGGTGCTCGCTGGGGGATTCTGCGGCGGCAGCCAGCAGGAACGCGCGCTCCGGGTCGGCGCCCGGGACGATGGTTGCCGCCGTGACCGCGTGGCGACCTTCGGTGAGGGTTCCGGTCTTGTCGAACATGACGACGTCGACGCTACGCATGCGCTCAAGCGCCAGACGGTCCTTGACGAGAACGCCAGCGCGAGCGGCGCGCTCGGTTGCGATGGAGATCACGAGCGGGATGGCAAGACCCAGAGCATGCGGGCACGCGATGATCAGCACCGTCACGGCGCGGGTGATGGCATCGGCGGGGCTACCGACAATGAGCCACACGATCACCGTGATGATGGCCGCGGTGACTGCGAAGTAGAACAGCAAGGCCGCTGCACGGTCGGCGAGTGCCTGCGCACGGGTGGACGATGCTTGCGCATCAGCAACCAGTCGACGAATGCCAGCCAGCGCGGTGTTCTCGCCAACGGCGGTCACACGAACCTGGATTGCGGAGTCAGTGGCGATGGTGCCCGCTGTGACCGCGTCTCCAGCGGTGCGGGTAACGGTCGTTGATTCACCGGTGACCATGGACTCATCCATGTCGGCGAACCCTGTTTCTACAGTGCCGTCGGCTGGCACGCGCCCTCCGGCTCTCACGAGGACGAGGTCACCCGTTGCGACATCGGTGCTCGGCACTTGCTCCACGGTTCCGTCTTCGCGGACCAGCTCGGCGGTATCGGGCAGCAATGCAGCAAGGGCATCAAGAGCGCTTGATGCCCCACCGAGCGCGCGCATTTCCAGCCAGTGCCCGAGGAGCATGA
>CAYZBX010000315.1:0-1179 GCA_964476735.1 uncultured Micrococcaceae bacterium
TCCGGTGCCTGGTACACCTATGACGGGGACCAGCTGGGTCAGGGCAAGGAGAACGCCCGTCGTTTCCTCAAGGACAACCCGGATCTGGCCGACGAGTTGGAACGCCGCATCCGCGAAAAACTCGGCATCGACAAGCCGGCAGCTGAGCAAGACGGCCCAGAGCTGAAGGCCGTCGCCGACGAAGCATGAGCGCTGACCGCTCCGCGCAGCTGATCGAATACCTGCAGTCCCGGATCGAGCAGATCGAATCCGGGGCTGCAGACCCGTCTGCGCCGCTGACCGAGGTCGACGACACCGAAGAAACGGCCAAGGCACGGGCCATCATCCTGCGCCAGCTCAATGCCGGACCGAAGACTCGGCACCAGCTCGCCACCAAGCTCGCCGAAGCGGAGATCGCAGACGAGATCGCCAGCCCGCTGCTGAACCGCTTCACCGAGTTGCGCCTGATCAACGATCGACAATTCGCCCGCGACTGGGTGGAACAGCGCCACCGATCGCGCGGGCTGGCCCGCAGCGCGTTACGCCGGGAACTTCAGGACAAGGGGATTGCCGCCGAACTGGCCGAAGAGGCCCTCGCCGAGGTGGACCGCGAGGACGAACACGCACGCGCGCACGAGCTGCTGGAAAAACGTCTTCGCAGCATCTCACCTCTCGATCCGCGGGATCCTGACTACCGGAAGACGAGGGAAAAGTACGTTCGAAGACTCGTGGGCCACCTGCAGCGCAAAGGCTACGATCCGTCGCTGGCGTTCACAACCGTGAACGAGGTGCTGGACGCGCACCAGATTTGACGCGGGCACTACAATTAGTAGGTACGAGTTTTTCAGCTAAGGACAATCCGCCCGCCATGACCAGCACTGTGACCGCGCCGCAAAGCACCGAACTTCGGACCTACGAGGTCCGAACTTTCGGCTGTCAAATGAATGTTCACGACTCGGAACGCATCTCTGGACTACTCGAGGAAGCCGGCTACGTGCCAGCGGACAACGACGAGGCCGACCTCATCGTCTTCAACACCTGCGCGGTGCGCGAGAACGCGGACAACCGACTCTACGGTCACCTCGGAAACCTGCGGCAGGTCAAAGAGGCCCGCGACGGCATGCAAATCGCTGTCGGCGGTTGCATGGCGCAGAAAGACCAGGACACCATTCTGAAACGCGCCCCGTGGGTCGACGTCGT
>CAYZBX010000316.1:0-1167 GCA_964476735.1 uncultured Micrococcaceae bacterium
GGCAAGGACCTGGCCGGGCTGAAGGTCGGCATCATCAAGGAGCTCGGCGGCGACGGCTACCAGCCGCAGGTGCTGGCCCGCTTCGAGGAGGCCGTTGCCGCGCTGACCGAGGCCGGCGCCAGCTGCCACGAGGTCTCCCTGCCGAACCTCGACCACGCGCTGGCCGCCTACTACCTGATCATGTCCTCCGAGGTCTCCTCCAACATGGCCCGCTTCGACGGCGTCCGCTACGGCAAGCGGGTCACCCCCGAGGGCGGGAACCTGACCATCGAGCGCGTCATGGGTGCCTCCCGGGCCGCCGGCTTCGGCGACGAGGTCAAGCGCCGCATCCTGCTGGGCACCTACGCCCTGTCCGCCGGCTACTACGACGCCTTCTATGGCAAGGCGCAGAAGGTCCGCACCCTGATCCAGCGGGACTTCACCGCCGCCTTCCAAGACGTGGACGTGCTGATCTCCCCGGCCATGCCGATGGTCGCTTTCGAGGCCGGCGCCAAGGTCGACGACCCGATCGCCATGTACCGCGCCGACGTCACCGTCATCCCGGTCAACCTCGCCGGCATCCCGGCAATCTCCGTGCCGGCCGGGCTGGCTGAGAACCTGCCGGTCGGCATCCAGCTGATGGCGCCTCTCAAGGAAGACGCCCGGCTCTACCGGGTCGGAGCCGCCCTCGAGGCCGCCCTCACCGAGAAGTGGGGTGCGCCGCTGCTGAGCCAGCAGCCTGGCGAAGCCGCCACCATCGCCGAATAACCCACCACACTTGAAGAATCGGGAAGAGTACACACTTCAATGAGCGAAACTATCGTTGCTTTCGAAGACGCTATCGCCGCCTACGACCCCGTGCTGGGTTTCGAGGTGCACGTGGAGCTGAACACCAAGACCAAGATGTTCTCCTCCGCGCCCAACGCGTTCGGCGATGACCCCAACACCAACGTCAACGAGGTCTGCCTCGGCCTGCCCGGCGCCCTGCCGATGGTGAACCGGCAGGCCATCGAATACGCCATCCGGCTGGGCCTGGCCCTGAACTGCCAGATCGCCGGCTACTGCCGGTTTGCCCGCAAACACTACTTCTACCCGGACCTGCCCAAGAAATACCAGACATCACAGTCAGATGAGCCGATCTCCTAAGAAGGCTACCTAGAACTGGAAAGGGAGGACGTGACAGTGTTA
>CAYZBX010000317.1:0-1157 GCA_964476735.1 uncultured Micrococcaceae bacterium
GCGGCCCGCCGAAGTAGTTGGCGGCGGGCGAGGCGATCACCCGGAAAGAGTATTCGCGCGACGGGCGCACCCCGAGGAAAACCTCCGAGGCATACATGAACGGCCGCAGGTAGAGCGCCTCGCCGTCACCGTCCGGGACCCATTGCTGGTCCACGTCGACCAGTTCCTTCAGGGCCTGGACAAAGACCTCTTCGGGCAGCTGAGGCATCGCCAGCCGCTCGGCGGAGCGATTCATCCGTCTGGCGTTCTCGTACGGGCGGAAGGTCCACACGGAACCGTCAGCATGCCGGTACGCTTTCATGCCTTCGAAGATTTCTTGGGCGTAGTGCAGCACTGCGGCGGCCGGGTCCAACATAATCGGACCGTAGGCCTCGACCCGGGGGTCGTGCCAGGCACCGTCTCGGTAGTCAATGATGACTTGGTGGTCGGTGAAGTTCACACCGAATCCTGGGTCTGCCAAAACCTTGTCACGCTCGACATCAGGGGTCGGGGTCTGGGTGAGGTGACGGGTAAATTCCATGATGGGGCGCGCGTCCTTTCGTCTTGCCCTTATGCTGTGCCTCTTAGTGACCCATGGCGGCGACGATCGCGTCGCCGATTTCTTGGGTTGAGCGCGGGGCTGGGTTTTCAGCACGGGCGTTCATGTCAGCTAGGACTGCATCTTCAATGCGTTTAGCTGCTTCGCTGAGACCGAGGTGATCTAGCAACAAGCTTGCGGACAGGATGGCAGCGGTTGGGTCTGCCTTGCCCTGACCTGCGATGTCCGGGGCGGATCCGTGGACCGGCTCGAACATCGATGGTGCGGTACCGTCAATGTTAATGTTTCCGCTGGCGGCAAAGCCAATTCCGCCGGTCACCGCTGCTGCAAGGTCAGTGATGATGTCGCCAAACAGGTTGTCCGTGACGATCACATCAAAGCGTTGCGGGTCAGTGGTCATGAAGATCATGGCCGCGTCCACGTGCAAGTAGTCCCACGTGACCTCAGGGTATTCCTTGGCTACTTCTTCAACCGTGCGGCGCCACAGGTGACCGGCGTTCACCAACACATTGTGTTTGTGGACCAGAGTCAGCTTCTTACGCGGACGGTCTTGCGCACGTTTGAATGCGTCTTTCACGACACGGCGCACACCGTGGGCAGTGTTGATCGACACTTCGGT
>CAYZBX010000318.1:0-1154 GCA_964476735.1 uncultured Micrococcaceae bacterium
CACGCTGGCCGGTGAAGGTCTGCAGCACATGGACGGGCACTCCCCTGTGCTAGCCGGCACCAACCCGGCGGTACGCCACTACGACCCGGCCTACGGCTACGAGATCGCCCACATCATCCGCCACGGCCTGTGGGAGATGTACGGAGATCACGACGGTGACCACGACCTGATGTACTACCTGACCGTGTACAACGAGCCGATCCACCAGCCGGCGGAACCGGAAGAGGTAGACGTCGAGGGCATCATCAAGGGCCTCTACCACCTGAAGGCCGCCGAGGTCGATGGACCGCGCGTCCAGCTCTTCGGCTCCGGCGTGGCCGTGCCGTGGGCCCTAGAGGCCCAGGAAATCCTAGCCAAGGACTGGGGCGTGTCCGCAGATGTGTGGTCCGTGACCAGCTGGAAAGAGCTGCGCCGGGATGCGGTGGCCGCCGAGCAGCACAACTTCCTGCACCCGGATCAGGAACCCAAGACCGCGTTCATCACCGAACGGCTGGCCAACGTTGAGGGCCCGATCATCGCCTCCAGCGACATGGCCACCCTGCTGCCGGACCAGATCCGCCAGTACGTGCCGAACGACTGGGCGACCTTGGGCGCGGATGACTTCGGCTTCTCCGACACCCGCGCCGCGGCCCGCCGCTACTTCAAGATCGACTCCCACTCCATGGTGGTTCGTGCCTTGCAGCTGCTGGCCAAGCGCGGCGAGGTCGCCGCAGACGCTCCGGCTCAGGCCATCGAGAAGTACCGCCTGTTGGACGTCAACGCCGGCACCTCCGGTAACGCAGGTGGCGACGCCTAAACGTTTCGAGTAGCAATAGCAAGGAAGGGGATCCCGGTTGCCCGGGATCCCCTTCTCTTTGCCGTGTCGCCGAAGCGCTGCGATCTCAGTCTTCGAACAGGAACGGGACCGTGTTCCGTAGCTCCCTCTCGAAGGTGGGAAGCATTGTTTCAATGTAGGTGCTGGTCAGATGCGAGTTGTCATACCACACAGCGACATTGCCAACGATAGCCGGGCATTTTCCGTCCTTGGTTTGCAGTTCCGCCGGGCAGATGCTGTTGGTCATGTCCATGGTGTAGGTACCACGTGGGAGAGTCGCAGCCTCGAGGAGGTTCGTCGCCGAGATCTGGCTCGCCTTGGCCCCGCAGGAATAAGCGTC
>CAYZBX010000319.1:0-1145 GCA_964476735.1 uncultured Micrococcaceae bacterium
CTCGCCGTCATGGGCGCCAACCTCGCCCGGAACTTTGCCCGACACGGATACACCGTCGCCGTGCACAACAGGTCGGTCGGCCGCACGGAGGCACTGCTGGCCGAACACGGGCACGAAGGCGAGTTCATCAAGACCGAAACCCTGGCCGAACTGGTTGCCGCGCTGGAGCGACCACGCAAGGTGCTGCTGATGATTCAGGCCGGCGCGGCGGTTGACGCCGTCATCGAGGATCTGCTGCCCCTGCTGGATGAGGACGACATCATCATTGACGCAGGGAACTCGCATTTCGCGGACACCCGCAGGCGCGAGGAGTACGTGGCCAGCAAGGGTTTCCACTTTGTCGGCATCGGAGTCTCCGGCGGGGAAGAGGGCGCGCTGAATGGCCCGGCGATCATGCCCGGCGGTTCCAAGAAGTCCTACGACTCGCTCGGCCCGCTGCTGGAATCCATCGCGGCCGACTACAACGGTGAACCCTGCTGCTCCTGGGTGGGCACCGACGGCGCCGGCCACTTTGTGAAGATGGTCCACAACGGCATCGAATACGCCGACATGCAGGTTATCGGCGAGGCCTACGACCTGCTGCGCAGCGCCGCCGGGATCGAACCCGCCGAGCAGGCGGCGATCTTCCGCGCCTGGAACGACACCGAACTCTCCAGCTACCTGATCGAGATCACCGCAGAGGTGCTGGCGCAGCGGGACGCCACGACGGGCAAGCCGCTGGTCGATGTGATCGTGGACGCCGCCGGGCAGAAGGGCACCGGACGCTGGACCGGCATCTCCGGTCTGGAACTCGGTTCAGCGATCTCGGCCATCGCCGAATCGGTCTTCGCCCGTTCACTCTCCTCCATGGGCGAAGTGCGCTCGGAAGCCCAGCGCGTGCTCGCAGCCGGGGTGAACGAGTCCGCCGCGCTGGACGAATCCTTCATCGAGGACGTCCGGCAGGCGCTCTATGCCTCCAAGCTGGTCTCCTACGCCCAGGGCCTAGACATGATCCAGATCGCCGGCGCGGAGTACGGCTGGGATTTGAAGCTCGACGAGATCGCCGCCCTCTGGCGTGCCGGCTGCATCATCCGGGCTGAGCTGTTGGACACCATCATGCAGGAGTATTCGGGGGATAACCCGCCGGCGAACCTGCTGTTCGCACC
>CAYZBX010000320.1:0-1132 GCA_964476735.1 uncultured Micrococcaceae bacterium
GACCTGTTGACTCAGGAGGGCCGCGACGACCTGCGCCTGCGTGTGGCTGTCCAGCCGGGTGGCTGCTCGGGGCTGATCTATCAACTCTACTTTGACGAACGGACCCTAGATGGGGATGCCATCGTCGACTTCGACGGGGTAGAAGTGGTGGTCGACAAGATGAGCGTGCCCTACTTGGCCGGCGCCACCATCGACTTTGAAGACTCGATCGAAAAGGTCGGATTCACCATCGACAACCCGGCGGCAGCAGGATCCTGCGCCTGCGGAGACTCGTTCCACTAAATATTACTGTGAGCTACGCCGCAGAAGGCCCATCAACAAGGCAGTTTGGTGGGCCTTCGGTGTGTCACGGCTATGCACTTGGCCGTAGAAAGATCTACAGTAGGTAGTAAATGTAAAGGGGCAAAGTGTGTCTTGCCCTCTTTCGGCAGTCCAAAATGGACTACCGTTAGACATGAAGCTTTACGCATCACATCGCACTAGAAAAAGGAAGGGCCGTCAGTGAGTTCGCAAACACGAACCAATCAACGACGTTCACGGCTCCTTAAAGGAGTTGCGGTCGCTAGCACCGCAGCGTTGGTGTTGACGGGCTGCTCCGAGGAAGTCCAGCGTGGCTGGCTCCCCGGCTCCCGTGAAGTCACCAACCATAATCCGTACCTGACTGACCTGTGGGTCAACTCATGGATTGCTGCCACCGCTATCGGTCTGTTGGTGTGGGGTCTGATGATCTGGGTGATCATCGCCTACCGCCGCCGCAAGAATGACGTTGGATACCCGAAACAGCTCGCGTACAACGTCCCGCTGGAAATTCTGTACACCGTCGTGCCACTGGTCATGGTGTTTGTGCTCTTTGCCTTCACTGATCAGGTCCAGCGAGAAGTAGAAACGCCACCAGCTGAAGAGCCAGCACTGGTTGTCAACGTGGTTGGCAAGCAGTGGGCTTGGGACTTCAACTACGAATACAAGGGCATGGAAAAGAACGACCCAACCGTTCAGGCCCACCTTGACGGTACGGACGGCAAGCGGGACACGCTGCCAACCCTGTACCTGCCGGTCGATGTTCCTGTGAAGCTGGAATTGACCTCGCGCGACGTGATCCACTCCTTCTGGGTCCCCGCCTTCCTGCAGAAGC
>CAYZBX010000321.1:0-1123 GCA_964476735.1 uncultured Micrococcaceae bacterium
GGTTGAACAATCCTTCAGATCATTCTAGTTGGCTAATCGTCAAATGAGTCGTAAACCTCAATCGAGACAATCCGGCCATCGCGGTCCGGCGCCTGCTGGCAGACGATCACCGCGCCCGGCTTCAGGTAGGGGTCCTGAGCGGGCAGGGCGCCCGCCAGCTCCGGCGCGTAGTTGAGGTCGGCGTAGTCGGACAGCACCGTCAGCACGTTGGGCAGCACGGGCCGGTGCGTGCAGACGGCGGTGGAACGGACCCGCTCGATCAGCTTGGCGATGGTCTTCCGGGCCTTTTCCGGGCGCCGGTTGGAGGCCAGCTCGGTGAGCGACTTCTTGTGGGTCAGCCGCCGGCCGCTGATCCGCACGAACGGCGCTAGGGTCTCCACGCAGCGGGTCCACGGGGAGGAGATCAGGTGCTTGGGGTCCCACGCACCCAACAGGTTGCCCACGGCTAGAGCCTGCCGGCGTCCGGTCGCGGCCAGCGGGCGTTCGCCTTCGGCCCGGGTCCAGGTTGGCCGCGGCTTGGCCTTGGCGTGCCGGACCACCACGAACGGCGTGGTCTTCAGCGCGTTACGCCGGTCGGCGGCCGCCAGCGCGTCCAGCGGGACCCGGTCGCTGGCCATGGTGAGCATCTTCTGCGCCGTCTTCACGTTCACCCACTTGACCTTGTCCACCTCCGAGCCGTCGGGTGTGGGTTCGGCCCGGGGCACCTCGGCGGCCCAGTACCAGACCTCCTTGCTGCGCCGGCCCACCTTGTAGCGGGTGATGGGCAGCGGTATCCCCAAGGTGATGTCGAGGTTGATCTCCTCGGCGATCTCCCGCACCGCGCATTCCGGGAGAGTCTCCCCGGCGTCCAGTTTGCCCTTCGGCCAAGACCAGTCCTTGTAGTTGGGCCGGTGGATCAGTAGCACCTGCAACTCGTTGTCGCGCACCCGCCAGCACAGCGCGCCGGCCGCGATAATCCGGGAATCGGGTTCCGTGTCGGCAAGTCCCTTGCCGTAGCGTTGGGCTGTCAGGGCCACTAGCGCACCACCGATGGTCGTTGGTTGCTGATCAGCCACGACTGGATGTCGGTTAGCGGTTTGCCCGCCTCATCCACGTGGTGACGGGTCCAGTTGCCGTCGGCGTC
>CAYZBX010000322.1:0-1105 GCA_964476735.1 uncultured Micrococcaceae bacterium
GGCGGACCTGCTGGTAGGTTCTTTCTGCTTTTCTTAAGTCCGCTGGAAGTCATTCTGGGCTGAACCCGTTTTCTAGGTCCACACGTTGCGTGAGTCCAGAGCCCCGCTTTTGTGGGGAGAATGGATCACACGATGAGCAACCAAAGAAAACGCCATACCCTTGAGCAGATCGTCCGGAAACTCGGTCAAGCCGACCGCCTGCTCGGGGAGGGCAATACCGTCGCCGATGCGTGCCGTGAGCTCGGCGTTACTGAGCAAACCTATTACCGGTGGCGCAACCAGTACGGTGGCATGAAAGCCGACGACGCGAAGCGCCTCAAACAGCTCGAGAAGCAGAACGCGACTCTGAAGCGGCTGCTTGCCGAAGCTGAGCTAGAGAAGGCTGCGCTGAAGGAGTTGGCTGAGGGAAACTTCTAGGCCCGGGCAGACATCGCGCCGCAATCACGCACCTGATTCGCACATTGCAGATCAGTGAGCGCATGGCGTGCCGCCTGGCTGGGCTCTCTCGCTCCGCCTGGCGCAGACCCTTGAAAGGTGACACCCTGGCAGATCCCGACCAGGCGTTGCGCGACTGGCTCCGAGTATTTGCGAAGAACCACCCGAGGTGGGGATACCGCCGCGCGTATCACGAGGCCCGTGCTGAGGGTTGGAACGTCAACCACAAGAAGGTGCAACGGTTGTGGCGAGAAGAAGGGCTACGGGTTGCGCAACGGCGCAGAAGGAAACGTGTCGGCTCGTCGACGGCCCATGCACCCAAAGCGACCGCTCCGGGCGTCGTGTGGGCGGTCGATTTTCAGTTTGATGTCTGTGAGCGTGGCAAAGCGATCAAGATCTGCTCAATCGTCGATGAGCACACCCGCGAGTGCTTGGGTGGTCTTGTGGAGCGGTCGATCACCGCTGAACGTTTCATCGCGCATCTTGAGGAGCTCGTTGCCGAGCGTGGGGCGCCGATGGTGCTGCGCAGTGACAACGGGCCGGAGTTTATCTCTGACGCCGTCGCAGACTGGGCTGGCACGAGAACCGGGTTGTCGTACATTCCGCCGGGCCAGCCTTGGCGGAATGGATACGTTGAGTCGTTCAATTCAAGGCTCCGTGACGAGTGTTT
>CAYZBX010000323.1:0-1101 GCA_964476735.1 uncultured Micrococcaceae bacterium
GGACTCCTCCGAGGGGCCGCTGCCGCAGACCCGTTTCGTGCTGCGCAAGGCACTTGCCGCCAAGCTTCCGGTCATCCTCTTGGTGAACAAGACCGACCGGTCCGACGCCCGCATTGAAGAAGTCGTCGGCGAATCCATGGACCTGCTGCTCGGTCTGGCCTCGGACCTGGCCGAAGAAATCGAGGACCTCGACCTAGACGCGATCCTTGAGGTGCCGGTCGTGTATGCCTCCGGCAAGGCCGGCCGGGCCTCGCTCAACCAGCCGGAGAACGGCTCGCTGCCGGATAAGGAAGACCTCGAAGACCTCTTCGCCACGATTCTGAAACACGTGCCAGCACCGACCTACGACCCAGATGAGGTCCTGCAGGCTCACGTCACCAACCTCGACGCCTCACCGTTCCTCGGCCGTCTGGCGCTGCTGCGGATCTTCAACGGAACCCTGAAGAAGGGCCAGCAGGTCGCCTGGGCGCGGCAGGATGGCAGCATCAAGACCGTGAAGATTACTGAACTCCTCGCCACCAAGGGACTCGAGCGGGTGCCGGCGGAGTCGGCTGGCCCCGGCGAGATCGTCGCCGTGGCTGGCATCGAAGACCTCATGATCGGTGAGACCCTCACCGATGTCGACAACCCCAAACCATTGCCGCAGATCGAGGTCGATGAACCCGCCATCTCCATGACCATCGGCATCAACACCTCCCCGATGGCCGGACGCGTCAAGGGCGCCAAGGTGACGGCACGGCAGATCAAGGATCGCTTGGACCGCGAGCTGATCGGTAACGTCTCCCTGAAGATCCAGCCGACCGAGCGACCTGACGCTTGGGAGATCCTCGGCCGTGGTGAGCTCGCATTGGCGATCCTCGTGGAGCAGATGCGTCGTGAAGGGTTTGAACTCACGGTGGGCAAACCTCAGGTGGTCACCAAACACATCGACGGCTCCCTGCACGAGCCATTCGAAGAGATGACCATCGACGCCCCCGAGGAATACATGGGTGCCATCACTCAGCTGCTGGCCTCCCGCAAGGGCCGGATGACCTCCATGACGAACAACGGCACCGGCTGGGTTCGCATGGAATTCACCGTGCCGGCCCGCGGTCTCATCGG
>CAYZBX010000324.1:0-1078 GCA_964476735.1 uncultured Micrococcaceae bacterium
ACTCCAACGAGGAAGTCGATAAGGCCTGGGACACCCTGCAGTCCACGCTGGATGAAGAAGTGCACAAAGAACAGCGCGCCATCATCGAGAAGCACCTCTGGGATGACCTGCACGGCATTCCGCTGTACGCACACCCAGGTGTTGCCGCTTCCAACTCCAACCTGCTGAACGTGCGTCCAACCTCGACGCAGAACCAGCTGTTCTGGAACATGGAACAGTGGCAGCGCGCTGAGTAAGATCTCACGCAGTCATTGATAACCATCAGTGAATAATCGGTCCACGGGTGGGATAGACTCCAACAGCGTCTATCCCACCCGTAGCCGTTACAACATCCCAGAAGCGGTGCCCGAAACCCGTTCGATCAATTAATCGGGAATAGGAATGCTCCCACTGCCGCTCCTACCGGAGCCGCATGATGGCAATCTCCACCGCAGCTTGAAAGGCTTCCTCCGCCGTGATCAAATACGCGCTCAAGCGCTTCGGTGCTTCAGTCATCGTGATGTTCTTGGCATCACTCTTGCTTTATTTCTTGGTCACCCATTCCGGTGACCCCCTTGCTGACTTACGCGAATCGAATGATCCGAATCGCGAAATGTTGATGCAACGACGCATCGATTTCATGAACCTGGACCAGCCGTGGTTCCTCCGCTACCTGAGCTGGCTCGCTGGCGTCGGCGGCTGTTTCATCGGCCGCTGCGACCTAGGAACGACGCGCAATGGTGTCGAAGTTGTTGACTTGCTGGCCAATGCCGCTTCCTCGACACTGCGGCTGGTCGTGCTCGCCACGGTCTTGGCAATCATTATCGGTATCGCGGTCGGTATCATCACCGCGATCCGCCAGTACTCCGGCCTCGACTACGCGATCACTTTCTTGACCTTCCTGTTCTTCTCCCTGCCGGTGTTCTGGGCAGCAGTGCTGCTGAAGGAATACATCGGCATCGCCTACAACGACTGGCTCCGCTATCCCCAAATGAATTGGATCGGGGTTGGCGTGTTGGCCATCGTCGTAGGTTTAGCCCTACAGGCCGCCATGGCCGGGTCGATCAAGCGACGCATTTACACCGGTGTCGGCGCCGCT
>CAYZBX010000325.1:0-1063 GCA_964476735.1 uncultured Micrococcaceae bacterium
GTTGCGCACCAGCACCGCGATGTTCAGGCTCAGCCCGGAGATGTACGGGAACGGGTGGGCCGGGTCCACCGCCAGCGGGGTGAGGATGGGGAACACCCGGCGGACAAAAAAGTCGCTGAGGAACGAGCGGTCGCGTTCGGTCAGGTCTGCGTAGTGGACGAACTCGATGCCCTCCTCGGCAAGCGCCGGACGCAGCACGTCGTGCAACACCCGGGCGTGCCGCTCCTGCAGCTGGTGGGCGGTGTAGTGAATCTGCTTGAGCTGCTCCACGGGGGAGAGGCCAGCGGCCGAGGGTACGGCGATGTCGGTGGCGATCCGGCGCTTAAGCCCGGCGACCCGGACCATGAAGAACTCGTCGAGGTTGGAGGCGAAGATGGACAGGAAGTTGACCCGCTCGAGCAGGAACAGCTCGGGGTCTTCGGCCAGCTCCAGCACCCGGGTGTTGAAGTCCAGCCAGGAGATCTCACGGTCTAGGAAGCGTTCCTTGAGCTTGAAATCACCATCGGGGTGCTTGGCCGGGGGTGCCTCCGGTAGCTCGATGCGATCGCGTTGTGAACGGGCGGTGGTGTAGGTGCCGTCGCGGGTAGGAACCTGGTCCTTGGCGAGCTGGGGACGATTCACGAAGATCCTTTCTTGGCCAGACGACTTCTAGTTTAGGGCAGCCGCGTGAACGCTCAGGACGCGCGTGAGCTGTGCCGATACATGACGTCAACGGTGGCCCGGGCGAAGCCCAGCTTCTGGTACAGGCCCACGGCCGGGACGTTGTCCGCATCCACGTACAGCTCGATCACGTCGACCCGGTCCCTCAGGTGCTGCAACCCGGCTAGGGTCAGCGCCAGCCCGAGTCCCTGCCCCTGCGCGTCCGGGCTGACCCCCACCACGTACACCTCGCCGACGCGCTGGTCCGCGGGCGAAGCAGGAGCGACGGTCTTGGTCCAGTGGAAGGCCAACAGCTGCCCGCCGGAGTTCTCCGCGAGGAAGAAACCGTCGGCGTCGAACCAGTCCTCGGCCTGCCGGGCGTGCAGGTCCTGCAGGGTCATCTTGCCCTGCTCCGGGTGCTCGG
>CAYZBX010000326.1:0-1048 GCA_964476735.1 uncultured Micrococcaceae bacterium
ACGAAAAGCTAAGCCAACGTCCAGCATTCCGACCAATTCTAGCCCATCGGCCACGGACGAATGTCGCCCCTAGCCACCAGCGATTCCCAAGCAACGCCTAAGATAATCCCCCATCGCTGAGTATCGCGGAAAGGTGGCGGAGCCAGCAGATGCCGGCGCCGCCACCAAATTGCCTCAGACAGGTTTACTCTTGCTCGTCAGACTTGGGCTGCCTGTCGCGCAGATATTCCCCGGCACCGAGTGAGATGGACTGCCCGGTCGCCAGATTGGTGATCACGGGTGCCGTCTGACGGTTCCACTTGGCCAACTCCTCCGGATCGGTTGGCTCTGGGATCTTGCCGGCACCATCTGTGATGGCGATGTTGATCATTCGTGCACCGATCATGAGGACACCGCCTAGACTCTCCGCAAGTCGTACCGGGTCCCCCACCCGGATGAACTCCTCCAGCGGCAGGTGGTACCAGATTCGCGGCTGCTCGGGTTCGTTGAGGTACGCGACCCGGCCAAGCTGACCGTCGACTTCGGTGACGATACCGTCACGCCAGATCCACCCCCGCTGCATGGCAAGCTTCGCTTTGATCCAGTGCATTGTGTGGCCGCTCCCATAATTTTCGCAACCAATGAGGTTGTGCGCCCTGTTGAACACGCAGGGCCCATCTTGCGGCGGAAAAGGAGACTCAGCTTGGGATTTGCTCGAGTGTGTTGGAGACATGACAAAACTCCTTGTCTAAAGGAGGTCGGCACCTAGTGCCTGACCCGGCTTGACCGCAACCGGTATTGGTTGGGCCCAGGTCTTCTTTGGAGGGCACCGTGTCGGGTGACGCGGTTGCCGACTAGCCTCGTCCAAAGTCGTTCAGCTAGTTCTCTTGACCTTGCGACCAAAGCTACCCCAAGTTTGCTGTGCCGGCAACAGACGCCTACCCCGCAGCTTCCGTGAGCGCAGCGCCAGCCCCCGTCTGGATGCTCAGTTCATCGGCGAGTTCCCACGCGGTCTGTGCTGGATCGTGGCCCAGTTTGTCGGCCGCTTCCTCTATGGCTGCCGGGGAAA
>CAYZBX010000327.1:0-1018 GCA_964476735.1 uncultured Micrococcaceae bacterium
CAAGACCTTCGGTCTCATGCTCGAACTGCGACGGGGTGACCTCAACCCATCGCTGCTCCGACAGTGCCATCGAAAGCTCTCCCTCGTGCCGATCGATTCGGATGCTGCAAGACACAACTATAGCTGGTCTGAAATCGGCTGACGGGTGTGGGGCAGACTTGGGCCATGGACATGGTCGGACGCTCATCCTGTCGCTTGCCCTATCCCTCGGCCCAACCGATGTATGCCGCCGCAGAGCGATGGCGCGACGAGGCGCTGCTGGACGACCGGAGCCTGTTCGACGGTCGACCGCTGGATGTGCGCACCGCTGGCCAGGAACTCGTCGACCATTTCATCAACAACCCCGACCTGGGCACGGGGTCATTCATCACGAAGCTCAAGGGTCAGCTCGGGACGGCGAGTGCCGACACGGTCCAGGTGGCGGCGGAGCTGCTCTATGCCCACTTCCTCATCGTCTCGACCCGTGCAGTGTCGAGCCGCACCAAAACCAAGATCATCGACCAGGTGGTCGCCTTTCGCGAGTCAGGGACGAGCGGTATGCCGCAGGACCTTGCCGAGGCACTGCGTGGCGGCGCCGCGCACCCGGGTCAGGCGTTCAACAACTATCGGTGGAAGATGCTGAACTTCCTGATCAGTTTCTACGTCGAGATCAAGGCGCTCCCGATGGATGAACGGCGAGCGGCCCTCTACGACCGGTCGGCCCTGCACAAGGTGTTCGACCGGATCGACCAGCAGACGGTGTGGTCGCAGATGTGGGCCGTCGAGCACCTGCTCTTTCCTGACGTGGCTCCCCCGATGCTCAACAGGGACGATCGCGCAGCTGTGGTCAGCACCTGGCCTGATCGCGGGTCCGATGTGGCTGAGGTGCTGACGAGTCTTGAGCCCAATGTGCGATACGGGTCCAGGGCAGCTGTGCTGCCGTACCGGACGCCATACCGCGAGCAGTGGAAGGGTCCAGAGCCCGCTCTTCACACCTACGTGCAGTGGGGGATACGACTGCTCGACACGGGGTTGTTCT
>CAYZBX010000328.1:0-1013 GCA_964476735.1 uncultured Micrococcaceae bacterium
AAGCCCAAAGCCGCCAGATAGAATCTGGTCATAACTCGTACTCGCACTAGGTGTAGGGAAACAACAATTCTCAATATTGACGTGCTGCTGCTCGTTCTCGATTTGGGCGGAACAGTAGCCTTCGCCGCCTCCGGTAGCCTGCTCGCCGCCCGACGGGGCTTTGACATCGTGGGGTCGCTGCTGCTCGGCAGCCTAGCCGGGATGGGCGGCGGCACCGTTCGGGACATCATCCTCGGCAAGGTCCCACCGACCTCCTTCGAACGGCTCGAATATCTGGCCGCAGCCGTGTTCGCCGCGCTGCTGGTCTACGTCAAGGTTCTCAAGGTGCATCGGCTGCGCCGAACCCTGCTCATTTCGGACGCGGTGGGCCTGGCCCTGTTCTGCGTCAGTGGGACGCTGATCGCACACAACGCGGGCGCCAACCCCGTTGCCGCTGCGCTGCTCGGCCTCACCTCGGCCGTCGGCGGCGGCGTGTTGCGCGATGTGGTCGCGAACGAAGTCCCGCAAATATTCAACGTGCGGGGCGTGTATGCCATCCCAGCCTTTGTCGGGGCCGCCCTGACCATCGGGCTGGTGTACCTGGACTGGTTCAACACCTACACCGCAGTGGGCACCGCCACGGTCGTCTTCCTCTTGCGGGTCGCAGCCCTGAAGTGGCAGTGGAGCGTCCCCGCAGCCGTGTTCCGGCCCAAGAAGACAGCCAGCTTCACGTGACGCGGCCTAGGGCCGTCGCCCCCAACAGAGGGTCGGTGAGCATACCGAACGGCTATGCGGTGTTAGCCGGGTCACATCTTTCGTAGGATGGAGAAACAGGCTACGAAAGGAACAGCTATGGCGAACAACACCTACGGCATCTCGGAAATCGTCGGAAGCTCCCCGGACTCGGTCCAGGCGGCGATCGAAAACGCGGTCGGCAAAGCCAACGAAACCGTGCGCAACCTCGATTGGTTCGAGGTCACGGAGATCCGCGGACACATCAAGGACGGCGCGGTCGCCGACTGGCAGGTCGGGGT
>CAYZBX010000329.1:0-1012 GCA_964476735.1 uncultured Micrococcaceae bacterium
AAATCGGTATCAACAAACATGACACACTATTGAGATATCAAACAACGAAAATGTTGGTCTCAGGGCTTCCGCTTGGCCTTTCGGCTTTTCGCTTGCTCCCTGAGCACGAGAAATAACTTTACACACTTTTCGACCAAGGTGTAAATCGGATTTGGCCCAAAGTTCACTTTTCGGCCGTTTTCCGCGATTCGGCCGCCGCGTCTTCCGCGTGTTCTCGGGGCTAAAACGCCCCTATGAGAACTGCGTCACAGGGCCTGTTTTTGGGCCTCAGAGGGGGTTTGCCGGGCTGAAGTAGATGGTTGATAGGGCAGGCAGGGTCACCCGAGCCGAACTCGGCTGTCCGTCATAGCCCTCGGAGCTGGCCACGATTCGGCCCATGTTGCCCACCCCTGCTCCGGAGTAGTCTGCTGCGTCGGTGTTGAGCACCTCATGCCAGACGCCCGCTCGCGGCAGACCTAGGACGTAGTCACTGTGGGTGCTGCCGGAGAAGTTAGCGACGCAGACGAGCGGATTGCCGTCGTGGTCCCAGCGGATGAAGGAAATGACGTTGTGTGCACCGTCATTGACGTTGATCCAAGAGAATCCGGCGCCATCGTGGTCCCGGGCGTAGAGTGCCGGGGTGTTGCGATAGGTATGGTTCAGATCGCGGATGAGGCGTTGCAAACCGTGGTGGGCCGGTTGCTCGGAAAGCCACCAGTCCAGTCCGTGGGCCTCTGACCACTCCGCGGCCTGGCCGTATTCGCACCCCATGAAGAGCAGCTTCTTGCCCGGGTGCGCCCACTGATAGGCGTAATATGCGCGCAGATTCGCCAATTGGCTCCAGCGATTACCCGGCATCTTTGCCAGCATGTTGCCCTTGCCGTGAACCACCTCGTCGTGCGAGATCGGCAGCACATAGTTCTCGCTAAAGGCATAGGCGAGGGAAAAGGTCAGGGTGTTGTGGTGCCACTGCCGATTGACCGGGTCTTCCGCCATGTAGTTGAGCGTGTCGTGCATCCACCCCATGTTCCAC
>CAYZBX010000330.1:0-1008 GCA_964476735.1 uncultured Micrococcaceae bacterium
ACCCATTTGTGGTCCGTCACCGGGTCACCGCCATCGGTGGGCGTGTAACTCACCGAATACGTGGTCGTATCAAATGCACCAGAGATGGTGGCTTCAGCACCATCCATGCCGGGCATGTGGTCGGCGTTGAGGACCACGGGGTCGCCGACGGCATATGTGGGATCGGTGGCTTCCTGGATTCCTGCCGGTGGTGGCCCACCGTCCGGGTCATGATCGTGGGCTTGCGCATCGGGACTGGAGGTATCGGTCTGCGCCTCGGCTTGGGTGGGTGTGGATTCTGGGGCGGGCTCGTCGTCACCGGTTCCGGCACAGCTGGTCAAGGCCAAGGCCCCCATTGCTGCGCCGAGAGTGAGTCGAGTCATCAGGTTCAGTTTGTTCATCAGTGCTCCTATCGTAAGAACGCATTGCTGGACGGTTCCGCTTCGGCAAAGATCTCACGGCACAAAGGTCATTTCACACTGTGAGCCCTCCCTGTGGCCATCCTGGAATGGCGGGATGCCAAGGAAACCATTCATTGAAATATACCCTATAGGGGTGTAGGGTATCGAGGCAAGTATGTCTGAAAGGAGCACAGGAATGCACACCAGTGAATTTGTCGTCCAGAGAATGAGCTGCGGTGGGTGCGAGACCTCGGTTCGCGAGGCCGTCTCACAGCTACCTGAAGTGACCGACGTCCAGGTCAGTGCCCAATCCGGTCGATTGGCCGTCACCGCCCAGCAACCGGTTGACGTGCCACGGTGCTAGCCGCGGTCGATGCGGCGGGCTACCGTGCCTCGAGCGTCTAGCGCGAAACCACCACCCAACCCAACGACCTGATGAGCCCACAGGCCCTCACAAGGCGCTACACCATCGATTGACACCGCCCGGATCTTCGGGCACGGCAACATTTCATGCTCACCCTCGCGGAAAGGAATCCGGCATGGTTGAACGCGACCACCACGGACACCACCACTCCAACGGCCATACGGCTCACGACCAGCCCCAGTCTGCTAAGGCCACCGCCACCCA